>NZ_LIRK01000141.1 GCF_001419765.1 Streptomyces torulosus
GCCCCGCTCGTTCCTCTCGCCCCGCCTCCCGCGAGGCGTCCCCCATGACAACGAGCCGTTCCCTGACGGCCAGCCACGTAGGTACGGCGGCATCTGCCACCCCACAGGCCCGGACGAGCGCGGAGACGACCTCGGCACGCGGGAGCGCGTCCCGCCGCAGGACATCGGCGAGGGTGCTGCGGGCGAGGACCTCGCCCCGCTCGGCGGCCCGCTGCTCCAACTGCCGGTAGGTCAGCCCGCTGCGCTCCTTGAGCCGGCGCAGCAGGGCGACGTACTCGGCGGAGGTGCGCGCCGTCTCCGGCGCTAACTCCCCACCGTCCTCCGGCTTCCCTGCACTCCCGCGGTCCCCCGTGCTCGCCATGCGGTCATTGTCGGCCGGGGGCAAACCGCCGACAACCCCTGTCCCAGCCATGTCGAGCACCCCGCCGTACGGTCCGGACAGGCCGCTGACCAGCCCGGACAGCCGCGCTCTGTCCGGGACAGGGCAAGGCGTTGCCGGACAGGATCAGACGGCCCAGGCTCGGTTGCTGTCGCGACGGCCGGACCCACGGGGGTGGACCGGCCGCGCGCCCCACCACCGACCGAAGGGACTCAACAACCTCATGCGCAAGCACACCGAACGCACCGCCCGCACCGAACGCACCACACGCAATCGCCCCCTCCCTCTCCCGAGGACCCTGGCGGCCACGGTGATGGGCGGCGCACTGGTCCTGACCGGCCTCGCCGAACCCAGCTGGTCCGCGACGGCCGGCGCCGCCGCCACGTACCCGGGGCAGGGCCCGTGCCCGCCGGGCGACTACCAGCTCTGCATCAACGGAGGTCCCGGCGGCTTCACCATCAAGGGCCGCACCTTCTCCGGACACGACAACGCGATCCTGCTCCGCAACGTCTCGGACGTCACGATCACCGGGAACACGTTCAAGAACCTCAGCGGCAGGACCGGTTACGCCGGGGTCCATGTGAAGAACTCGTCCGGCATCGTCATCAGGAAGAACAAGTTCACCAAGCTCCGCAACGCCGGTCACATGCACGGCGTGTACCTGGTCAACACCACCGGCAGCACCATCGCCGGCAACACGTTCTCCTCCATCACCGGCGACCCGGTCCGCATCCGCGACGGCAGCCGCAACAACTCCGTCACCGGCAACACCTTCACCAGGTCCGGCACCTACGCGATCTTCAGCGAGTGGCGCGACCACAAGAAGGGCGAGACCTGCGGCGCCGCCAACACCATCAAGAACAACAAGTACGGCCCCGGCTACCGGGGCACCCCCCTCCCCCTCATCCGCTGGGGCGGCAGGGGCAGCGGCAAAACAGGCCCCAACAAGCTGACCTGGAAAACCTGCAAGACCCCCACCATCACCAACAAGGGCGGCAACACCAGGCTCTGAGAACGCCACTGAAGCCGGGGCAGGGCTTCAGGGAGACAGCACAGCAGCCGAATTGGGAAGAATCGATACGTCCGTCCCCTATCGGGTGAACATCCTTGCAGTGGACGTACGTTGCCCCTGCGCGTGCCTGGCTTCCGGGACGGAGGTGATGCTCGATGGACGAGCAGAACAACACGCCGCCGGAAGAACCGATGGCACCGCGGCAGGACGCGATCGACATCAACGACTTCGTCTTCGCGGCGACAGGCGCTCGGGTACGACGCCTCACGCTGGCGGACGGAACGCATTGGTTCCCGGCTGTGGATGTCGCCACTGATCTGGGGTACGCCAACACTCGAGACGCGCTCCGTCATGGTGTCGCGCAACAGCACACAACGTCTCTCGGTGAACTTGCACGAACCGTCGACCAGATCGACGGTTCGTGCAAGTTCGCAGCTCACGGCCTTAAGAAGCACATGAAGCTCGTGAATCTTCGAGGCCTCGTCCAACTTGTCAACGGCTGCATGAAGCCGGAGTCCCAACCCTTCAAGGCCTGGGTGTCCGATGTCATCGCGACCATCCAGCGCGACGGCTCCTACGCCCTCGACCGCGCCCCCGTCCAACCCGCCCCGACCGGCGGCACGGCGTACGCCATGCCCCAGCAGGTCGCCGACGCCATCGTCCGGCTCGAGGAGCGCAACATCCGGACGGACGAGATGTTCACCGCGTTCCAGCGGGAGCAGAACGATCTGCTACGCCAGATCAACCGGAGCCAGAGCGTCATGGCCGACGCCCTCCAGGACATCGCCGCGTCACTCAAGCGTCCCGATGTCCACTCCGACGGTTCCGGTGCCGCCCCCGAGCCGAAGCTGACCGCTCGGGATCTCCTCGCCACCTGGAAGGCCAAGAACCTCGTGGTGACCGAGGACGTCCACTCCGTCGCGGCCTGCCTGGCACCCGCGCTGGTGCGCGGCGAGGCCAGTTACCGCCTGGAGGAGATCGCCACCCGAACGGGGCTGTCGCAGGAACGCGTCAACGACTGCCTGCGGATGCTGCTCAAGCGCGGATGCGTACGCCGGCGGGGCTGCACCCCCGACGGCGCTCCGGTGTACGTCCTGCCGTGACGCCCTAGCCCTCGGCCGGAAGGACACAGGCCCGAAGCCGCAATACGAGGTTGCGGCTTCGGGCCTTGTCGTACCGTACCGAATCCCGCTACTCCCCGACCGGCGGACGCACCATCAGGACCACCCCGGCCGCGATCGTCCACAGGGCCATGAGGAGGACCGTCAGCCAGGCGCTGAACGGGCCCGCGCAGCAGAGGACGGCGATGACGAAGCCGGACCAGCCGAGCCAGGCCGGGACGGCGTGGGTGGTGACGCCGGCGCGCCAGACGGCGAAGAGCAGGACGGCCGCCGCGGCCATCGCCGCGATGAACCCGGCGTACGCGACGTCCATCAGGAGCATGGCCACCATGGCCGTTCCCGGCCCCACCACGAACGTGTCCGTGTTGAGGGCGGAGACGGCGTAGATCCCACTGGTGATCGTCGCGACCATGGTGAGCACGGCGAACACGATCCCGCCGGAGAGCACCAGCTGGGAGCGGCTGCCGACGCGGCGGGCGAGCGCGGACAGGAACCACAGGAACAGCAGGCTCCCCGCCAGCATCACGAGGGTCATGGCCTCGGTGAGGTCGAGGTTGCTGTCGTCGCGGTAGAAGGCGACCGTCTCGCGCAGTCCGTCCTCGTCGGTGTAGTCCGGGTTGTTGGCGTAGCTCACGAGGAGTCCGACGAGCATCAGGACGCCGGACGCGATTCCGGCGATGCCGGGCCAGAGGTCTCTTCGCGGCGGTGGATCCGTGAGCCTCGGCGGCATCTGTGCTCTCGGTGTCGAGATAGCCATGTCCACCTCCCGCGCGACAGGACTTATCTCCAGTATGAGCTGTATGGATCTCTTGTCTCTTTATGTCGCCGGTCCCCGCACACACCTGAGGCCCCCGCCCGGTCGGGCAGGGGCCTCATCAGCAGCCATCAGCAGCTACTCGCAGGCAGAGCCGGCGAGCCGGCGGTCAGAGACCGCCCTCGGTCATCCCGTGGACCGCCGGGATCGTGCCCAGCCGGCCCTTCTGGAAGTCCTCGAACGCCTGCTGCAGCTCCTCGCGGGTGTTCATGACGAACGGGCCGTAGTGGGCCATGGGCTCACGGATCGGCTGTCCGCCGAGCAGCACGATCTCCAGGTCGGGCGCGTTGGAGTCCTGCTTCTCGTCCGCCCGCACCGTGATGGACGAGCCCGCACCGAAGACGGCCGTCTGACCGAGGTGGATCGGGCGCCGGTCCACACCGACGCTGCCGCGCCCGGCGAGCACGTACGCCAGCGCGTTGAAGTCCTCGCGCCACGGAAGCGTGATCTCCGCGCCCGGCGCCACGGTCGCGTGGAGCAGGGTGATCGGGGTGTGGGTGATGCCGGGCCCCTGGTGCCCGTCCAGCTCACCGGCGATGACGCGGAGCAGCGCGCCGCCGTCGGGGGTGGTGAGGAGCTGGACCTGGCCGCCGCGGATGTCCTGGTATCTCGGCGCCATCATCTTGTCCCTGGCCGGGAGGTTCACCCACAGCTGGATGCCGTGGAAGAGTCCGCCGGACATGACGAGGGCCTCCGGCGGCGCCTCGATGTGGAGGAGACCGGAACCGGCCGTCATCCACTGGGTGTCACCGTTGGTGATGGTGCCGCCACCGCCGTGGCTGTCCTGGTGGTCGAAGATCCCGTCGATGATGTAGGTGACGGTCTCGAAGCCACGGTGGGGGTGCCAGGGCGTGCCCTTCGGCTCTCCCGGCGCGTAGTCCACCTCGCCCATCTGGTCCATCATGATGAACGGGTCGAGGTGACGGTAGTTGATCCCGGCGAACGCACGGCGGACCGGGAAGCCCTCGCCCTCGAAGCCGCTGGGCGCGGTCGTCACGGCGAGCACCGGACGGGACACCGCGTCGGTCGACGCGGCGACACGGGGCAGGGTCAGCGGGTTCTCGACGGTCACTGCGGGCATGTCGGTACCTCCTTGTGCGTTCACTTTAGTTGATTGTTGAACTTTCTGCCAGGTCCAACGACGAACGCCCGGAGGGCATTCCCTCCGGGCGTTCACCTCGTCCCGCGATCGACCCGGGACACCGAGCCGGGACCGACACCCCGCCTGCCGTCGCCCACCGAGCCGCACGACCCGTCGGGCGTGGCGCGGAGCTATCCGTACATGCGCCGCATCGCGAACTCCACCATCTGCTCCACCGCCTTCGCGTCGAAGACCATCCGGTGCTCCCCCTCCATGTCGAGGACGAAGCCGTAGCCGGTCGGCAGCAGGTCGATGACCTCGGCGCCGGTGATCACGAAGTACTTGGACTCCTTGCCGGCATACCGGCGCAGCTCCTTGAGCGAGGTGAACATCGGGATCACCGGCTGCTGCGTGTTGTGCAGCGCCAGGAACCCGGGGTTGTCACCGCGCGGGCAGTAGACCTTGGACGTCGCGAAGACCTGCTGGAAGTCCTCGGCGGCCATCTGACCCGTGGTGAAGGCACGCACCGCGTCCGCGAGGGACGGCGGGGACGGCTCCGGGTACAGCGGAGGCTGCTGCCCGTAGCCCCCGCCCATCGGGCCGCCGGGCATCTGCCCCGGCATCTGCTGCCCGGACATGGGCTGCTGCGGCGGGGCGTACTGCTGCTGAGTGCCAGCGCTCTGGTCGTAGCCGTACATGCGGCAAAGCGTAACGAGTCACAGATGACCCAATCGGGGTTGCTTCTTATTACCGGTGGGTAGCATCATCGGAGAGAAGCTACTTGTTGGTATGTGAACTAGTGCGAGGATCCAGTGCCTCGCCGATCCCTCTCTTACGGAGCCGTCGCCATGGGGCACTACAAGTCGAATCTCCGCGACATCGAGTTCAACCTCTTCGAGGTGCTCGGCCGCGACAAGCTTTACGGCACCGGCCCGTTCGCGGAGATGGACACGGACACCGCCAAGAGCATCCTGGAGGAGCTGACCCGCCTCGCCGAGAACGAGCTGGCGGAGTCCTTCACGGACGCCGACCGCAACCCGCCGGTCTTCGACCCGGAGACGAACACCGCCCCGGTCCCGGCCTCCTTCAAGAAGAGCTACAAGGCCTTCATGGAGTCGGAGTACTGGCGGCTCGGCCTGCCCGAGGGCATCGGCGGCACGACCGCCCCCGCCTCCCTGATCTGGTCCTACGCGGAGCTGATCCTCGGCGCGAACCCGGCCGTGTGGATGTACTCCTCCGGCCCGGCCTTCGCCGGCATCCTCTACGACGAGGGCAACGACGTACAGAAGAAGATCGCCCAGATCGCGGTCGAGCGGACCTGGGGCTCCACCATGGTGCTCACCGAGCCGGACGCCGGTTCGGACGTCGGCGCGGGCCGCACCAAGGCGATCCAGCAGGAGGACGGCTCCTGGCACATCGAGGGCGTGAAGCGCTTCATCACCTCCGGTGAGCACGACATGGAGGAGAACATCCTCCACTACGTCCTCGCCCGCCCCGAGGGCCACGGCCCCGGCACCAAGGGCCTGTCCCTCTTCCTCGTCCCGAAGTACCTGTTCGACTTCGAGACCGGCGAGCTGGGCGAGCGCAACGGCGTCTACGCCACCAACGTCGAGCACAAGATGGGCCTGAAGGCCTCCAACACCTGCGAGATGACCTTCGGCGACCGGCACCCCGCCAAGGGCTGGCTGATCGGCGACAAGCACGACGGCATCCGCCAGATGTTCCGCATCATCGAGTTCGCCCGCATGATGGTCGGCACGAAGGCGATCTCCACCCTCTCCACGGGCTACCTCAACGCCCTCGAGTACGCCAAGGAGCGCGTCCAGGGCCCCGACCTGGCGAACTTCATGGACAAGACCGCGCCCAAGGTCACCATCACGCACCACCCGGACGTCCGCCGCTCGCTGATGACGCAGAAGGCGTACGCGGAGGGCATGCGCGCCCTCGTCCTCTACACCGCCTCCGTCCAGGACTCGATCGCGGTGAAGGAGGCGGCCGGCGAGGACGCCTCCACCGAGCACGCCCTGAACGACCTGCTCCTCCCGATCGTCAAGGGCTACGGCTCCGAGAAGGGCTACGAGCAGCTCGCCCAGTCCCTGCAGACCTTCGGCGGCTCCGGCTTCCTGCAGGAGTACCCGATCGAGCAGTACATCCGCGACGCCAAGATCGACACCCTGTACGAGGGCACCACCGCGATCCAGGGCCAGGACTTCTTCTTCCGGAAGATCGTCCGCAACCAGGGCGCCGCGCTGAACTCCCTCGCCGAGGAGATCAAGAAGTTCCTGGCGCTGGGTGAGGGCGGCGAGGAGCTGGCCGGGGCCCGTGAGCACCTCGCCAAGGCCGCGGTCGAGCTGGAGGCCATCGTCGGCCTCATGCTCACCGACCTCGCCGCGACCGAGCAGGACGTCAAGAACATCTACAAGGTGGGCCTCAACACCAGCCGCCTGCTGCTCGCCTCCGGTGACGTCGTCGTCGGCTACCTGCTCCTCAAGGGTGCCGCCGTCGCCGCCGAGAAGCTGCCGAACGCGTCCGCCAAGGACAAGGCCTTCTACACCGGCAAGATCGCCGCGGCCAAGTTCTTCGCCGCCAACGTCCTGCCCGGCGTCACCCTGGCCCGCAAGATCTCCGAGGGCGTCGACCTCGACCTGATGGAACTGGACGAAGAGGCGTTCTGACCTCCAGGCCCCGGCCCCGGACGGCACCGCCGCCGGGGCCGGAGCCCCATTCCGACGCGGTCGGGTGGTGGACGGGCCCTGCCCGTCCGTCCACCGCCCCGTCCGCCGTTCCTCACACCAGGGCCCGCTCCCAACCCCGGGAGCGGGCCCTCGTACGTCGTTAAGGTGAACCCCATGCGCACACCCCCACGCTTCGATCGCGGCCACACCGACGACCTGATGACCTACCTCGCGGCAAGCCCGTCCCCGTACCACGCGGTGGCGAACGCCGCGGAGCGGCTGGAGAAGGCCGGCTTCCGCCAGGTGTCCGAGACGGACGCGTGGGACGGCTCCCTGGGCGGCAAGTACGTGCTGCGCGGCGGCGCGATCATCGCCTGGTACGTGCCGGAGGGCGCCGAACCCCACACGCCGTTCCGTATCGTCGGCGCCCACACCGACTCCCCCAACCTGCGGGTGAAGCCGCGCCCCGACAGCGGCGCCCACGGCTGGCGCCAGGTCGCCGTCGAGATCTACGGCGGTCCGCTGCTCAACTCCTGGCTGGACCGCGACCTCGGCCTCGCCGGCCGGCTCTCGCTGCGCGACGGCACCAACCGCCTCGTGAACATCGACCGGCCCCTCCTGCGGGTGCCCCAACTCGCCATCCATCTCGACCGTTCCGTCTCCTCCGAGGGTCTGAAGCTCGACAAGCAGCGCCACCTCCAGCCCGTCTGGGGCCTCGGCGACGACGTCCGCGACGGCGACCTGATCGCCTTCCTGGAGCAGGAACTGGGCCTGCCCTCGGGCGAGGTCACCGGCTGGGACCTGATGACCCACTCCGTCGAACCGCCCGCCTATCTGGGCCGCGACAAGGACCTGCTGGCCGGGCCCCGCATGGACAACCTCCTCTCCGTGCACGCCGCCACGGCGGCGCTCGCCGCGGTCGCCACCTCCGGTGACGGTCCGTCGTACATCCCCGTCCTCGCCGCCTTCGACCACGAGGAGAACGGCTCCCAGAGCGACACCGGCGCCGACGGACCGCTCCTCGGCGGGGTGCTGGAGCGCTCGGTGTTCGCCCGCGGCGGCTCGTACGAGGACCGGGCCCGCGCCTTCGCCGCCACGATCTGTCTCTCCTCGGACACCGGTCACGCCGTCCACCCCAACTACGCGGAGCGGCACGACCCCACGCACCACCCGCGCGCGGACGCCGGCCCGCTGCTGAAGGTGAACGTCAACAACCGCTACGCCACGGACGGTTCGGGCCGCGCGGTGTTCGCCGCGGCCTGCGAGAAGTCCGGCGTGCCGTTCCAGACGTTCGTCTCCAACAACTCCATGCCGTGCGGCACGACCATCGGGCCCATCACCGCGGCCCGGCACGGTATCCAGACCGTCGACATCGGCGTCGCCATCCTCTCCATGCACAGCGCCCGTGAACTCTGCGGCGCCAAGGACCCCTACCTCCTGGCGAACGCCCTGGCCGCGTTCCTGGAGGGCTGACCGGCACCCCGCCCGGCACCCGAACGGCCTCCCCCTGTTACTGGCAAGCCAGTTCGGGTACCCGGAGTCCACCGGTAGGACCGAACGACCGGAACGACCGGCCGACCCAACCGGACTGGGAGGGAACACTCATGGGTTTGGGCGGGTGCATCATTCTGATCGCCGTGGGCGCCATCCTCACGTTCGCCACCGACTGGGACATGCAAGGGGTCAACCTCGACCTGGTCGGCATCATCTTCATGATCGTCGGACTGATCGGCGTCGCGACGTTCAGCAGCATCGCCAGGCGCAGGCGGGTCGTGGTGCCGTCCACGACGCCCGTCATCGACGAGGAGCGGCACCACCACCGGGACGGGTACGGCGGCGTGTGACCGCACCGGTGGGCGACGAGGGCGGCGCGGGCGAACGGCTTCAGCCGAGGCCGGCCGTGCCCTCGTCCATTCCCGCGAGCACCAGCGGCAGCCGGTCCGCGCCACCGGACGAGACCCGGACCGGCACACCCCAGTCCTGCTGGTGCACATGGCAGGCCGGGTACTCGTTGGCCGGGTCGTCGTCGCAGGACGCCGCCATCGCCGACACGTGCAGGACGCCCTCGGATATGGAGGGGTTCAGCTCCAGCGTGCGGGACAGGGCCGTGTCCGCGCCCTCGCCCCCGAGCAGCAGCTCGGGAGGGGTGGAGGAGACGAGCAGACGGGTCGACGGTCCGTACCGTTCGTCGAGCTTCTGCCCGGCGGGCGCCTGGAAGACGATGTCGAGCCGGAGGCTGCCGAGGGCGACCTCGGTGGGTGCGCGCCGGGTGCGGTGGGCGATGGCCTCCACCTTCACCGTCTCCTCCGGCAGCCGCAGCCGGGTCAGCCGGTGGCGGGCGGACTCGACGACCACGATGTCGTCCCCGACGAGCACCGCGTCGCTCGGCTCCCGCAGGTCCGTCGCGAGGGTCGTCACCTCGCCGGTGGCCGGGTCGTAGCGGCGCAGCGCGTGGTTGTAGGTGTCGCTGACCGCGACCGAGCCGTCGGGTAGGACCGTGACCCCCAGCGGATGCTGGAGCAGCGCCTGGTCGGCGGCGCCGTCGCGGTGCCCGAAGTCGAACAGGCCGGTGCCGACCGCCGTGTGCACCGCCCCGTCGAGGTCGACCCAGCGCAGCGCCGACGTCTCGGAGTCGGCGAGCCACAGCCGGTCCGCGGTCGCCGCGAGCCCCGACGGTTGCGCGAACCACGCCTCCGCACCCGGGCCGTCCACCAGCCCCTCGTTCGTCGTGCCCGCCGCCACGGCGACGGTGCAGTCCTCCGGGTCGTACGTCCACAGCTGATGGACGCCGGCCATCGCGATCCACACCTTGCCGCCGAAGACGGCCACGTCCCACGGTGAGGACAGGTCGACCTCCCAGGCCAGGCCGGAGGTGGGCGAGCCCTGCCACCACTGGCGGCCCGTGCCCGCGAGGGTGGAAACCTCGCCGGTGTCCGGGTCGAGGCGGCGCAGCGCGTGGTTCACGGTGTCGGCGACGACCACCGTCCCGCCGTCCAGCAGCGCCAGGCCCTGCGGCTCGTTGAACCGGGCGTGCTCGGCGCTGCCGTCCACGAATCCGCGCTCACCGGCGCCGTACCGGCGGACGACCGTCTCGCCGTCGGGGGCGAGCCGCACCAGCTGGTGGCGGGTGGTGTCGCTGACGAGGAAGTCCCCGCCGGGCAGGAGCAGCGCCTTTCCGGGGAAGCGCAGCACCGTCGGCTCGGGGTCCGGCGCCACATACGGTCCGTCGCCGCGCCGCAGGGTGCCCTTCGCCTCATGCTCGGTCTCCAGCTCGGCGACGAGCCGCTCGATGGCGTGCGCATGTCCCTCGCCCGCGTGCTGGGCGACCACATACCCCTCGGGGTCGATCACCACGAGGGTCGGCCAGGCCCGTACCGCGTACTGCTTCCAGGTGGCGAGCTCCGGGTCGTCGAGGACCGGGTGCTCCACCCCGTATCTCTCGACGGCGTCGACCACCGCCGCGTGCTCCGCCTCGTGCGCGAACTTCGGGGAGTGCACCCCGATGACCACGACGGTGTCGCGATGCTTCTCCTCCAGCTCGCGCAGCTCGTCCAGGACATGCAGACAGTTGATGCAGCAGAACGTCCAAAAATCCAGCAGCACTATCTTTCCCCGCAGGTCAGCGAGGGTGTACTGCGTCCCGCCCGTGTTCAGCCAGCCGCCCCTGCCGGTCAGCTCGGGGGCGCGGACACGGACACGGCGGGGTGCGGGGTGCTGGGTCGTGGAATCGCTCATGGATCAAGGGTGCCACTTGCCCGCGGCCCGCCGCTGAGCCTGTGGACAACTCTCGGCCGCACCTGTGGACAACGTCGCCAGAGGCCTGTGGACAACCTGGGTGCGAGGCCGGGACCTGCGTCCTTTCGGCCTATCGGCGAGGTGGGGCGGCGGGCGCCGGGGAACGCCTGAGGGCATGAGATTCCTCGTACGCGACCGGATCCTCGGCATCGGTGACGACTACTGGATCGAGGACGAGCACGGCAGCAAGGTCTTCCTCGTCGACGGCAAGGCCCTGCGGCTACGGGACACCTTCGAGCTGAAGGACCCGACGGGGCGGGTCCTGATCGTCATCCGGAAGAAGTGGTTCGCGCTGCGCGACACCATGGCGATCGAACGGGAGGGCGAACCGCTGGCCACGGTCCGCCGCAAGCGCCTGTCCCTGCTGCGCAACCACTACCGGGTGTCGCTGACGGACGGCACGGAACTGGACGTCAGCGGCAAGATCCTCGACCGCGAGTTCCTCATCGAGTACCAGGGCGAGGCCCTCGCCGTCGTCTCCCGCAGATGGCTGCACGTCAGGGAGACGTACGGCCTCGACATCGTCCGCGACGACGCGGACCCGTCGCTGCTGATCGCCGTGACGGTATGCGTGATCAACCTGGCGGAACGGGAGAGGGGCATCGACTAGAGCGCCGGGAGACGGGGTGGGCCACGGCTCACCCGGCCGCCGCCGGCCGCGGCCGGTCGTCAGCGGTCAGCAGTCAGCGGCGCGGGGTCTCCAGGCCCAGCAGTCGGTCCTTGAGGGCCGGGAACTGCTCACGGGTCGTCGCGACCTTCGCCGGGTCGAACTCCACGGTGAGGACCTCCTCCCCGGAGCCCGCCTCGGCCAGCACCTCACCCCAGGGGTCGACCACGATCGAGTGACCGGCCTGCGGAACTCCCGCGTGCGTGCCCGCCGTTCCACAGGCGAGGACGTACGCCTGGTTCTCGACGGCCCTGGCCCGGGCGAGCAGGGTCCAGTGGGCGCGGCGGCGTTCGGGCCAGCCGGCGGGGACGACGAAGGTCTCGGCGCCCGCGTCGACGAGGCCGCGGAAGAGTTCGGGGAAGCGCAGGTCGTAGCAGGTGGCCACGCCGAGGGTGGTGTCCGGCAGGCGGACCGTCACCAGTTCCGCGCCCGCGCCCATCAGGACGGCCTCGCCCTTGTCGAAGCCGAAGCGGTGGATCTTGCGATAGGCGGCGGCGAGTTCACCGGAGGGGGAGAAGACGAGAGACGTGTTGTAGAGGGGGCCCTCGCCCGCGGCGGAGCCGCTGTCGGATGCGGCGCGCTCGGGGATCGAACCGGCGTGCAGCCAGACGCCCGCGTCGGCCGCCGCCTTGGCCATCGCCTCATGGGTCGGCCCGTCGAGCGGCTCGGCCTCCGCGGTGAAGGATTCGAACGCGAATGCGCCGGTGGTCCACAGCTCCGGAAGGACGACGAGATCGGCTCCGGCCTGCTCACGGACCAGCGAAGCCACCCGACGCCTGCGCGAATCGACCGATTCGCCCTCGTTCACACCGATCTGAAGGAGCGAGGCGCGCACACTACCACCGTCCTGGCATTCGAGCCGTCAAACACGGGCCTACGATCGTCACACGAAAGCACTGCCGGGGTGCCACACAGCAGCGTAACTTAACGTTCCACAGCACCCACTGACCGCCGCCGACGCCCACTCACCGCCGTCAACGCCGACGCCCCTACTGAAGACCACCCGCCACGTAGCCGACACGTACCGACCGTACTGACACGTACCGACCGCCCGAGGGGTCCCGTTCCGTGAGTCTGCATCCCACTCTTCAGCCCTACGCCGACGCCTGGACCCACGCAGTGGATGCGATAGCCGAATTGGTGGCACCGCTCGTGGAGGGCGAGTGGAACAGGCGGACGCCGTGCCCCGGCTGGTCGGTGCGCGATGTGGTCTCCCATGTCATCGGCATGGACTGCGAGATGCTCGGCGACCCGCGGCCGATCCACACCCTGCCGCGCGACCTGTACCACGTGCGCACCGAGCACCAGCGGTACATGGAGATGCAGGTCGACGCCCGCCGCCACCACACGGCGCCGGAGATGACGTCCGAGCTGGAGTACACGATCATCCGCCGCAACCGCCAGCTGCGGAACGAGTCCCGGCAGCCCGACCACAAGGTGCGCGGCCCGCTCGGCACGGAACTGACCCTCGAACAGGCCATGCGCAACCGCGCCTTCGACGTGTGGGTGCACGAGCAGGACCTGCGAGCGGCGCTCGGCCAGCCGGGGAACCTGGACTCGCCGGGCGCGTACATCGTCCGGGACGAGCTGCTCTCCGTCCTGCCGAAGGTCGTCGCGGAGGACGCGCAGGCCCCGCGCAGTTCGGCCGTCGTCCTCGACGTGCACGGCCCGGTGGAGTTCATCCGCACGGTCCGCGTCGACATCCAGGGCCGCGGCACCCTGGAGACCGCCCCCGCGCTCGGCCCCGCCGCCACCCTCACCCTGGACTGGGAGACCTACGTCCGCCTCGCCTGCGGCCGCGTCACCGCCGACACGGTCGCCGACCGGATCAAGGCGGAGGGCGACCCCCACCTCATCGCGGCCATCCTCCACGCCTTCGCGGTGACGGTGTAGCAGACGGCGGCGGGCCGGCGCCCGCTACGCCCCCCGCCGGGCCCGATCGCTCGGACGCGACCTGAGTGTGCCCTCACGCCGGTACGTGCACCGTCTCCACACGGCTGGCGACCAGGCGTTCGCGTTCCCGGCGGGCCGCTCGGGCGCGCAGGCGGAAAATCTGGGTCAGGCCCAGGGCCTGGAGGACGAAGACGGCGGAGAAGGCGACGCGGTAGTTGTCGTTCGTGAGGTCGAGGAGGACGCCGACGGCCAGCAGAGTCGTCATGGAGGCGACGAAACCGCCCATGTTGGTGATCCCGGAGGCCGTGCCCTGACGTTCCGGCGGGTTCGCGGGGCGGGCGAAGTCGAAGCCGAGCATCGAGGCGGGCCCACAGGCTCCGAGGACCGCGCACAGGACGATCAGCAGCCACATCGGCGCGTGCTCACCGGGGTAGATCAGCGTGGTCGCCCAGACCGCCGCCGTCGCGAGCACCGTGCCGAGCGCCAGCGGCAGCCGCGCCGCGTGGTGCCGGGCCACGATCTGGCCGTACACCAGTCCGACCACCATGTTGGACAGGACGACGAGGGTGAGCAGGTCACCGGCGGTGGCCCGGCTCAGCCCCTGCGCCTCCACCAGGAACGGCAGCCCCCACAGCAGCAGGAACACCATCGCCGGGAACTGCGTGGTGAAGTGCACCCACAGCCCGAGCCGGGTGCCCGGCTCCCGCCAGGACGCCGCGATCTGCCGCCGCACGTACGCCGCTCCCTGGTGCGGGAAGGGCTCCGGTTCGTGCCCGTCCGGGTGGTCCTTCAGGAACAGCAGGGTGAGGACGAGGACGACGAGCCCGGCGACGGAGCTGCCCGCGAACGCCGCCGTCCAGCCCACCCCGTGCAGCAGCCGGGCCAGCACCAGCGTCGACACCAGGTTGCCCGCCATACCGGCGAGCCCCGCGAACTGCGCGATCAGCGGACCGCGCCGGGCCGGGAACCAACGGCTGCCGAGCCGCAGCACGCTGATGAACGTCATCGCGTCGCCGCAGCCCAGCAGTGCCCGAGAGGCCAGCGCCATGCCGTACGACGGTGCCAGCGCGAAGCCGATCTGACCGGCCGTGAACAGCACGACCCCGAGGGTCAGCACCTTCTTGGTGCCGAGCCGGTCCACCAGCAGACCCACCGGTATCTGCATGCCCGCGTACACGAGCAGTTGCAGGATCGAGAACGTCGACAGGGCGGAGGCGCTCACATGGAAGCGGTCGGCGGCGTCGAGGCCGGCCACCCCCAGCGACGTACGGAAGATGACGGCGACGAAGTAGACCGAGACGCCGATGCCCCACACGGTGAGGGCACGGCGACCACCGGGTGGGTCTCCGGGCAGCGCGGAGGACGAGGACAGGGAGGGGCGGCTCAACGAACCTCCCCCCGCGCCAGGTTGGAGAACCAGCTCACATGGCGATGGACGAGGCTCACGGCCGCCTCCGCGTCACCCGCGCGCAGCGCCCGGAGGATCTCCTCGTGTTCGGTGAGCGTCTTGGTGATGCGGTCGGGGTGGGCGTGCATGACGGCGACACCCATGCGCAACTGCCGGTCGCGGAGCTGGTCGTAGAGGCGGGAGAGGATCTCGTTGCCGCCACTGCGCACGATCTCGGCGTGGAAACAGCGGTCGGTCACCGCCGCACCCGCCAGGTCACCGGCGGCGGCCTGCGCCTTCTGCTGTTCGAGGAGTTCCTCCAGGCGGGCGATGAGCCGCGGCGAGGCCGGGACCGTCTTGCGGACCGCGTGCTCCTCGACGAGCTGCCGGGTCTCGACCACGTCCGCGATCTCCTGCGCGGAGACCGGCAGGACCAGCGCGCCCTTCTTCGGGTAGAGCTTGATCAGGCCTTCGACCTCCAGCCGCAGCAGCGCCTCCCGCACCGGCGTCCGGGACACCCCGACCGCCTCGGCCAGCTCGCCCTCGGTGAGCAGGGTGCCGCCCTCGTAACGGCGCTCCAGCACACCCTGTTTGACATGCGCGTACACACGGTCGGCGGCGGGGGGCCGCTTGACGGCCGGGGCTGCGGGCGGACGGGGCTTCGAGGGTGCTGCGGAGGCCATGCCCACAGCATAGATACAACGCGTACGCATCGCTCGCCTCGTCCACGATCCGGGATGAACCCCCTCCGAAACCCACCCTCAGCCCCTCGGCGAGCTGTGAGATGGACCTGAATTGACCCCCGCGCCACCCGCAGCACAACCTTTTGTGCTACTCACTTGTCACACGAGAAGCGGCCCTTCTGTGCCTGCCGAACCGGCTCCCAACCGGCCGCGCTCCTCAGACATTTGACACAATCGGGGTACTTGACTTGATTACCGCCATAAAGGGTGCACGTGTCCGCAGAGCAGCTGCCGTAGTCATGACCACCGGTGCGCTCGTCGCCACCGGTGTTCTCGGCTCCGCTCCGGCGCAGGCCGCTCCCGCGAAGCCGACGATCACCGCCGCGGGCGGGTTCGTGATGAACAGCGGTACCGGCAAGAGCCTGTACACCAAGGCCGCCGACACCAAGCGTTCCACCGGCTCCACCACGAAGATCATGACCGCGCTGGTCGTGCTCAGCCAGTCGAACCTGAACCTCGACAGCAAGGTGACCGTCCAGAAGGCGTACAGCGACTACATCGTCGCCAACAACTACGCCTCCAACGCCAAGCTGATCGTCGGCGACAAGGTCAGCGTCCGCCAGCTGCTCTACGGGCTGATGCTGCCGTCCGGCTGCGACGCCGCCTACGCCCTCGCCGACAAGTACGGCACCGGCTCGACCCGTTCGGCCCGCGTGAAGTCGTTCATCTCCAAGATGAACAGCAAGGCCAAGAGCCTCGGCCTGACGAACACACACTTCGACTCCTTCGACGGCATCGGCAACGGCGCCAACTACTCGACGCCGCGCGACCTGACGAAGCTCGCCCGGGCCGCGATGAAGAACTCCACGTTCAAGTCGGTCGTGAAGACGAAGTCGTACACGGCCAAGACGATCACGAAGTCCGGCGCGACCCGCACGATGGCGCCGTGGACCAACACCAACCCGCTGCTGGGCACCTACAGCGGCACGATCGGCGTGAAGACCGGTTCCGGTCCGGAGTCCAAGTACTGCCTGGTCTTCGCCGCCACCCGCAACGGCAAGACGATCATCGGCACGGTTCTCGCGTCCTCGACGATCGACAACCGCGCGGTGGACGCCAAGAAGCTGCTGAACTACGGCTTCGCCGTCTGAGCCTGAAGGCTGCCCTTCGGGTCGCTCTTTGGACAGACGAAGGGGGCCACCGCGCGACTGCGGTGGCCCCCTTCGCCGTTCCCGCCGCAAGCCGATTCCGCGATCTTCGCTCGCGATAGCGAACATCACCCATTCAAATGGCATATTCGATTGCCTCCGCCCTACGTTCCGCAGCGGAGGTGGTTCACGTGATCGAACCCAGCAAGCACCAACCCGACCCCCGGACGCAGCGCGACGCCATCGACGCCGGCGACTTCGTGTACGCGGCCACGGGAGCCCGCGTCCGCCGACTGACCATGCCGGACGGGACGCATTGGTTTCCGGCGGTGGATGTCTGCAAGCAACTCGGCTACACCACGCCTCGAAAGGCTCTTCTCGACCATGTCCCGGAAGAGCACCGAGAGATTCTCGAGACAGTGACTGGAGGTCACGGTCTCGGCGTTCCCGCAGGTAGAGAGTGGCGCCGAGACATGAATCTCATCGATCTCCAGGGCCTCATCCTGCTCGTCGGTGCCTGCACCAAGCCGGAGTGCGCCCCCTTCAAGCAGTGGGTCGCCGAAGTGATCGAGACCATTCAGCGCGAGGGTTCCTACACCCTGGAGGAGGCCGAGGTCCAACCCGCCGGCCCCGGCGCCCCCATCGCCTACGCCATGCCCGAGCAGATCGCCGAAGCCATCGTCCGGCTCGAAGAACGCAACCTCCAGGCGGACGAACAACTGGCCATCGCCCAGCAGAGGTCACTCGCGCTGCAACAGCAAATGGTCGACACACAGCAGACGATGCTGGAGATACAGCAACAGGTGCTGGAGACACAGCAGCAAATGGTGGCGGCACAGCAGCAGATGGTCGAGATGCAGCGTCTCGGCCTCGCCTCCCAGCAAGCCATGGCCCAGGCCATGGAGCGCATCGCCAACCGGCTCGACGCCCTCTCCGTCGAACACCCGGCACCCTCCGCCACCGCCTTCGAGACGCACCCCACCACCGAGTCCGTGCTGGCCGACTGGCGGGAGCGGCTGTCGGTGACGGCGGACGTCTGGACCGTGGCCGTCGTGATTGCCCCCGTGCTCGTCGAGGAGGGTGAACTGCGTCAACCGCTGGAGGCGATCGCCGCCCGTACGGGGCTGTCCGTGCAGCGCGTCAACGACTGCCTGCGGCTGCTGCGCAAGCACGCCTGCATCCGCCCCATGGGCGCGACGGAGGACGGCGCCCCGGTGTACGTGCTCAACCAGCGCTGACCGTCAGCGCTGAGCGACAGCGCTGAGGGGCCCGAGCGGGACCAAGGACGAAGGGGCCGGTCGCAAGACGAATTTGCGACCGGCCCCTTCACCGTGACCCTATCCGGCGGAAGGCGGTGTCACGCCCAGGTGATCAGCCTCTTCGGCTGTTCCAGGATCGCGGCGACGTCCGCGAGGACCTTGGACCCCAGCTCCCCGTCCACCAGCCGGTGGTCGAAGCTGAGCGCCAGGGTCGTCACCTGACGCGGCTTGACCTTGCCCTTGTGGACCCACGGCTGCGGCTTGATCGCGCCGACGGCGAGGATCGCCGACTCACCGGGGTTCAGGATGGGCGTGCCGGTGTCGATGCCGAAGACACCGACGTTGGTGATGGTGACCGTGCCGCCCTGCATGGCGGCCGGGGAGGTGCGGCCCTCCTTCGCCGTGGACACCAGCTCGCCCAGGGACTCGGCGAGCTGCGGCAGCGTCTTCGCGTGCGCGTCCTTGATGTTCGGCACGATCAGACCGCGCGGCGTGGCAGCCGCGATACCCAGGTTCACGTAGTGCTTGACGACGATCTCCTGGGCCGCCTCGTCCCAGGAGGCGTTGATGTCCGGGTTGCGCTTGATCGCGACCAGCAGGGCCTTGGCGATCAGCAGGAGCGGGTTCACCCGCAGGCCCTGCATGTCCTTGTCCTGCTTGAGCTCCTCGACCAGCTTCACCGTGCGCGTCACATCGACAGTGACGAACTCCGTGACGTGCGGGGCGGTGAACGCCGAGCCGACCATCGCCGCGGCCGTCGCCTTGCGGACGCCCTTGACGGGGACACGGGTCTCGCGGGCGCCGTCGTACGACACCACCGGCGCCGGAGCGGCGGGGGCCGCGACCGCGGCGGGCGC
The DNA here is from genome assembly GCF_001419765.1 of Streptomyces torulosus. Classification (GTDB taxonomy): domain Bacteria; phylum Actinomycetota; class Actinomycetes; order Streptomycetales; family Streptomycetaceae; genus Streptomyces; species Streptomyces torulosus. Next base: position 18,772 of record NZ_LIRK01000141.1, read on the forward strand.
CGCCGTGGCGGGCTCGGGCGTCTTCGGCGGGGTCACCGCCGCGTGGACGTCCTCGCGGGTGATGATGCCGTCCGGGCCGGACGGGGTGACCGTCGTCAGGTCGACGCCGAGGTCCTTGGCCAGCTTGCGCACCGGCGGCTTCGCCAGCGGGCGCGGCGCGGTGGCGCCGTGCGGGCCGTGGCCGTTCAGCTCGCCCTGGACGGACTGGAGGGCGGTGGCGCCGTACAGGCTGTCCTCGACGGGTGCCGCGACGGGCGGGACGCCCTTTCGGGGGCGCCGCTTCGTGGACGACTCGGCGACGCCGTAGCCGACGAGGACCGGCTTGCGGCCCTCCGGCTTGGCCTTGGCCGGGGCGGGCTCCGCCGGCCGCGGCTCGGCGGCGGGCTTCGCGGGCGCCGCCTCCTCGGCCGGTGCGGGGGCGGCGCCGCCCGACACGTCCACCGCGATGATGGACGTGCCGACGTCGACGGTGGTGCCCTCGGGGAAGTGCAGGGCGCGTACGACGCCGTCGTACGGAATGGGCAGTTCGACGGCGGCCTTGGCCGTCTCGACCTCGCAGACGATCTGGCCGTCGGTGACGGTGTCACCGGGCTGGACGTACCACTTGAGGATCTCGGCCTCGGTGAGTCCCTCGCCCACGTCGGGCATCTTGAACTCGCGCAGAGACGTGTCTGTCATCGTCGTCACGGACCTCTCCCTCAGTACGCCAGCGAGCGGTCGACGGCGTCGAGCACCCGGTCCAGACCCGGCAGGTACTCCTCCTCGAGACGCGCCGGCGGATACGGGGCGTGGTAGCCACCGACCCGGAGGACGGGGGCCTCCAGGTGGTAGAAGCAGCGCTCGGTGATGCGGGCGGCGATCTCGGCGCCCGAGCCGAAGAAGACCGGGGCCTCATGGACCACGATCAGCCGGCGGTTCCGCTCCACGGACGCCTGGATCGTGTCGAAGTCCAGGGGTGACACCGACCGCAGGTCCAGGACCTCCAGGGACTTGCCCTCCTCGGCGGCCGCGTCGGCGGCCTCCTGGCAGAGCTTCACCATGGGGCCGTAGGCGGCGAGGGTGAGGTCCGTGCCCTCACGGACCACGCGGGCCTTGTGCAGGGGGCCGGGGATCGCGTCCGGGTTGACCTCGGCCTTGTCCCAGTAGCGGCGCTTCGGCTCGAAGAAGATCACCGGGTCGTCGCTCTGGATGGCCTGCTGCATCATCCAGTAGGCGTCCGACGCGTTCGACGGCGAGACCACCTTCAGGCCCGCCACGTGCGCGAACAGCGACTCCGGTGACTCCGAGTGGTGCTCGACGGCGCCGATGCCGCCGCCGTAGGGGATGCGGACGACGACCGGCAGCTTGACCTTGCCCAGCGAGCGGGCGTGCATCTTGGCGAGCTGGGTGACGATCTGGTCGTACGCGGGGAAGACGAAGCCGTCGAACTGGATCTCGACCACCGGGCGGTAGCCCCGCAGGGCGAGGCCGATGGCCGTGCCGACGATGCCCGACTCGGCGAGCGGGGTGTCGATGACCCGGTCCTCGCCGAAGTCCTTCTGGAGGCCGTCCGTCACCCGGAACACGCCGCCGAGCTTGCCGACGTCCTCGCCCATGACGAGGACCTTCGGGTCGGCTTCGAGGGCCTTGCGCAGCGATTCGTTGATCGCCTTGGCCAGCGCCATGTTCTTCGGCGCCGAGATCGACGCCGATGTCGCGGTCTGCGTGGTCATCGCTACTTGCCCTCCTCTACGTCCACGTCGGCGAACGACGCCTGGTACGCGGCGAACTGCGCGCGCTCCTCGTCCACCAGCGCGTGCCCGTCCGCGTACACGTTCTCGAAGATGGCGAAGTGGTCGGGGTCCGGCATGGCACGGACCACTTCGCGCACTCGCCTTCCCAACGCCTCGCTCTCCGCTTCGAGTTCCGCGAAGAATCCCTCGTTCGTGTCGGTTTCGGACTCGAGGTAGCTGCGCAGGCGCGCGATCGGGTCCTTCGCCTCCCAGGCCACCCGCTCGTCGTCGTGGCGGTAGCGGGTCGGGTCGTCGGAGGTGGTGTGGGCGCCCATGCGGTACGTGTACGCCTCGACCAGAGTGGGGCCCTCGCCCCGGCGGGCTCGCTCCAGCGCCCACTTGGTGACCGCGAGGCAGCCCAGGACGTCGTTGCCGTCGACGCGGACGCCCGGGAAGCCGAAGCCCTGGGCGCGCTGGTACAGCGGGACGCGGGTCTGCTTCTCGGTGGGCTCGGAGATCGCCCACTGGTTGTTCTGGCAGAAGAACACGACGGGGGCGTTGTAGACCGCGGAGAAGGTGAACGCCTCGGCGACGTCGCCCTGGCTGGAGGCGCCGTCACCGAAGTAGGCGATGACCGCCGAGTCGGCGCCGTCCTTGGCGATGCCCATCGCGTAGCCCGTGGCGTGCAGCGTCTGGGAGCCGATGACGATCGTGTAGAGGTGGAAGTTGTTGCCGTTGGGGTCCCAGCCGCCGTTGTTCACGCCGCGGAACATGCCGAGCAGATTGGTCGGGTCGACGCCGCGGCACCAGGCGACGCCGTGCTCGCGGTAGGTCGGGAAGACGTAGTCGTCCTCGCGGGTGGCGCGGCCGGAGCCGATCTGGGCGGCCTCCTGGCCGAGCAGCGACGCCCACAGGCCCAGCTCGCCCTGGCGCTGCAGGGAGGTGGCCTCGGCGTCGAATCGACGGGTCAGCACCATGTCGCGGTACAGGCCGCGCAGCTCGTCGTCGGTGATGTCGGCGACGAACGGGTCGTACTCCGCGTTCTTGACGCGCTTGCCCTCGGGCGTCAGCAGCTGGACGAGCTCGGGCTCGGCCCCGCCGGTCGTCTTCTTCGCAGTGGCGCGCCTGGTGCCGGTGGTGCCGGCCGCCTTGCTGCCGGTGCTGCCGGTCTTGCCTGCGGCGCTGCGTCGCGTCGTCTTGCGCGCGGCAGTGCTCTCCACGGTCACGTGTGCTCCTCCGTCGGTCCGGCCCCCGGGATTGCCGGTAGACCAGTGCGGCTCGCCTGATCCCGGAACCCGTGCACGGGGTGGGTGCCCTTGGCCGGGAACAGACGTGACAGGTGCCCCGGCGAGCGCCCTGCACGAGGCACGTTACCCAGTGCTCCACATTCCTGTGAAACCCCTATTGACCTGCGTTTTTCCTTGGATTTCCAAGTATTCCGGTACTAGGAGATCCAAGTAAGTCGCGTCCGTGGGGAAACACCTGCTGGTCACAGCACTGGTTACAGCCTGGCAGGGGGCCGGAACACCGGCACGTTATCCCGGCCACCCCGGCCACGGGAAGACTTCACTTTCGAGGGCCGTTAGGGGTGGGTCGCCCGTCCCCGTACGAACCCCGTACGAAACCCCCAAACGGAAGAGGCCCCCGTGAAAGGGGGCCTCGATCCGTCACTCCTCGTCACCGCCGGTGACACCGCTCGTCAGACCGCCGGCGTCGGCGCCGCCGCTCTCCTCGTCCGGCGGCGGGCTGTCCGAGGGCTCCGGTTCCTCCGAAGTCGTCGGCTCCTCCTCCGAGGGCTCCTCGCTCGTCGGCTCCTCGGCCGGCTCGCTCTGCGTGGGCTTCTCACTGAAGCTCGGCGTCTGCGGGACCGAGGACGGGTAGTTCTGGTTGTTCCCCGAGTCGGTGCTGCCGCCCGAGTCGTCCTGGCTCTCCTCGGCGCTCGGCGTCTCGTCGTCCTTCTTGTCCTTGCTGGACGAGGAGGCCGACGGAGACTTGGTGACCTCGTTGCCGTTGCCGGTCTTCTCGCCGTTGCCGTTCAGCGCCAGGGCGACGCCCGCCGCGATGGCGATCACCGCGAGGACCGCGAGGATCCACAGCTTGCCGCGGCCGCTGCCCCGGTTGCCGCTGCCCTCGAAGCCGCCGTCGTCGCGGCCGCCGCCGTAGCCGGGCAGGATCGGCTGCGGGATCTGCGAGGTGCCCTCGCCGGGGTGGGGCATGACGGTCGTCCCGGCCATACCGCCCGGCGGGGTGTGCCGGCCCTCGTGCATGGTGACGGGCCCGGTGTTCCAGGTGCCGGTGTGGCTGCCCTGGTCGTACAGCATCTCCAGGCCGTACTGGACGAGGCCGCGCATCTCCTCGGCCGTCTGGAAGCGGTCGTCGGGCTCCTTGGCGAGGGAGCGCATGACGAGGCCGTCGAGCTCCGGCGGTGCCGCTGGGGCGACCTCGGAGGGCGGGACCGGGATGTCCTGCACGTGCTGGTAGACCACCGACAGCGGGGTCTCCCCGACGAAGGGCGGGCGCAGCGCCAGCAGTTCGTAGAGCAGGCAGCCCGTGGCGTACAGGTCGGAGCGGTGGTCGACGGCCTTGCCGAGCGCCTGCTCCGGCGACAGGTACTGGGGCGTGCCCATGACCATGCCGGTCTGCGTCATCGTGGTGGACGCGCCGTGCAGGGCGCGCGCGATGCCGAAGTCCATCACCTTCACCGCGCCGTTGGTGGTGATGATGACGTTGGCCGGCTTGATGTCACGGTGCACGATGCCGTGCTGGTGGGAGTAGGCGAGCGCCTCGAGGACACCCGAGACGATGATCAGCGCCTGCTCGGGGCCAGGTGCCTCGGCGTTGAGCAGCAGGTCACGGATGGTGCGACCCTCGACCAGCTCCATGACGATGTACGGCACGGGGGTGCCGTTCACGACGTCCTCGCCGGAGTCGTAGACCGCCACGATGGAGTGGTGGTTGAGGCCCGCCACGGACTGCGCCTCGCGCGTGAAGCGGGCCTTGGAGACGGGGTCCTCGGCGAGGTCCGAGCGCAGCAGTTTGACCGCGACCGTACGACCGAGGCGCACGTCCTCGGCCGCGAACACCTCGGCCATGCCGCCCCGGCCGAGTCTGTGCGTCAGCCGGTAACGACCGTCGCCGACAAGCCCGCCGTTGCCCCACTGCTCCGGCGCATCTGACATTCCGCCGCCAGTCGCCTCGGGGTCGGACGGGCCCTGAGAGCGCTGCTGCTGTGCCATCAGTCCTCGCCGTCGTTTCTGCCCGCGGTCCGCGCGGTTCTTGTTACGGTCTCCGTCGGCCACGCTACAGCCTTCCCGCAAGGGGCCGGTCCGACTTGGGTACGCGACCGGGCAACGAGGGGGCTCGCGACGGATTCAAGGTGGATTCAGGGATTGACCGGCCATGAAACCCGCCCCGCGCGCACTCGTGCAAGTTCTGTGTACCGGGCGTACGCCCCCTGTAACGCTTCCGCGACGCTTCTTTCGCGTACGGTCACGGAACGGGCACCGCGCTTGACGTGTCAGTGCCCTGGGGCAGACTTGGCCGGGAATAGCACAAAGGATCACCAGGATCACCGATCGCGGACGCCCCGCCGAAGGGCCCCGCGCGCGCCGATGGGGGACGCAGGAAGATGAGCCAGGACGCCGCACAAGGCCGGTACGCGGGGCGTTCGCTCGCCGGCGGCCGCTATCAGCTGCGTGACCTGCTCGGCGAGGGCGGTATGGCATCCGTCCACCTCGCGTACGACTCTGTGCTCGACCGACAGGTCGCTATCAAGACACTTCACACCGAGCTCGGCCGTGAGCAGGCCTTCCGCGAGCGCTTCCGCCGCGAGGCGCAGGCCGTGGCGAAGCTCACCCACACGAACATCGTCTCGGTCTTCGACACCGGCGAGGACGATCTCGACGGCTTGACGACGCCGTACATCGTCATGGAGTACATCGAGGGCAGGCCCCTGGGCTCGGTCCTCGACGCGGACATCCAGCAGCAGGGCGCGATGCCCGCCGACAAGGCGCTGAAGATCACCGCGGATGTGCTGGCGGCCCTGGAGATCAGCCACGAGATGGGCCTGGTCCACCGGGACATCAAGCCGGGCAACGTGATGATGACCAAGCGCGGTGTCGTCAAGGTCATGGACTTCGGCATCGCCCGCGCCATGCAGTCCGGTGTCACGTCGATGACGCAGACCGGCATGGTCGTCGGCACCCCGCAGTACCTCTCCCCCGAGCAGGCCCTCGGTCGCGGTGTCGACGCCCGCTCCGACCTGTACTCGGTCGGCATCATGCTGTTCCAGCTGACCACCGGGCGGCTGCCGTTCGAGGCGGACTCGCCGCTGGCCATCGCGTACGCCCACGTCCAGGAGGAGCCGGTCGCCCCCTCCTCGATCAACCGTTCGCTGCCGCCGGCCGTGGACGCCCTCGTCGCCCGCGCGCTGAAGAAGAACCCGAACGAGCGGTTCCCCAGCGCCGAGGCCATGCGGGACGAGTGCCTGCGGGTCGCCGCCTCCCTCCAGCCCGTCGCGCCGAGCATCGTGCCGGGCGCCCAGACGTCGAACGGCGCCGGGGTGTCGTCGGCGGTCTTCCCGCCCATCGACCAGACGGGTGCGCCGCAGTCGGGCAGTGTCCAGACGCCGTACCAGCCGCCGTCGACGGGCGGCTACGGCCACCCGACGCCCGCGCCGACCCCCGCCCCGTCGTACGGCTACCCGCAGCAGGGCGGGTACCAGACGCCGCCGCAGACCTCCGCGTACGCGCCGCAGCAGGGCGCGGCCACCCCTCCGCCGTACAACGTCACGCCGCAGCAGTCCTCCCTGTCGGCCGGGCACTCCGGGGGCGGCAAGAGCAACAAGGGTGTCGTCATCGGCGCGATCGTGGTCTCGCTCGTCGCGATCGGCGGTCTGATCACGGCCCTCTCGCTGAGCGGCAGGGATGACGAGGGCGGGGACAACGGAGCGAAGGCGTCCTCCTCGCCGACCGTGGTGGAGGGACACAAGGGCCCCGACACGTCGAAGGTCGTAGAGACCACCGAGTGCACGGAGCCGGTCGAGTCCTACAACGACCCCGAGAAGGTCGAACTCCCGGACTTCACCTTCAAGAACATCGACTCGGTGAAGAAGTGCCTCCAGGCCGCGGGCTGGGAGTACGACACCAAGGACGTCGACGAGAACACGTACGGCGAGGGCACCGTCATGGAGCAGTACCCCTCGGCGAACGAGGACGTCGACCCCAAGGAGATGCCGACGATCGTCCTCAAGGTCTCCACGGGCAACCCGGCCTGACACCGGCCGCCCACCGACGGGGGAAGGGCCCGGCACTCCGTGTGCCGGGCCCTTCTCGTGCCTACGGTGGGGGGTTGTCGCGGGGCCGCGTGGGCCGTGGAGACTTCAGAGGTACGGGCCGCCCGAGCGCCCGAGTGTGCGGGGGTCGTCGTCCCCCTCGTGGCCGCCGACGCCGGGGGGCAGAGCGCGCCGCATCTGCTCCAACTGGGCGCGGGCCGCCATCTGCTGGGCGAACAGCGTGGTCTGGATCCCGTGGAAGAGGCCCTCGAGCCAGCCGACCAACTGGGCCTGCGCGATCCGCAGTTCCGCGTCGCTGGGGATCGCCTCGTCGGTGAAGGGCAGGGAGAGCCGTTCGAGTTCCTCGACCAGCTCGGGTGCCAGCCCGTCCTCCAGTTCCTTGACGGAGCTGGCGTGGATCTCCTTCAGCCGGGCCCGGCTCGCCTCGTCGAGGGGTGCCACCCGCACCTCCTCCAGCAGCTGCTTGATCATGCTGCCGATGCGCATGACCTTCGCGGGCTGTTCCACCATCTCCGTCACGGGAACCTCGCGGGAGTCCTCGTCTCCGCCACCGCCCACCGCCATTCCGTCCTGGCCCACGACCAGGATCTGGGGCTGTTCGGGCGACCGTTCGTTCCTCGGCATCTCCATGCCGCCATTCTCTCGCACGCCTACACCTCACTACCGTGGTGCCCCCGACGCAGGGTGATCCACCGTTTACGTAGGAGGTCCGGACGTTCCGGGGGCCGGGCGACGGCGCTCTCGGTGGCTCTTGAGGGCGGGTGGGGACGTGGGGGCTTCGGGGGTGTTGGGGAGTCGATGGCTTGGGGG
>NZ_LIRK01000142.1 GCF_001419765.1 Streptomyces torulosus
ATCATCAGCGTCGTACCGGCGCCCTGGCCGCCGGTACGACGCTGATGATGCTGCTCATGTCGTCCCCCGCGCTCGCGCTGACGCCCGACGACGGAGACGACCCGGGTCCGGGCCTCAGTGTGATCGAGACGCTCGGCCTCTTCGTCGTGGCGCCGATCGGGCTGTTCGCGCTGATCACCGGCCTGGTGATGGTCCTGGACCGGTCGACGGACCGCGAGCCCAAGGCCAAGGCGAAGGCCTGACCGCCCCCCACTGACGGCGTTCCGTCGAGGGCACCCTCCGCACCCCGTGCGCCGAGGGTGCCCTCGTCGTGTTCCCGGGCGTTCCCCGGTCGGCCGCCAGCCGCCGCCCGCCGGCCGCGTGTCGCTCAGCGGTGCGACGACGAGTCGCCGGACCACCGTGCTCGTGCGGCCCGACGGGCATGTGGCCTGGGCGGCGGACGACGCCGACGCCGGCGCGGCCGAGGAGGCGCTGACGGCATGGCTGGGGGCCAAGTCCCAGGCCGCGTCCGACCGTTCCCGTCGGCCTCGCGCATGGTCGGACGCGGCCCGGCGCGTCATGAACCCGTGCCCACCACGAGCGTGCGCAGCAGGTCGGCCAGTTGGCCGGCCTGTTCCTCGTCCAGGTGGGCGAGCGCCTCCGTCTGGACGGCGAGCCCCGCGGACACCGCCTCGTCGATCACCCGCAGACCCTCGTCCGTGAGGGTGACCTGCAGGGCCCGGCGGTCGTGCGGGTCGGGTGAACGGCGCAGCAGACCCGCCCGTTCGAGCTTGTCGAGGCGGCCGGTCATCCCGCCGGTGGTGAGCATGAGGGTCCCCGAGAGTTGACGGGGCGAGAGGGTGTACGGCTCGCCGGACCGGCGCAGGGTCGCGAGCACGTCGAACTCGCCGCGCGAGATCCCGAACCGCCCGTACGTCTTCTCCATGCGGTCGCCGAGCGTGCGGGACAGCCGGTAGACGCGCCCGAAGACCTCCATCGCGGTGGTGTCGAGGTCGGGGCGGACGGCCGCCCACTGCTCGACGATCGCGTCGACGGGGTCGCGCGGGGACATCTCGGGCTCGGGGCGCACTGTCATGGGTCGAGTATCGGACGCGTGTCGGTCGGTCGCAAGAAAGTGGCTTGACGGAAAGTTGCTTAGCGCTAAGCTAATGACAAGCAAGGTAATACTGGCGGCGGCCATCAACCACCGTCGCGGCACCTCCATCGTCCCCCACCCAGCCGAGCGCGAAGGGCGCGTCCCATGACCGCGAACCGTCTCCCCCTCATAGCCCTGACCGCCCTCGCGCCCATCTCCTGGGGCACGACCTACGCCGTCACCACCGAGTTCCTGCCGGCCGACCGGCCCCTGTTCACCGGGCTGATGCGGGCGCTCCCCGCCGGGCTGCTGCTCCTGGCGCTCTCCCGGACGCTGCCGCGCGGCGCCTGGTGGGGGAAGGCGGCGGTGCTGGGCGCCCTGAACATCGGTGCCTTCTTCCCGCTGCTGTTCCTCTCGGCGTACCGCCTGCCCGGCGGAATGGCGGCGGTCGTCGGCTCGGTGGGACCGCTGTTCGTCGCGGGGCTCGCGGCCCTGCTGCTGGGCGAGCGGCCGACCGTACGGACCCTGCTCACAGGGATCGCGGCGGCGCTCGGCGTCAGCCTGGTCGTGCTGAAGGCGGCCGGGGCGCTCGACACGATCGGTGTGCTCGCGGCGCTCGGCTCGACCGCCTCCATGTCGACCGGTGTGGTCCTCACCAAGCGGTGGGGTCGCCCCGAGGGCGTGGGCCCGCTCGCGCTCACCGGCTGGCAGTTGACCGCCGGCGGCCTGCTCATCGCGCCGATCGCCCTTCTCGTGGAGGGCGCGCCGCCCGCGCTGGACGGCCGCGCGATCGGCGGATACCTCTACCTCGCCCTCGCCAACACCGCCGTCTCCTACTGGCTCTGGTTCCGCGGCATCGGCCGCCTCTCCGCCACCCAGGTCACCTTCCTCGGCCCCCTCTCCCCGCTGACCGCCGCCGTCATCGGCTGGGCCGCCCTCGGCCAGGCCCTCACGCTCCTCCAGCTCCTCGGGATGGCCATCGCCTTCGCCGCGACCGTGTTCGGCCAGCTCCAGCCGCGCGGAGCCCGCCGACCGGAGCAGGCGGCCGAGCCCGGCGACCGCCCGGCCCCGCTGGTCCGGGACACCACCCGAACGGCCTGAGGCGGGACCGACGCACGACAGGGGCGCCCGGTGGAGACCACCGGGCGCCCCTGCTTCTCGTACGACCGGCCGCTCGGCGCGCGGCCGGGGAGCGCGTCCCGCGCCGGACTACTCCGCCGAGGCCGCCGCCGCGTCCGCGGCCTGGGCCTTCAGGGCGCGCTCGACACCCGAACGGGACTCGGAGACCAGACGGCGCAGGGCCGCGTTGGGCTCGGCCGACGTGAGCCAGGCGTCCGTCTTGCGGAGCGTCTCCTCGGAGACCTGGACCGTCGGGTACAGGCCGATGGCGACCTGCTGGGCGATCTCGTGGGAACGGGACTCCCAGATGTCCTTCACGACCTCGAAGTACTTGTCCGTGTACGCGGCGAGCAGCTCGCGCTGGTCCGTCTGGATGAAGCCGCCGATGACCGCCTCCTGGAGGGCGTTCGGAAGCTTGTCCGACTCGATGACCTGGGACCAGGCCTCGGCCTTGGCCTCCGGGGTCGGGCGGGAGGCACGGGCCGTGGTGGCGTGACGCTCACCGGCCGCCGTCTTGTCGCGCTCGTACTCACCGGCGATCTCCGCCTCGTCGTAGCGGCCCACCGCCGCGAGCCGCTGGACGAACGACCAGCGCAGCTCCGTGTCGACGGCCAGCCCCTCGATCGTCTGCGTCCCCTCCAGCAGCGCCTCCAGCAGGTCCAGCTGCTCGGGGGTGCGGGCGGTCGCCGCGAACGCGCGGGCCCAGGCGAGCTGGTGGTCGGAGGCAGGCTCCGCGGCCCGCAGGTGGGCGAGGGTCGCGTCCGTCCAGCGGGTCAGCAGCGCCTCACGGCCGGCCGGGTCCGCGTACAGGTCGATCGCCAGCTTCACCTGGCGGTGCAGCGACTGGACGACACCGATGTCCGACTCCTTGCCGATGCCGGACAGCACCAGGGACAGGTAGTCGCGGGCGGCGAGTTCGGCGTCGCGGGTCATGTCCCAGGCCGAGGCCCAGCACAGGGCGCGGGGGAGGGAGGATGCGAAGTCGCCGAGGTGCTCGGTGACGAAGGCGAGGGACTGCTCGTCCAGACGCACCTTGGCGTACGACAGGTCGTCGTCGTTGAGGAGGACGACCGCCGGGCGGCGCTTGCCCACCAGCTGCGGCACGGCGGTCAGCTCGCCGTCCACGTCCAGCTCGACGCGCTCGTCGCGGACCAGCTTGCCGCTGTCCTCGTCGCGCTCGTACAGGCCGACCGCGATGCGGTGCGGGCGCAGCGTCGGCTCGCCCTTCGCGCCGACGGGCAGCGCGGGCGCCTCCTGGCGGATCGCGAAGGAGGTGATGACACCGTGCTCGTCGGTCTCGATCTCCGGGCGGAGGACGTTGATGCCCGCGGTCTCCAGCCACTGCTTCGACCAGGTCTTCAGGTCGCGGCCGGAGGTCTCCTCCAGGGCGCCCAGGAGGTCCGACAGGCGCGTGTTGCCGTACGCGTGGCGCTTGAAGTACGCCTGCACGCCCCGGAAGAACTCGTCCTCACCGACGTACGCGACGAGCTGCTTCAGCACGGAGGCGCCCTTGGCGTACGTGATGCCGTCGAAGTTGACGAGGACGTCGTCCAGGTCGCGGATCTCCGCCATGATCGGGTGCGTGGACGGCAGCTGGTCCTGCCGGTACGCCCACGTCTTCATGGAGTTGGCGAACGACGTCCAGGCCTGCGGCCAGCGCGACTCGGGGTGGGCCGCCTGGCAGGCGATCGACGTGTACGTGGCGAACGACTCGTTCAGCCACAGGTCGTTCCACCACTCCATCGTCACGAGGTCGCCGAACCACATGTGGGCCA
>NZ_LIRK01000143.1 GCF_001419765.1 Streptomyces torulosus
CCGTCAAGAAGTGGCTCCTGGCGCACCCGCGCTTCCACCTTCACTTCACGCCGACAAGTTCGTCCTGGCTGAACCTGGTGGAGCGGTGGTTCGCCGAGCTCACGCAGAAGAAGCTCAAGCGCGGTGTCCACCGCTCCGTCCAAGCCCTCGAACGGGACATCCGCAGCTGGGTCAAAGACTGGAACGAGCACCCCAAGCCCTTCGTCTGGACCAAGACCGCCGACGAGATCCTCGACAAAGTCGCCACCTACTGCCGACGAATCTCCGACTCAGGTCACTAGGTCCTCCGGGGCGATCTCCCACCCTTCCTCCAGTAGCTGACGGGCGATCTCCGCGATGTCCAGGGCATTGTGGAAGATCACCGCGTTCGTGAGCAGGGCGTTGAACTTCATCGCCTTCTCCTGCTCGATGGGGTCGTTGTCGGCGATGACGCCGCGGTTGTCGAAGCCGATCCACTGAGGGAACCGGTTGAACGACTCCACCTTGGGTGACGGGCCGAGCCCTCAGGCGGGCGTGGTAACTGCAAGGGCAGCGGGGTAGAGCCCCTTGTACGACGGCGACACAGCCCCCACAGACAGCCCCTCCAGCACGATCAATGTGGGCGCCGACGCCTCGGCCATCGCCTGCTACGCCCGCGAACTTGCCGAGAGGACCCCGGACCTCACCCAGAAGACCATCCCACCCGGCCAACCAACGTGACAGTGCCCTCCTGGCGTCACGGATCACCAATCCGGTGAACGTATGCGGTCGCAGCACCAGCTCTGTACCGGGCAGCGTATGCGAGCTTCGCGAGTGCATTCGGACACTGTGCGTCAGCCGCTTCAGTGTGGACCGACTGCGGTCACTCGCACGGGAGAAGACTGGTGGCCCTCGTGACTGGCAGAGAGGCCGACTCCCGGTATCGGCAAGCGGTACCGAGGAGCGATTTTCAACAAAATACCTTCAAGCGGGCATTGAAGGCGACGTGATTACGCCAAGGTTCGTCCGTATCTCGCTGAACAATGTGGCTCGGTGGGATTTTGTTCATCTCGGATCCCTTCTGCCGGACAGTCGCGAGCCTGCGTCGGCCACAGCTGCTGCGCTTGCCGTCACAGCGAAACACCGCTGGTCAGGTAGTTCCCCTACCCGGGATTGCCGACGCATTCGGCACGGCATTGTCCGGCGTTAAACCGGATGCCTAGCATCGCTCAGCGACATGTCGGCCACTACGTCTCGTGGTGGAAGCCAACAGATGGAGACAGCGTGAGCGTTGAGATCTACTCCACCGACACCGATTCCGGACAGATCACGGTCATCCGCGAGGACGGCCCGTCCTCGCACAGAGTCGTCAAGGAGATTGCGGTAGGCAACGCTCCGCGCGGCGCAGTGAAGTTCACGCGCGACGGACGCGGCTTCGTCTCGAACACGAGCACGAACACGGTGTCCGAGCTGGACGCGCTGACCCGTCGCGAGGGCGCGCGGATCACCGTCGGCTCCGGTCCGCGTGGGCTGGGCATCGTGCCCGGCGAGCGCTACCTGCTGGTGTCCAACTCGGGATCCAACACGGTGTCGGTCGTGGACCTCGAGTCGCGAACCGAACTGACCCAGGTTGCGGTGGCCCGCGACCCGCGGCACATGGCCATCAGCAAGGACGGCCGGTACGCGTACATCTGCACCTGGGGCTCGGGCTACATCTCCAAGCTCGACCTGAGCGGTCTGATCGCCGAGGGGCGGCCGGAGTCGATCCGCGAGGTCGCCTGCATCCACATCGGGGAGGACTCCTTCCCCTACAGCCTGAACATCGACCGAACCGGCAAGCGCGCGTTCGTCGCCTGCAACGCCATCGAGGCGATGCCGGTCATCGACCTGGAGACGGACAGCGTCATCGCGAAGGTCCCGGTCAAGAGCGACGGCGGCCGCGCGGTCGCTTTCACCCCCGACAACGCCTTCGCGCTGCTGACGCTCGAGCGCATCTCGCAGATAGCAGTCGTGGACACCGAGGAGCTCACGACCACCCGCTGCATCCCTGTCGGCCCCGGCCCGCGCGGCATCGCGGTCGACGAACAGGACAACACCGTCTACTGCGGCCTGTTCGCCAGGACCGTTCCGGACGACAACGAAAAGGTCGAGTTCAAGTTCAGCCCTCACAGCCTCAGCGTCGTGCACCTCGACGGCGTGGACCTGTCGCTGCCGGAGGACGAGGGCGGCAAGGTGCAGTACGACGAGATCAGGGTCGGCTTCGGGCCCTGCAGCGTCTCCGTCTTCGACTCCGCTCAGGTCAGCTACGACGAGAGCAAGCTCAACGAGGCGGCTGCCCGGCTGACGGACAAGACCGCGGCCGTGCAATAACTCCCGTCTGCAGCAGGTAAGTTCACCACATGCGCCCCCGCAGGCCACCACCTGCGGGGGTTCATGCAGCAACGAAAGGTCAAGGTTCTTGCCGGTAGAGGTCCATTTCCGCCCACTTCACCCCTGGTCGCTCCTTCCGGTGAAACGCAGCGTCGACCGGCAGGGCAGCCGGGATACCGCAGCGGTCTACCGGGACAACTTCCGTTTCGTCCGGGCGGAACGCCGGCCCGAGCACTGCGCCCCTTGGGTGATGGGGCGGGAACTCGGCTGGGAGGTGACCAGCCCGGTCGATGTCGCGTTCACGCCGCTCGACCAGATCGAGCTGGACGGAGGCACCGAGCCAGAAGCAGCCGGACGGGCCGCCAACCGCACCGAGCTGTGGCAGCGCGAGAAGACGCACCTGGCCGTGGAGAAAACATCCTGGCTGCACCTGCACCAGTTCAGAACGCCCCGCGGCTGGGAGAACATGTTCCTCGTCAATGGGGCCGGGAGCGCCGAGTGGCGCCTCGGCTGGGCCATCGACGTTCCCCGCGGCTACTTCCTCCTGGTGCTTCCCCTCGAAGGATCCTCGGCTCTTGACGTACCAACAGGAATCCTTTCCAACACGGTCCTGACGCGCGCCGGCCAGGAAAACGGAGTAAGCATCGCAGTCCGCCCGACCGGCCCGGTCACCGTGCGCCGGGGCCAGGCCATCGCCCGCATCGTGCTCCTGCATGCTGATTCCCTGCAAGCGCGCGGCGTGTACGAGGAAGCGGCAGAGGCGGAAGCCGTCCATGACTGACTTCTCCCTGGAGCAAGCCCGGTCCATTGCGGTGGCGGCCCAGGGCCTGTACACCCGCTCCGCCCCGTCACACGCCGAAGAAACCCTGCGCGGCCTCGGCTGCATCCAACTGGACACCATCAGCGTCGTGCGGCGCTCCCACGAACTCGTCCAGTTCGCTCGCCGCGTGCCCGTCGCCGAAGCGCAGCGACTGATCAGCCAAGTGACGCCGCCCGTGCTGTTCGAGTACTGGGCCCATGCCGCATCACTGATCCCGCTCAGCCACTGGCCGCTGTTCGCTTTCCGGCGCCGGCACTTCGCGGCCAAAGGATGGACCGGGCCCCCAGTTGATCCGGACGCGGTCAAGCATGTCCGAGCTGTCCTCACCGAACGGACCGCGGTCACCATCAGCGACCTGGGAGGGGCGAAGGGCAGCGGGTGGGAGCGGTCCTCGGCCAACAAGTGGGCCCTGGAATGGCTCCTGGCCACCGGCGAACTCGCCTGTGTGCACCGACGCGGCTGGCAGCGCGTCTACCAGAGAGCCGAAACCGTCATCCCCGAGGACCTCCTGCGCGCGGAACCCGATGATGCGGAATGCCTGCATGCGCTGACCCGTCTGGCCGTGCGGGCCCTCGGTGTGGCCACCACGGACGATGTCGCCGACTACTTCAGGCTGCCGCAGGGCAAGGTGGCGGCATGCCTCGCTGAGCTGGAAGAGGCCGAGCCCGCCAGCGTCGAAGGCTGGACAGAACGCGCCTGGGTCTGTCGCACCGTCCTGAGCACGCCGCCAGTCGACGACACGCTGTGCACCCCCTTGTCCCCTTTCGACTCACTGATCTGGCACCGGCCTCGCATGCGCCGCCTCTTCGGCGTCGAATACCTCCTGGAAGCCTACAAACCAGCAGCAAAGAGAGAGTGCGGGTACTTCGGCATGCCTGTACTCGTCGGCCACTCGCTGGTCGGACGTGTGGCGGTCCGTATCAGCAAAGGCCATGCCCTCATCGAAGGACACCAGCTCGTGGACGGCCAAGACCCCGCCCACCTCCGCCACGCCCTCGCCATCATCTGCGCATGGGCGAACGCACACAGCGTTCCGACTCTCCCTCAGCCGCCATCGCTCACGGGAGCTGCCTCATGAGCGAAACGACCACCCCCGGTTACCGGGCCACCCTCGCAGTACCCCGCTCCAGAAGCCTTCTTGCCCTGGGTATCCTGAGCCGGCTGCCGTCCGGCCTCATACCCTTCGCAGCACTGATCTCCTTCACGCAGCACTACGGGATCGGCATCGCCGGCCTCGCCTCTGGAGCTCTCCTGCTGGCCATCGCCCTGCCCGGCCCCGCCCGAGCACGGTGGTGCGCCACCCACGGCCCGGCAGCACCTCTCATCATGGCGCTGGCCAGCGTGTCCTTGTTCGCCGCGGCAGCAGCCGCAACCAGCCAAAGCCATTGGCAGATTCCCCTCCTCATCATCGCGGCAGCAGGCGCCCTGTTCCCGCCGCTCAACCCCGCCCTACGCGCCCTGTGGTCCCGGCTGATGCCGGACAAGCAACACCTGCAGAGCATCCACGCACTCGACTCGACCGTCGAAGAACTCACCTTCGTGGTCACACCGCTCATGGGAACCGCCGCCATGGCCCTGGTCGACGCACGCTGGGTCCTCGCCGCCGGCGCCCTGCTTCTGGTACCCGCAGCAGTGGGGCTCGGCGCGGCCACACGTGCTCTTCCAACCGCCGAAAACACCCCAGCCCCTTCCCCGGGGACCACAGAGCGACGACGATCCATCATCCGGTCCCGTGACGGCCAAGGCATCACGGTGCCCGTCATCGCACTCGGACTGTGCGGCGGCGGACTGACGGTCAATCACCTCCGGCTACTCCTTCGCCGCTTTCTCACTGGGCGGTGTCGTCGGCGGATTAGCCTACGGGCGCAAGAAGTGGGCCGCCTCCTTGCGAATCCGGTACGCAGCCGCCACCACTGGACTCGTGGTCGGCGCCTTCTCACTGGCCGCGCTGTCCGCATCGCCCCTGACCATCCTGGCCGCCTTCTGCGTCGGACTCCCGCTCACGCCGATCTTCGTCATCGCCTACCTCCTCGTCGACGAACGCATCGACGCCTCACGCCACGCGGAAGCCAACGCATGGCTCGGGTCCGGCTACAACCTTGCATCCGCAGCAGGAGCAGCACTCGGCGGCCAACTCCTCGCCCTCACCGGACCTCGCCTCGTGGCCGCCACACTCGGCGGCGTAGCAGCCCTCGCAGCCCTCGCTGCCTATCGCCTGCCACACCACCCCACCCCTGACACCGAGAGCGCAGACGAGCACTGGATCCAGGAACACCCCGAACTCAAGGAAGGCAGCCCAGAGGCGTAGCAGACAGTAAGGCGTGACCGGAGCAAGCCTCGCCCGACGCTCGGATGAAGCGGACGATGACTATTCCAGTGATGGCCGACACCGAAGCCGCAGACTGGCTCACCACCACGGCGGCAGGGGAGATCTGACCCACGTCCGGAGACACCACGGGCCCCGGGGAGTGAAGGCATCCCCGGGGCCCGGTGGATGGAGTCGTGTTGTTCAACGAGGGCTCGACGCCGACGGCACGGGAGTGCGCTGCTCGGCGTCCCGCTCAATTGGGTGAGCAGGCGCCGCACCTGCGAGCGGACTCTCCGGGGCGCGGCTGTCTCCGGGCCAGGGACGGGACGCTGGGGACCACCGCTCAGCCGCGGCCGCCCCCTCCGTTAGTAACAGCTGTTACCATGCTGGTATGGCGAAGACACAGCTGGGAGCTCGGGTGGACGAGGACGTCGCGGAGCTCGCGAAGAAGCGTGCCGCGGATCTGGGGCTGAGTGTCGGGGACTACCTCGCGCGGCTGGTGCAGGACGACGCCAGCGGGCTGCGCGCCCGTGCGGTGGGGGCGGCGGCCCGCTTCCTGGCCGACCATCAGGCGGTCTTCGACGAGGCCGAACAGGCCCAGCAGGCCTCCCGGGGAGCGCACGCGGCCTGATGGACCTGCACATCGACGTTCCCTGGATCCTGCAGGTCGCCGAGGCCGCCGGAGCGGACGATCCGGCGCCCGACGACTACGGTGTGCCGGTCTCGGCGGTCGCCCGTCACCGGGTCGAACTGTTCGAGCAGCCCGTCTACGACGGCCCCTACGCAAGGGCTGCCGCTCTGGTGCACACGCTGGGCCGGTGCCGCTGGCTGGAGCGCTCCAACATGGCCGTCGCCGCGGCTACGGGCGTGATGTACCTGGAAGCGGCCGGGATCTCCGTCAAGCCCGGCCGCGAGGACGCCATCGCCCTGAAGGACCTGCTCCTCGATCCCGCATGCACCGCCGGGAAGATCGCCGCTCTGCTGCGGACCTGGCCCACCACCACCTGAAGCCCGCAGGCCCGCCCGGCGCCCCGGCCTTCCCTTCGGCACGGCACGGGCCCGCTGGACACGGGCCCGGCTGAAGCCCTCCCATGGCTGGGCCGGGGCCGCTCAGTAGTTCACCGTTTCGGCGCTGGTGATCTGGCGCCCGAACGCGAAGTCGCGCACCACACGGGGACTTCGCATCCGGTGGGCAAAGGCGGAGACTGCGGAGACGCGGTCCCGTCTGCGTCACTTGAGTACGGGCCCGTGGTGTGTTGAGTAGGTGACCTCAGGCGGCATGGACCCCGAGAGGCGAGGATCGACCACAACCTCTCGGAAGGGCACCCCGTGAATCCCCAGTCCTGCGCGATTCCCAGTAGCCAGTGGAAGCCGGCCGCCCGGTTGCGGCGGGCGGGTGTGCGACTGCTGGCGTGCGTGCTGTGGGCCGTCACGGTGGTTTCGGTGGCCTGACTGGCGCTCCTGGTGGGCATGGCGGCCGTGTGGGGCGTGGCGGCCGGGGCAGCGATGGGCGGCTTCCTGCTGGAGCGCCTGGTGGGCGTGGCTGGTGCTGCGGCCGTGCTGGGCGCAGTGGCCTTCGCGCCGGGTCTCCGGCGGATGCAGGGGCCGCGCCGTGCGCTCCTGCTGGGCGCGCTGGCCTGCCCGATCCCTGCCGTGCTGGCGGTGTGGAGCTGGTTCAACGTCGGCTGACCGTCCCGTCCGCTGCCCAGGTTTCCCGGCGAGCCCCCCCGTCTCGCCTCAATCACGCGCCTGGGGCTGTGTCGTTGACCCCCGGGGCTTCCGGATCAACGACACAGCCGAGCAAGCGGACTTCCGGCAGCACAAAGAGGCGAGGATCCCGTGACGTATGCGTCCTGCGGTGAGCGACTGCTGCTCGACGGAGGCTCAGTTGTGGTAGCGGATGTAGCCGTCGGGGTCGGATCCGTTCTTGGTGTAGGAGTGGACGTCAGCGCGGCTGCCGGAGGGCTTGTACAGGTAGATGGTGTCGCGGTCGTTGTTCCACAGGAAGTTGCAGTTGTCGCGGTAGACGACGTTGGACGTGTCGGAGTCGGTGCCGTGGCCGCCGCGCAGCTTCACGTAGTCGCCGGGCTCGAGGTAGTGGTTGGCGGTGAAGGTGAAGCGGTTGCCGGTGGCGTCCTTGACGACGTAGCCCTCGCCGACGTCGCCCGACGGCGCCTGGAAGCCGCTGCCGAGATCGGCCGGCATATCGGCAACAGCCACGAACTTACGATCATGGTCCTCGGGGGCTACGCATACCACCACGCCGAGGTTCCCCAGGCCGTCCGCACCTGCCTTGAGCGCGCCTACCGCAACGGCGCGCTCCGTGTCCTGTGCGCGACCAGCACCCTGTCCCAGGGCATGAACCTGCCCACCAAGACCGTCCTCGTCCCCGACACCTGGCGCGGCCAGAACGACAGGGTCAGCGTCCGCGACTTCTGGAACACCGCCGGGCGGGCCGGCCGCGCCGGCCAGGAGACCGAAGGCCACGTCGTACTGATCGCCAAGGACTCCAGCGCCGCCCAGGAACTACGCCGCCACTACCTGGACCGGGACAGGATCGAACCGGTCGTCTCCACGCTCCGCTGGCTCTACTACGAACTCGTCATCGCCCGCCTCGGCCACCGGCCCGACGCCGGCGAGGACCTCACCGCGCTGGACCTGGCCGACCCCACCGACGGAAAACTGGCCGAGTGGGCCGACGGACTCGACATCCAGCTCCTGGCCCTGCTCGCCGAGGAAGTCGTCGACACCCCCGACCAGCACCTCCTCGAGCAGGCCGCCCAATCGCTCCTCGGCGACACCCTCGGCGGACACCAGCTCGGGGCCCAGGAATGGTCCCTGGCCCCACTGGCCCGCTTCTCCGCCCGCCGCGTCGCCGCCAGCGCCTGCCCGACCGGCCCGCACGCACCGCGATCGTCCGCTCCGGCCTCAGCGTCCAGGGCGGCACCGACGCACTCGCCGCCGCCGAGAAGATCCAGACCGCCCTCGACGTACGCCCCGAACTACTCACCGCCGAGTACAGGCCCCACCTGCAGCGACTCATCCTGACCCTCGCCACCGAGGTGCACGAAGTCCAGCGCAGCATCCGCCAGAAGAAGGTCGCCGCCCCCGCACTCGTGCCGCTCGCCACGGACTGGATCGCCGGCCTCCAGGCAGCCGACCTCCACCAGACGCACCACGGCAACCTGCTCACCCCCGACATCACCGCGACGACCAGCGCGATCGACAAGATCATCGTCCAGGACCTCGCCTGGGTCGTCTCCGCGCTGCTCCAGATCCTCGAACTCCGGCGCGGCGTCCCCGCCCAGGGACACCTGGCCGCGCTCCCCGCCATGATCAAATACGGGGTCGGCAGCCCCGCCGCCTGCTACGCCTCCAGCATCGGCATTCACGACCGCGCCACCGCGACGACCCTCGCCGCCAACTGCCCCTACCCCGAGCCGACCTTCCGGCAGTTCCTCGACTGGCTCAGCCAGCTCACCACCGACGAGATCACCACGCTCACCGACCCCGACACAGCCCGCCTCCTCATCCGCAGCACCGAACGCCGAAGCCCCCGCGCCACCCAGGCCGCGATCCTCAGCGGCACCGGGACCTTCACCTGCCCCCTGCGCGGCGTCCGCCACAGCGGCAACGACCTTTACCTCGCGCAGCTGTCGGCCGGCACCCTCCTCGACCTCGTTCGCGATCCCGGCAACGAGGCCGACCCGAACGCCATCCAAGTCCAGCACCAGGGCGTCTTCCTCGGATGGATCGCCCGGGAGATCGCCCGCCCCCTCGCCCTCGCCCTCGACGAGGACCCCACACCCCACATCTACGTACAGCTCACCACCGACGCCCGCTCCATCGCACAGCAGAGCGGAGCCGACCAGCTCCACGGCCACAACGCGGTCACCCTGACCATCACGCTCGCCCCCGGTAACACCCCTCGCCGCACCCAGCTCGGCGCCCTCTGTACGTCCCGACGACGGGCCGCTTCGTGCCGGGGAGCTGCCGGTGCCGGAGAGCGATGACATTCGCTTCCGGCTCGGGGCCGCTTCCCGCCCGGCGGGCTTCTGAGAAGAAAGTTCGGCCACTGCTCCCGCCTGGCGGGACGTACCGCTGATCGGCCTTTTCTTGCAGGTCAGAGCCGTGTGGCGTGGTCTCCATGACAGTGGATATCAGGGTGATCCGGGCCGGTCAGATGTACCGCTACTACTCGCGCGAGACCGTTGTCGGCGACGGCCGCCGCCCGGCCCGCACGCCGCTGCGCGAGGCCCAGGAGCAAGCCGGTGTCCCGGCCGGGCGATGGATGGGCCGCAGCCTGGCCGTGCTCGGACTGACACCCGGCGAGGAAGTCACCGAGGGCCAGCCGCGGAACCTGTTCGGCGAGCGGGGCCGGCACCCGTACGCGGACCAGATCGAGGCCGACCGGCTCGCCAGGGGCGACTCCCCGAAGAAGGCGTTCAAGGCCGGCGCCCTCGGTCGCCGGGTGACGGTGACCGGTGTCGACTTCGTGTTCCGGCCGCAGCCGACGATCTACCTGTTGTGGGCGCTGGGGGATGAGGAGACGCGGCGGGTGATCGAGGCCGCGCACGAGCGGGCGATCGAGCGGGTGCTGGAGTGGGTCGAGGACGAGGTGGCGGTGATCCGGTACGGCAAGGACGGCATCTACCGGGTGCGGCCGCCCGGCGGTCTGGTCGCCGCGCGCTTCCGCCACTACGAGGCACGGTCGGGGATGCCCTTGCTCCATGACCATCTGCTGCTGTCCGTGAAAGGGCAGCGTCTGGACGGGAAGTGGGGCTCGACCCACACCCTGGCCCTGCATGAGAACACCGTGGCCGCCTCCGCGCTCTACAACGAGCTCGTGGCCGCTGAGGTCTGCGAGGCGCTGGGGCTGGCGACCGAGCCGCGCATCGTCACCCCGGGGCGCCGGCCGGTGATGGAGATTGCCGGGGTGCCGCACGAGCTGATCCGCTGGACCTCCCGGCGCAGCGACCAGATCGCTGCCTGCCTCACCGAGCTGGAGCACGAGTACGTGCATGAGTGACGACCTCGACCTCAACGAGATATGTCGTACGTGCGCCGGGGCGACCCACGCCCGGATCGGACGGCGTGTGGTGCGCCGCCGGGCGGAAGGGGATGATCGCGGCCGCCGCCACGGCTGCCCTCGAGGAGGCCCGCTTCGACGCGCGCCAGGACTCCCGTCTAGCACCTCGCCAAAGATGAACGAGGCCGGGCGGAGCTCGCGGAGTGAAAGCGCATCGACCAGCTGCTCCCCGCCGCGGCCGAGGACCGGTCTACGACCCGGACACCGACGACGTGGTCCAGGCGGAGCTCGCCGCCGAGGATCGCCGCGCGCCGATGAGCTCCAGGCGCTGCGCAAGCTGGAGCGGACCGAGCCCCGCGAGGGCGACGAAGCTGTCCGGGACGAAAATATCTGAAATTTACTCAGATGATGCCTCTACTGCGAGATCCACAGTTGAGTACTTCTCCCCGATTTGGCACTCGCTTTTTACTAGTTTGGCTTCACAGATGTATGCGCCAACACTGAGGTGCGTATAATTGTCGAGCATGAATGGAAACTTGAAGTCTCTTGTAATATTCCCGAACGAGTCAGGATAGACGTCTACATCCGCGAGCACTCTACAAAGATCTGTGCCTTCGCAGGGGTGGTCGCTGTCCTTGAGTTTGTCGATTTTTTCCTGCAGAGTTTCCGTCGGAAGTCCCTGGACCACAAGAAGGACGTACTCGTTGTCGCGCAGCTTGGTGGCAGATGCTCGGGCAGACACTTCGCCAATTCCCCCCTTCAAACTCGTGCTGGCTTCTAGTTGCGGGAGGGATGTTACTGCCTGGTTCCTCGCTTCAATTCGCACCACGGTGGTGACGGCAGAAGAGAACAGGATCGCGGCTGCGATCAATAGCGTGAACTGCAAGGATACTTGCGGTGTCCCAGGTCGACGGATTACCCATGCGACAATCCCGACGACTGCTAGTGCCGCAAGGAACACGGCGCATCCTAGAATCCAGCCGCGCGCCCAATTTGCGGTTTTGGGAATCCTGACCGCATAGATCGCCAATGCGGTGATGGCTAGAAGGAAAGATGTCACGGAGCCGGAGATCAAAAGGTGTAGCCGGTGATCTTCGGCAAAAATGCTGGCAATGGAACAGATTAGGGCACCGAGCAGCAGAACGGATGCAAGTCCGACCAGAATCCCTTGATTGCGAAGGATTGTCGTCAGCTCGGCGTTGCGTAGGCCAATGAGATTCACCGCTCCTGTGAAGCCCGCAAGCAGCAAGCCAACCAGATTTCGAACATCGCCGAGACGTTCGGTTTGATTTGATCCGTTTTGCCTCGGGTATTGCGCTTCACTCTCCTCCGGATTCACATTCACTCCCACGATTTCGATGAAGTCCGCGATCGTGACAAAATGATGACACTTCCGCGCCTATCCTTCTTCTTGAATAGGCCAAACGGGTGCGAGCAGCATGCTCGCCGGACAGCTGGAGGGCTATGGTCAGTTCCTTGCCCTTGCCCGCCCGGCCGGAGGGCAGCTCGGGCAGTTCCGGGGAGGGGCGCGGACTTCGTCGGCCCAGTGGAGGGTCTGCCGCGCATCACGAACGTGGCGATCCCGACCTTGCCGGCTGGAGTACTGAGGGCAAGCGGTACGGCAGCGGCGCCAACCCGTTGTGCCGGGACTGCTTCGCGAAGCGCACGGCCTTATGGGGGCCTGGCGTGCGGCAGAAGGGCTTCAACGTCTGACCTTCCCCTGCCGGACCGGCTACTCGCCTTTGGGCTCACCCGCGGCCAGCCGGGGACCGATCCGGGCGCAGCGCGCGGCGTACGCCGAAAGGTGCTGCTCCTCGAACCTGGCTAGGTCCCAGTTCTCGGGGCGGACGTCCCCGCCAGTCCAGACGTACGTCAACCCGCGGCCGCCCGTCGAGAGTGCGACCTCGCGCAGCTCGTATCGGTGGTCCTCGAACGCGTCGAGGACTCTCCACTCCTCGTCGGTCAGGTCAGTGAGCAACAGGCCGGTAGCTACGGTGCCGGGCGAAGCCACAAGCCCGGGGTAGACGCGTTCCTCGAGTGCGGCGGCGCGCCACTCACGGGCGGAAGTATGCATGCGGGCGGGTACCCGTCCCAACAGTGCTTGGAGAACGTCGTCGACCTGGAGCGTGCCGTAGACGAAGAGGACGCCGGGGCGTCAGTGAGGAGGTCTCGCCGACTGGAAGGCTGGAGCAGGGACATGATGCGGACCTTCTGGCCTCTCTATCGGGCTTCGACGTACGGCCAGCAACGACGGCCCACTCCAGCGGTGGGCGCGGGCCGTCGTGTTGGTGGTCAGGCGGCCTTGAGTTCCTTGAGCATCACGGCGTACAGCGGGGAGTCTGGGAATGGCTGACGCTCGCCGACCTTCCGGTATCCCCAACTCTCGTACAAGGCCTGCAATCGTGGCCGTTTGGTGTCGACGGTGAGTACGGCGAGGGCCTCTGGCCGGTCGGCGAGCAGCGCGGCGTGTAGCTGCTCCCCGAGTCCCTGCTTGCGCCACTTCGGGCGGAGCATCAGTTCCGAGACGGAGAATGTGGAAGGGTCAACTGGTTCCTCGTCCAGGTAGTCACGCCACCATTCGCGGCCAGGCTCGCCCGGTGCCCCGTAGGTGAACCCAACCGGTTCGCCGTTCTCGTAGGCGACCACGCACGCCCACCCTTCCCGGCCGCCCCAGTGATCGACGAACCAGGGGAACCGCTGCACGAACTCCTCGTGACGCCTGTCGGCGTATGCCTCGGCGTGAACGTCAAGCAGGGTTTGCCGGATGTCGGGAAGGTCGGCATGGCCGTAGTGGCGTAGCTGAACTGCCGTGGTCAACGAGCGCTCCATTCGGATCGGTAACGGTCGGCCCACCCTCGCGCCACCTGGGCAGAGGGCGCATGGGTGAGAAGGTCTCGGTAGAAATCGCCGAGCAGGACCCGGAGGCGGCCGGGTAGGGGGCTGCCGGACATCAGGTTGAACACGCCTTCGGTGGACGCGCAAGCCTGCTCGGCGTCGCCTTGGTGGAGCTGTGCGACCGCGAGGTGGACGGTGGCCATCGCCCGGTTGCGCCGGTACTGCTTGGGCAGGGCGGCAAGAGCTCGGTACGAGGCTGCCTCGGCCTCAGCTGGTTGGCCGAGGTACTCGCGGACGATCGCGGCCAGGGCGTGAAGCTCCGCAGGGCCGTAGAACGCCACCCAGCCCGGCCGCGGCTGCTGCTGGACCTTGCCTATGGCCTCTTCGGCGTATCCGAGAGAGCGGATGGCTGATTGCCCGTCGCCGCGGTGGGCGTGGCCGACGGCGGCGCGCGCGTGAGCGAGGGAGCTGAACAGCGGATCACGGCGAGTGATCGCGGTTGACTGTGCGGCTTGAGCGGCAGCGAGGCCCTCGCCGATGTCCCCGCGTTGGTGGGCGAGGATCGCGGTGGAGTTCCACACCCGCATCTCGGCCACGGGGTCTTGTGCCATCCCGGCCAATCGGAGCGCTTCGTTGAGGTGGGTCTGTGCGCGGTCCAGCTGGCGGGCGTCGATGCAGGACCAAGCGGCCATGGCGGTGTAGTCGGCGGCTACGCCGAACAGGCGCTGTCTGATGCGCTGCGTTGCGGCCTTTCCTTGAAGACTGACTGCTTCGGCCGCTCCTGCGAGAGCATCATGTTCGAGGCTGGCGTTACCGCCCCGGTTCTGGTCGAGGGCGGTCAGTCCATCCATGCCCTCGCGGAGCCGGATCACGTCCGAGGTGCCGACGCTGGATGGTCGAGCGGAGCCATGGGGAAGGGCGACGGCGGCAGCGGTACCTCCGGCGCAGGTAAGGAAGCGGCGGCGGATCACGTCGGGGTCCTCCTGCGGCGGTGCGGGTGACCCCGGCGGGTAGAACCCCAGGGCCTCGATGGTGCACCGGAATACTGCCTCCAAGGCGTTGCGCTTCGCACGGTGGGGCCAGGTGGTTTTTCCGGTCAGCCACGTCCGTACGGTGCGGTCACCTACGCTGTCCCGCTCGCCTGCGGCCAGTAGCTGAGCATTGACCGCCTCAGCTAACTCCGCTTGCTGGAAACCTCGTTCGGCCATTGCGATCCTGAGGCGGAAATTTCCGGTCACCTACTCACCGTAGCCCTGCGCTGATGATCGGTGAACGCTGAGACCGGAAATTTCCGGTCGGCTGCGACCACCGCCCAGCGGCTTTTCCTGCCCTTCACCGGCTCCTGCCCGTTGAACTGAACAGGCACCGCACCGGACTGCACCTCCGGCCGGTGTCGCGAGCTCGTCCCCGACTCTCTGTGAGGGATGAGCCCACTTTGGCAGACAACCACCGAGGGGCAGCGATGACCCACAGTGCTGCGCGTCGCCCCGCCGACTCCCCTGATCAAGGCGTGACGATGATGAGAACTGAAACCGCGCAGGAGACAGGCACTGCTCAAGACGGCGAGCGATGCGAAGACGTGAACGGTCTCGCCGAGCCCATGACGCTGACGCCCGTCGAGGGGCTGGCATCTGAAGGTTCTGCAAGACGGGTGGTGCTGCATCAGGAATGGCAACTTGTGTTCACTGACTGGCTCCTCACCGCCACAGATGACCCAGACCGAGCCCGCTACCAGTGGGCGGAAGGCGGCGTCGCGCTCCTGTCCACGGGCGAGGTGTTCTCCGCCCTCCGGGTGCCGGCCGACTTAGTGTGGGCCCAGGCCGGTACGGACGACCTGACGAAGGTGGACGCCTTCCTCCGCCAGACTCCCGGCGGCCCTGTGTTCATGGACCTCCACACGCACCTGTACTACTTCCTGCTGCCCGGCGACTTCTCGTGGGGCTTCAGTCACCGCGACTTCCCCGGCGTCGAGTGCCGGGGACGAGGCGACCTGCTCGGTGTGCCTGACGTCCGACTGACCGTTCCGCGCGGGCGGTCGTACTGGTGCGCCCCTGCGGAGTCCCCTGGAGAGCTGTGTGTCGGCCAGGACGTCGAGAGCTTCGTCCGCGCCGCCCAGAAGGTGCGCCGGACCGAAGACATCAACCGGTGACCCTGGAGGCCGTCCCGTGATCCAGTTCCCCCGTCCTGCGGTGAGTCGCCCAAGCGAGCGGGGCGTGATCCCCTTCATCACCCAGCGCAAGGGCGAGGAAGCGGCCCCGGCGAACCTCTGCCTGTTACGTCGTCGCCGCGGCAGCGAGTTGCGGTTGTTCTACGCCGACGAGGACCCCAGGGACCGGCCCGTACGCGACATGCTGTGGGCGCGCTGCTCGTTCAGCATGGACGCCGGCGGCATGCCGGTCGGCGAGCCGCAGTGGAAGTTCATGCACCCGTACCGGCAGATGGTGACGATGCTCGCGAACCGCTGCCAGGTGTGCACCCGGCCAGCGCGGACGCCGCTCGGATGGATCTTCCTGGCCGGGCCGAAAGACGAGGACCCGGCGGCGCCGCTCATCTGGACGGACCAGCCGCCGGTCTGCGCCCGGCACGTCCGTACGACGGCCAAGCTCTGCCCTCACATGGACGAGAACCCGATGGTGTTCCTCGCCACGAGCGCCCCGCTGTACGGCGCGATCGGCTGCGTCTACGGCCGCCCTGCGGGTGGCGGCCTCGACGTTGTTGAGCGGCCGGACGGGCCGGTGACGTTCGACGATCCGCGGGCCCCGATGCTGCTCGGGTCGAAGCTCGTGCGGCGGCTGTCGTCGTTCCGTGTGCTCGACATGAATGAGCTATTCGCCGAACTGGAGGCTGCGGCATGAACCAGCACGACGGGCAGGCGCAGTGCGAGACGGCGACGCTCGACGCGCCAGGCGTCCGGCGGCTGTGTGACCGGGCGTTGTGGCAGGTGCCTCGGATCGACGAGGACGAGATGACGACGCTCCTGGAACAGCTCGAAGGCCACGTGCAGCGGCTGGCGCCCGAGGTGGCGCGGCTAGTGGCCGGGATGAGGGATGAGGTCGCGGAGTCCGCGATGGTGTC
Organism: Streptomyces torulosus; assembly: GCF_001419765.1. Lineage (GTDB taxonomy): Bacteria > Actinomycetota > Actinomycetes > Streptomycetales > Streptomycetaceae > Streptomyces > Streptomyces torulosus. The sequence continues at coordinate 16,396 of NZ_LIRK01000143.1, forward strand.
GCTGAGGCACGCCGACGAGGTCCTCGACGCCGCCGCCCCGCGATCTGATGCTGCGGCACGGCTGCAAGACCTCGGCGTTGCGGCTCGGTCGCTGGTGACGCTCGTCGAGATGGCTGGCGAGTGGTCCAAGCCGGAGAAGACGGACCGGCCGACCGCCGTTGCCGCGCCCTCCGACACCCCTGGTCCGTGACCCCCACAGACCCCCTGTCGCAAGCCCGTGCTGTGCGTCAGGGGTGGTGGCTCCGGGGCGGGGGTTGCTTTGCTCCGCGCCCGGGGCCACCTGCAACTCGAAAGAAAGGGCCGCTCTGTGGAAGCGCACTGGGTGCTCGGTGACTGCTGGCTCGGGTGCCAGCGCACCGGCTTACCGGTGGCCTGGCTCGGCCTGGTGCAGTGGGACGGCCAGCACGCACCGTTCATGGCGTGCGAGGACTGCCTCGCGCGCCTCAAGGCTCAGGCACTCGCCTACTTCATGCAGCGGCAGCCGACCACCGAACAGGAAGGCAACACCTCATGGCAGACACCAACGAATCCGACGACCAGCAGGACCAGGGGCAGGGCTGTCACGGCTGCGGCACGTCGACCGGCGGCTGTACGGACCCGAACCGTCACGGCCTGATCTAGCCCCCGGCCGTAGTCTCTGCCCGCTAATCCGGCGCCGTCCGGCCCCGGCCCACGGGCAGTCCTCCACGTCCGGCGCGGGGACCACTTCCCGTTCCCCCACGGCCAAGTCACGTCCCCGCGCCGGGCTCTCAAAAGCGTCCAATCGACAAGGAGACAAGGATGACGATCGCCCCCGAGGCGCCGGCCAAGCCCATCGTTCCGGAGTTCCTGGAGCTGGAGATCACCGGGAAGTGTCAGCTCACCTGTCCGTCGCTCTGCTACGCGAAGGCCGGGCCCACGGAAGGGCACGGCACGATGACGGCGGACGACTGGAAGCAGGTCATCAGTGATGCCGCCAGGCTCGGCGTGAAGAAGGTGCAGTTCATCGGCGGCGAGCCGACCATGCACCCCTCCTTCGAGGCCCTCGTGCAGCGCGCGCTCGCCGAGGGGCTCGACGTGCAGGTGTACAGCAACCTGTATCGGGTGAAGCTCACGCACTGGGAGCTGTTCGCGCACCCGCGGGTTTCCCTCGCGACGTCGTACTACAGCGACGACCCGGCAGAGCACGAGCGGGTGACCGGCCGCAAGGGCTCGCACGCTGCGACCCGCGCGAACATTGTCCAGGCCGTGACACGAAGTATCCCCCTTCAGGTCGGCATCGTCGAGGTGTTCGAGGGGCAGCGCGTCGCGGAGGCCCGCGCCGATCTGGAGAGCATCGGTGTCCGCGTCATCAACACCGACCGCGTCCGCAGCGTGGGCCGGGCCGAGAAGCACGTGCCCAGCATCGGGGACCTGTGCGGGCGCTGCGCGAAGGGCCGGGCCGCGGTGATGACCGACGGTACGGTCACCCCGTGCGTGCTCGGTCGGTTCCTGCCCACGGGGAACGTGAAGGTGCAGGGGCTCGCCGGCGTGTTCGGCGGGCAGCGGTGGGCGCAGACCGCGGCGAGCATCCCGGCCGCAACTCGGCGTGCACGCCGGATGATTCCAACGACTGCGATCCGTCGAACACCGAAGCCTGCGACCCTGCGTACTGACGAAAGAGGAACGACGAGCGATGAACTGGGCAGAGCAGGCCAAGCGGCTGGCCGGCGAAGTCGTCCGGCCGGAGTCCCGCTGGCACGGCGCCGTGGCGAGCGTGCCGCGGCACATGTTCGTGCCGTGCTGGTGGGAGCAGGACGGCGGTGTCTGGACGCGCCGCAACGGCCCGGAGGATCCCGAAGCGTGGGCTGAGGCGGCGTACACGGACCAGACGCTCGTCACCCGCGTTGAGGGCTGCCACGCCGACGACGCGGGGAAAGTCGGCATGGTCCTCAGCGGCAGGCCCACCTCCTCGTCGACGCTGCCCAGCCTGGTCGTACGGATGTACCGGCACGCGATGATCGCCGACGACTCCCGGCTGCTGGTCACCACGGGCACCGGCTACGGCACTGCCCTGGCGTGTGCCCGCCTCGGTGATCACCGGGTCACGAGCGTGGACGTGGACGCCGACCTCGTGAAGAGAGCCGGTGACCGGCTCGCCGAGATCGGGGAGCATCCTCGGCTGGAGGTCTGCGACATCACGGGGGATCTGCCCGGCAAGTACGACCGGATCGTTGCCACGGTGTCCGTTCGGCCCGTGCCGGTCTCCTGGCTGCGCGCCTTGCGGCCGGGCGGCCGGCTCGTGACGACGCTCTCTGGCACGGGGCTGATCCTCACCGCCGACGCGAGCGAGGACGGCGGCGCCACGGGCCAGATCGAGTGGGATCGTGCGGGGTTCATGCGGACCCGGCACGGCGACACCTACGGGCCCCCGGCCGACCTCGGGCAGGAGGCCACGGAAGGCGACGGGGAAGAGGTCAGCACGAGCCGGTACCCGCTGCTGTACCCGCCGGACGCGTGGGACGTCATATCGATGCTGGAGCTGCAAGTCGCCGGCGTCGACTACCGGATCAGGCAGGACGGCGACGCGCGCACGGTGTGGCTGCTCCACCCTGACGGGTCGTGGGCCCGTGCCACGGCGGCCGGGTTCCTCGACTCCCCGACGGTGCACCAGAGCGGGCCCCGCCGCTTGTGGGATGCGCTGGAGAAGATCCGTCACCGGCTCAACAGGGAGGGCGGGCTGCCGGTGTACGGGGCCCAGGTCCGGATCGACCCGGACGGCGTTCTCACCCTGTCGCGCGGTTCCTGGTCGATGACCGTGAACTGACCGCTGAGCCAGGCATGGCAGCGACCCGGCCTCATGAGGGGGAGGAGGAGGCCGGGCCGCTGCGGGGGGATGGAAAGTGGTCTACGGGGGGGCATGCCATCGAGGCCTGCTTGGTGGTTTGCCGGACGCCGAGGACGCGGTGGAGGTCGGCGGTCACGACCTTGTACCCCACCCGCTCCTCCCCGACCTTGATGACTTCGCAGGGGAAGGCGCCCTTGCGGACCAGCTCGTACGCCTTCCTGCGGCTGATGCCGAAGGCACGGCCGGCTGTCTCGACGCTGATGGTCGGCGGCAGCTTGAGCAGGTCGCCGAATCTTCCGGCGGACCGGCTACTCCACGGTGACGGCCGCCCAGGGCGACCTGGACAAGGTGCGCGCCGTCCTCGCCCTGGTCGACGACGACGATCCGCACCGCGGGCACCAGATCGGCGACCTGCTGATGGGCGTGTCACGGGACCGTGAGGCGATCCCGGACGCGGCCGAAGTGAAGCGCCGTTTGGCCGGCGGTGTCGCCCTCGACAGCGACATGTTGCTCGGTGACTGGCTGGATGCGTGGGTGGCCGCGAAGAAGACGAAGCGCCGCACGACGTCGTCGTACGAGTCGCACATCCGCGTGCACCTGAAGCCGGGCCTGGGGCGCTTCCGGCTCGACCGGCTGAACATCGGTCATGTGCAGGCATTCTTCGACGGCATCGACGCTCGCAACGAGGTGATCGCCGCCCAGAACCAGGAGCGTCGTGAGCAGGAAGCGCGCTGCCGGTGGGGGAAGCCCGGTAAGCCGCCGGCTGAAGTGTCGGCGCAGCTCGCCGTCGAGCGTGAGAAGCTCGCGGCGATGCCGCCCTACGGGCGGATCACGGGGCCGGCGACGAAGCAGCGGATCCGGGCGACGCTGCGGGCTGCGTTGAACGCGGCGATCAGGAAGCAGCTGATCACGTTCAACGCGGCCGGGTGGGTCGAGTTGGAGTCGGGGAAGCGGCCGAAGGCGCGGATGTGGAGGGCGCAGCACGTCGAGCACTGGCGGCGTACGGGGGAGAAGCCGTCGCCGGTCATGGTGTGGACACCGGAGCAGCTCGGCGCGTTCCTCGATGAGGCCGAGTCGAGTCGGCTGTACTCGTTCTTCCAGTTGATCGCGTTCCGTGGTCTGCGTCGCGGTGAGGGTGTCGGGCTCGCCTGGGCGTACGTCGGCCTCGATGCCGGTCTCATCACGCCGGCGAAGAACCTCGTGGTGGACAACTGGGAGGTGTTCGAGGACGACCCGAAGACGGAGGAGTCGTCGTCGCCGATCGGGCTCGACTCGCTGAATGTGGCGGCGCTGCGCGAGCGGCGGCGGCAGCAGCTCGCCGAGCGCAAGGAGTGGAACCGGCACGCCGCCGAGGAGCGGGCGAAGGGCAAGGACGTCGCGGACTGGGTCGACACGGGGAAGGTCTGGACGGACCTGGACGGCTCCTGGCTGCACCCGGACAAGGTGTCGAAGGAGTTCCGGCGGATCTATAAGCGGGTCGGGTTGCCGCCGATCAATCTGCGGGACCTGCGGCACCTGGCGGCGACGCTCGTGTATGCCGCCAGTGGCGACATCCATGCGGTGAAGACGGTGCTGCGGCATGCGTCGGTGCAGCTGACGTCGGAGACGTACACGGAGGTCTTCGAGGAAGTGGACCGGGAGATCGCGGAGAAGGTGGCCGGCCTCGTTCCGCGTGCGAGGCGGCCTCAGAAGGGCACGGCGGCCGCGCGGCCGGTCGGGGTCGGTGGCGCGATGACGATCGGGGGGTAGGCTCCGAGGCGTGGCGTTGGTGGTGGCCCCCGTGACCTGTTCTCGCAGGTGGCGGGGGCCTTCTGCTCGCTCCGTGCTCGCTCGAACAGCCGGATACAGGGGGACACAGAGGGGTACAGTCGGACCCTGCCGGGACGTGCGTCAGTCGCTCTGACCTGGGATTTCCGCACTGGCGGACACGAGGGGGCACAGGCGGATACAGAAGGATTCGCGGGATAAGCGGATTTGTGATGCGCGGCGTCAACCATCCTCACGCTTGGTATACCGACCGGACGGGCTCCCTCGCCGACATTAAGGCGAAGGGCGCCAACACCGTCCGCGTGGTGCTCTCCAGCGGCCACCATTGGCCGATGACCAGCGCCGCTGAGGTCTCTACCATCGTCCGGCTGTGCAAGCGGAACCGGCTGATCTGCGTGCTGGAGGTGCACGACACCACCGGTTACGGCGAGGTGAGCGGCGCCGCCACGCTCTCCGAGGCCGCCGATTACTGGATCAAGGTCAAAGGAGCGCTGCAGGGCCAGGAGAAGTACGTCGTCATCAATATCGGCAACGAGCCGCACGGCAACAAGGATTACGAGCGCTGGACTTCCGACACCAGCGCCGCCATCCGGAAGCTGCGAGGTGCCGGCTTCCGCCACGCCATCATGGTCGACGCCCCCCAACTGGGGTCAGGACTATTCGGGTACCATGCGCAACCACGCCCACACGGTCTTCGACGCCGACCCCAACCGGAACACGATCTTCTCGATCCACATGTACGGGGTCTACGAAGCCGCCGATACGGTGCGGGACTACCTCGACTTCTTCGACAGCGCCGGATTGCCGATCCTGGTAGGTGAGTTCGGCGACTGGCACACCGACGGCAACCCCAACGAGGACGCGATCATGGCCATCACGGAGGAACTCAGCCTGGGATACCTGGGCTGGTCCTGGAGCGGCAACACTGGCGGCTACCTGGACATGGTCAATAACTTCAAGGCCAACTCCCTGACCGACTGGGGCAAACGCATTTTCCACGGCAACAACGGCATCGCAACCACCGCCAAGGAGGCCACCATCTACGCCAGCGGAGGTAGCACCGGTGGCACTGGCGGCACCGCCCCGAGGGGCTACCTCTACGCATGAACGGCGTCCCGACCGACACCCACACGGACGGGCCGGACTGATCGGTGCACTCGTTCAGCAGTAGGCCGCAGAAGTTGTCGGCGGTGTGGGCTTGGCGGCGTAGTGCGCGGTGAACAGCAGCCGGTCCTCATCCAGTGTCGAGCCCGGTGCGGATTCCATGGCTAACGACCTCGTGCACGGTTGGCCGTGGCACGTCGAGGTGTGTGGTGCGGTCTGTGTTCACGCTTGAAGGCCGTGGCCGAGGGTGGCGGTCTGCTGGTGTGAGAGCAGTGCGGCGACGGCCTGGACGATGTCGCTCATGTGCTCGCGGCGGCCAAGGTGGCGGGCGAGAGCCCGCCAGTTTTTCAAGTGGGCGATACCGTGCTCGACGCGGATGCGTCGTGAGGAGTGTGCCTTGCGTTGCTGCTCGTGTCGCTCCTCGTACCAGGCGGGAGCGTTCTTCTTGAACTTGCGATGGGGTGGTGTCAGCACGCGTCCGCCGGTCTGCGCGCCCATGCCCTGGTAGCCGGCGTCCGCGAGGATCTCGAGGAACGGGCCGTCGGCCAGGAGCTGGGCCAGTCCCAGCTGCCGGGCCTGGGTGATGTCGGCGCAACTGCCGGGCCGGACCGGGCTGCAGAACAGCACGCGCCCCTCGGCGTCCGTGAGGATCATGGACTTCACGGCGTTCTGCTTGGTCTTGCCGGAGACGAATTTGTCCCGGTCCTTGCGGCCTGCGGCCGGGCGTCGCACACGGATCTCCGTGCCGTCGATGATCCCGGTCCGTCCGTCGGCGCCCAAGTACTCGATGACCTCGGCGAGAGTGCGCAGCCGGATGCCCCGGGCGACAGTGCAGCCCCGTTGCGCCAGCAGGGGCCGCACCTCGCCGATGGCGCGGGTGATAGTGGAGCGGTCCACGCCGAACCAGCAGGCCAGCACGTCGTGCGTGGTGCCGTGGCGCAGATTCACCAGCGTGGCCAACAGACGATCGATGAAGACGAACTTGTGCTTCGCTCCGGCTCCTACCGCCCGTTGCCGTGGCCGAGCAGTGAGCCGAGACTGATGCAGCTCGTGCCACAACGGCCCTACCTCGGCGACGAGTTCAGCGATCACCATCGGCGACAGCCCGGTGACCCGGTACTCCGCCACGATCAACTCGCGTGCCCCAGCCCTCACCATGCCCTGTTCAACGAGCCACCTGAACGCTGAGCCACGGCCAACCGTGCACGAGGTCGTAGGG
>NZ_LIRK01000144.1 GCF_001419765.1 Streptomyces torulosus
CCACCCGGACCGTCCCCGCCGACCCCGCCGCCACCCGGACGGCCCGCGACGACCACGCCGCCACCCGGGCCGCGATGGACGCCGCCGTCGCCGCGGGTGTGCCCGGTGTCGTGGCGGAGGTGCGCGACACCCACGGGGTGTGGAGGGCCACCTCCGGTGTCGCCGACCTGACCACACGCCAACCGCGCGGGACCGGCGACGCGTTCCGCACCGGCAGCGTCACCAAGTCGCTCGTGGCGACCGTCCTGCTCCAGCTCCAGGCGGAAGGCAGACTCGACCTCGACGCCACCGTCGACCACTATCTGCCCGGCGTCGTCCGGGGCAACGGCCACGACGGTACGAAGATCACGGTACGGCAGCTGATGAACCACACGAGCGGCGTCTTCAACTTCACCGAGGACGCCACCTTCGTGCAGCAGGTCCTCGGCATCGAGTTCCTGAAGACCCGCTACGACGACTGGACCCCGGAGCAGGTCATCGCCCTCGCCCTGCGGAACCCTCCCCAGTTCGAGCCGGGCACCTCCTGGAAGTACTCCAACACCAACTACCTCCTGCTCGGCCTGATCATCGAGAAGCTGACCGGCAGGCCCTACGCCGACGAGATCGAACGGCGCGTCACCCGGCCCCTGGGGATGCGCGCCACGTACTTCCCCGGCACCGACCCGCACCTGCCCGCGCCCACCCGTCACTACTCCACCTTCACCGAGGACCCCGGCACGACCCACGACGTCACCGAGCTGAACCCGTCCTGGGCCTGGGCGGCGGGCGAGATGATCACCAACACGTCCGACCTCAACCGCTTCTACACCGCCCTGTTCACCGGCCGACTGCTGCGCCCGGCCCAGCTGCGACAGATGACCGACACGGTCCCGACCGAGGGCAACCTGCCGAGCCAGCGCTACGGCCTCGGCCTCATCGAGTACGAGACGACGTGCGGCATCAAGGTCTGGGGCCACTCGGGCGGCATCCACGGCTCCTCCACCCAGTCCTTCGGCACCCGCGACGGCCGCCACATGATCACCCTGAACTTCAACGGCGACTGGGTCGGCGGCGGCAAGAAGGTCGTCTCGGCCGAGTTCTGTCCGCCCGAGCCCCCGGCCTCGCCCGCCGCAGCCGACTGAAGCGGCGACCGCGAGAGCAAATCAGCGAGGGTCCCCTCAGCGAGAGCCCCCTCAACGCAGGGTGAAGAAGATCATCGGGTTGTCCCGGCCGCTGCGGAGCGGGCGACCGAGCGCCAGGTTCCGCTTGACGTCCTCCAGCCGGTCGTGGAACTCGGACGCGCGGGCCGGGGAAGCGGTGAACCAGTCGTTCTCCCGCTCGGCGAGCCAGCGCAGCACGACCGCACCCGCCGTGAACGGCAGCGGTCGGCGCCCGTGGAAGACGTCGTGGACGCACACCGGGATGCCCGGCCGCATCCCCGGGAACCGCTCGCGGATGTACCAGCGGGCGAAACGCGCCGAGTGCGCCGCGTCGATGAAGAGGAAGTCCGCGGTGTCGGGGATCTTCTCCAGGTTCTCCCGCACGTCCCCCTGCGTGAACGTCCACCGCCCGACGGAACAACTGGCCGGGGACGTTGCGGACGACGTGGTCCACGACGTCGTACGAGTACGGATGGCCGGTGCCGTTGTCGCGCAGCGCCTGGACTCCCAGCCGCCCCACCCTCACACTCCGCCCCCTCACACCCCCCGTCGCATGCACACCAGCTGATCGCGCCCGTCCCATGACTCGGTGATCGTGAAGCCGAGCCGTTCGTAGAGGGCGATGGCTCCGGTGCGCCACTGCCACACCGACAGCCGCAGGGTGCTCACCCCGCTCTCCACGGCGTGCGCCACCGCGGCCTCGATCAGGCGCGACGCGACGCCCCTGCCGCGGTGGGCGGGATCCGTCCAGAGCCGCTTGATCTCGGAGCAGCCGTCGACGGGCGCGGTCACCACGAGGCAGCCGACCGTGGCCTGTTCACTCGACGCCAGCAGCACGGCATCGGCGGCGAACGCGGTCCGCGGATCCGTGATCTCCGCCCGGTAGCGGTCGGGTAGCCCGTCCACGCCGGTGACGGCCCGGCCCTTCTCCGCCTCGGTCCGCAGGTGGTAGTCCGCGAGCAACCGGGCGAGCCCGCCCTCGTCACCGGGGTCGTGCCCGGGCCAGCGGACCACCGCGATCTCGCGCTGCTCAGTCATGCCGTAAGCATCACACGCCCTCATACGCCCTCATACGCCCTGGTCGAGCCGCCGAACGCGGGCGTACACCTCGGCAACTCTCCGCGAATGCCGCCCGAACTCTCGACACGACACGGGTAACCGGGGGTAGCTTCAGCCACGATCGTCCCGCAACCGCTTTCCCCAGCCCCGCCTTCAGCCCCGTCCTCAGCCC
>NZ_LIRK01000145.1 GCF_001419765.1 Streptomyces torulosus
GGCTGCGGTGGTGGCGGGGGGCCTGTCGCTGGAGGACGGGGCCCGTGTGGTGGCCTTGCGCTCCAAGGCGATCCTGGCGTTGTCGGGCAAGGGTGGTATGGCGTCGGTGCAGCTGCCCGTCGACGAGGTGGAACAACTCATCCCCCTGGCCGATGGTCGGGTGGAGGTGGCCGCGGTCAACGGCCCGTCCTCCGTCGTTGTGGCGGGTACGCCCGAGGGGCTGGACGAGGTGATCGCGGAGGCGGAGGCGCGTGGTGCTCGTGCCCGGCGGGTCGACGTGGACTACGCCTCGCACACAGAGCACGTCGAGCGGTTGCGTGAGGAGATCCCGGCGGTCCTGGCTGACATCGCGCCCACCGCGGCCTCGGTGCCCTTCCACTCCACGGTCACGGCGGGACGCTTCGACACGGCCGGACTGGACGCGGACTACTGGTACCGCAACCTGCGCTCCACCGTGCGGCTGGAGTCCGTGATCAGGGGGCTGGTGGAGTCCGGCCATCGGCTTTTCGTCGAGGTCAGCGCCCACCCCGTCCTGGCCGGTGCCGTACAGGAGACGGCGGAGGCGGCCGGACGCGAGGTGGCCGTCACCGGGACCCTGCGCCGCGACGACGGCGGTAGGGAACGGCTGCTGCTGTCACTGGCGGAGGCGTACGTGCACGGGGCCACCGTCGACTGGCGGGAGTGCTTCGCGCCCATCGACGCCGACACCACCCCCGACCCCGGCCTGTCTCACGTCGACCTGCCGACGTATGCCTTCCAGCACCGGCGCTACTGGCCCGAAACCATGGCGGTCGCGGCCGGCAAGGGCCGTGCCGTCGACGACTGGCGCTACCGGGTCGTATGGCGACGAGGCACCCTCCTCGACGAGGACCCGCGCCTCGCCGGGCGATGGCTGCTGATCGCACCCGAGGCATTGCACCCGGCAGGGGCCCCCGGCGCGATCCCCCGGGCCGACGCATTCACGGCGGCTGACGCATTCACGGCGGCTGACGCATCCACGGCGGCTGACGCATCCACGGCGGCCGACGCATCCACGACGGCTGACGCATCCACGACGGCCGAGGCCCGGATCGCTGCCGCGCTTCGGGCGGCCGGAGCTGAGGTGATCCTCGCCGCGCAGGCGGTCCCGGGCGACTATGCGGGCGTGATCGCGGTCCCGCGTTCCCTCGGCGAGGCCGTGGCCCTGCTCCGCGACCTCCGCTCCGCCGATGTGACGGCACCGTTGTGGTGGCTGACCGAGGGCGCCGCCGCGGTCGTCACGGGCGACGCCGTCCGCCCGGAGGCCGCCCAGCTGTGGGGGCTGGGGCAAGTGGTGGGCCTGGAACACCCGGACTGGTGGGGCGGGCTCGTCGACCTGCCGGCCCGCTGGACCGAGGACACCGGGCGTCGGCTGGCGGCCGTACTCGCCGCTGGGCGCGCGGACCGCGCGGGCGAGGGCGACAGCCGCGACCCGGCCGCCGTCGGCGACAACGGTCCCGTGGGTGCCCTCGGCGCCGAGGACCAGGTCGCCGTGCGTGAGTCCGGTGCGTACGTACGGCGGCTGGTGCGTGCCCTGGCGGGCGGACGCCGGCCGGAGCAGGTCTGGAAACCGCGGGGCACCGTCCTCGTCACCGGTGGTACGGGCGGCGTCGGTGCGCACGTCGCCCGGTGGCTCGCCGCCGAGGGCGCGGAGCACCTGGTGCTGACGAGCCGCCGCGGCCCGGCCGCGCCGGGCGCCGCCGACCTGGGCCGGGAACTGGAGGCACGGGGCACACGAGTGACGTTCGCCGCGTGCGACGTGGCCGACCGCGACGCCCTGGCGGCCGTACTGGCGGACCTCCCCGAGGAGACCCCGCTCACCGCCATCGTCCACGCCGCCGGCGTGGCGACCTTCTCCGACGTGCTGTCCATCGAGGAGGAGGAACTCGTCTCCGGTACGGCGGCGAAGGTGGAAGGTGCCCGTCATCTCGACGAGTTGACCGCGGGCCTGGACCTGGACGCGTTCGTGCTGTTCTCGTCGGGGGCCGCGGTGTGGGGAAGCGCGGGCAACGGTACGTACGCGGCGGCCAACGCCTATCTGGACGGGCTCGCCCACGAGCGTCGGGCGCGCGGTCTGACGGCCACCTCCGTCGCCTGGGGCGGCTGGGCGGGCGGCGGCATGCTCCAGGGCTCCGAGTCCGTCGCCGGACAACTGGAGCGGATGGGGCTGCGGCAGATGCAGCCCGAGCTGGCGATCGGCGTCATGAGCGAGGCTGTCGGACAAGGCGAGACCGCCCTCACCGTCAGCGACATGGACTGGGAGCGGTTCGCCCCCGTCTACGCGCTCTCCCGGCGCCGCCCGCTCGTCGAGGAGATCCCCGAGGCCGCCCGAGCCCTCCACGGCGGGGACCCGGCCGACGACACGGCGACGGCCGACACCAACGCCTCCGCCCGGCTGCGCGAGAGTCTCGCCGGGCTCACCGACCTCGAACGCCGGGACGCCCTCGTGGACCTGGTCCGGGAGCACGCCGCGGCCGTCCTGGGGCACGCCTCCCCGGACGCCCTCACCCCCGACCGGCCGTTCAAGGACCTCG
>NZ_LIRK01000146.1 GCF_001419765.1 Streptomyces torulosus
CCCACCCGTGGCTGAATCCCCTCCCCCTTGCCAGATTTCGCTCACCCTCCCAGGGCTTACATCTCTGCCAAGTTGACGTAAAGTTCGAACCGGAGCCACAAGATCCACGGTCGATCCGCACCGACGGACACGTGTGATCAGGTGCGTTCAGCCGGTCGGCCGCGCGTTCATCGCCGCAGGCCCCGCCCGACGCATGCCCGATCTGTGCCCACCACACCCGTTCCGGACCGGAACCCCGCTTGTTTCCCGCCATTTCCAGCCCCGAAACACGCATTCCGATGTGACTTACGCGACGATGAAGGGGCTCGACCTGACCTTCCCGGCCACGGAGGCGTAGCCTTTATTCCCGCTGTCCATCACCTTGTGAAGCGGAAGAGGGCGGTTGCCGCCGTGTCGCCACAGTCCCCCAGTAACTCGAGCATCTCGACCGACTCAGACCAAGCGGGTAAGAACCCCGCCGCGGCCTTCGGTCCGAACGAGTGGCTCGTCGACGAGATCTATCAGCAGTACCTCCAGGACCCGAACTCGGTGGACCGAGCCTGGTGGGACTTCTTCGCCGACTACAAGCCGGGGGCTGCCGCCGCCTCGGCTCCGGCGGGTAATGCGGCGAAGGGGGCCGCGGCGACCACCACGCCCGCGGCGCCCGCCGCCCCGGCCCAGGCCGCTCCCGCGGCTCCGGCCGCGCCCGCTCCGGCCGCCGCGAAGCCCGCCGCCGCTGCCCCGGCCCCGGCCACCGCGAAGCCCGCGGCCGCCGCGCCGGCGAAGCCGGCCGCCGCCCCCGCGAAGCAGGCCGCGCCGGCCGCTTCCGCCGAGGGCCCCGAGCTGATCACGCTGCGCGGCCCGGCCGCCGCCGTCGCGAAGAACATGAACGCGTCGCTGGAGCTGCCCACGGCCACGTCCGTGCGCGCCGTCCCGGTGAAGCTGCTCTTCGACAACCGCATCGTCATCAACAACCACCTGAAGCGCGCCCGGGGCGGGAAGATCTCCTTCACGCACCTGATCGGCTACGCGATGGTGCAGGCCATCAAGGCGATGCCGTCGATGAACTGGTCCTTCGGCGAGAAGGACGGCAAGCCGACGCTCATCAAGCCGCCGCACGTCAACCTCGGTCTCGCCATCGACCTGGTCAAGCCGAACGGCGACCGCCAGCTGGTCGTCGCGGCGATCAAGAAGGCCGAGACGCTGAACTTCTTCGAGTTCTGGCAGGCCTACGAGGACATCGTCCGCCGCGCCCGCGACGGCAAGCTGACGATGGACGACTTCACCGGCGTCACGGTCTCCCTGACCAACCCCGGCGGCCTCGGCACCGTCCACTCCGTGCCGCGTCTGATGCCCGGCCAGTCCGTGATCATGGGCGTCGGCTCCATGGACTACCCGGCCGAGTTCCAGGGCACGAGCCAGGACACCCTGAACAAGCTCGGCATCTCGAAGGTCATGACGCTCACGTCGACCTACGACCACCGGGTGATCCAGGGCGCCGCCTCCGGCGAGTTCCTCCGCCAGGTCGCGAACCTGCTGCTCGGCGAGAACGGCTTCTACGACGACATCTTCGAGGCCCTGCGCATCCCCTACGAGCCGGTCCGCTGGCTCAAGGACATCGACGCCAGCCACGACGACGACGTCACCAAGGCCGCCCGCGTCTTCGAGCTGATCCACTCCTACCGGGTCCGCGGCCACGTCATGGCCGACACCGACCCGCTGGAGTACCGCCAGCGCAAGCACCCCGACCTCGACATCACCGAGCACGGGCTCACCCTGTGGGACCTGGAGCGCGAGTTCGCGGTCGGCGGCTTCGCCGGCAAGTCCCTGATGAAGCTCCGCGACATCCTCGGCGTCCTGCGTGACTCGTACTGCCGTACGACCGGCATCGAGTTCATGCACATCCAGGACCCGAAGCAGCGCAAGTGGATCCAGGACCGCATCGAGCGCCCGCACACCAAGCCGGAGCGCGAGGAGCAGCTGCGCATCCTGCGCCGGCTGAACGCGGCGGAGGCCTTCGAGACCTTCCTGCAGACGAAGTACGTCGGCCAGAAGCGCTTCTCCCTGGAGGGCGGCGAGTCCGTCATCCCGCTGCTCGACGCGGTCATCGACAGCGCCGCCGAGTCGCGCCTGGACGAGGTCGTCATCGGCATGGCCCACCGCGGCCGCCTGAACGTCCTCGCGAACATCGTCGGCAAGTCGTACGCGCAGATCTTCCGCGAGTTCGAGGGCAACCTCGACCCGAAGTCGATGCACGGCTCCGGCGACGTGAAGTACCACCTGGGCGCCGAGGGCACCTTCACCGGTCTCGACGGCGAGCAGATCAAGGTCTCCCTGGTCGCGAACCCCTCGCACCTGGAGGCGGTGGACCCGGTCCTGGAGGGCGTCGCCCGCGCCAAGCAGGACATCATCAACAAGGGCGGCACGGACTTCACCGTCCTGCCGGTGGCCCTCCACGGCGACGCGGCCTTCGCGGGCCAGGGCGTGGTGGCCGAGACCCTGAACATGTCGCAGCTGCGCGGCTACCGCACCGGCGGCACGGTCCACATCGTCATCAACAACCAGGTCGGCTTCACCGCGGCCCCCGAGTCCTCCCGCTCGTCGATGTACGCGACGGACGTGGCGAGGATGATCGAGGCCCCGATCTTCCACGTGAACGGCGACGACCCGGAGGCCGTGGTCCGCGTCGCGCGGCTCGCCTTCGAGTTCCGCCAGGCGTTCAACAAGGACGTGGTGATCGACCTCATCTGCTACCGCCGCCGCGGTCACAACGAGTCGGACAACCCGGCCTTCACCCAGCCGCTGATGTACGACCTGATCGACAAGAAGCGCTCGGTGCGCAAGCTCTACACCGAGTCCCTCATCGGTCGCGGCGACATCACCCTGGAAGAGGCCGAGCAGGCGCTGCAGGACTACCAGGGCCAGCTGGAGAAGGTCTTCACCGAGGTCCGCGAGGCGACGTCGCAGCCGGCGTCCGCCCCGTCCCACGACCCGCAGGACGGCTTCCCCGTCTCGGTGAACACCTCGGTCACGGCCGAGGTGGTCAAGCGCATCGCCGAGTCCCAGGTCAACGTCCCGGACCACATCACCGCCCACCCGCGTCTGCTGCCGCAGCTCCAGCGCCGGGCGTCGATGGTCGAGGACGGCACCATCGACTGGGGCATGGGCGAGACCCTCGCCATCGGCTCCCTGCTGCTGGAGGGCACCCCGGTCCGCCTCGCCGGCCAGGACTCGCAGCGCGGCACCTTCGGCCAGCGTCACGCGGTGATCATCGACCGTGAGACGGGCGAGGAGTTCACGCCGCTGATGTACCTCTCCGAGGACCAGGCGCGCCTGAACGTCTACAACTCGCTCCTGTCCGAGTACGCGGCGATGGGCTTCGAGTACGGCTACTCGCTGGCCCGCCCCGACGCGCTCGTGATGTGGGAGGCGCAGTTCGGCGACTTCGTCAACGGCGCCCAGACCGTCGTGGACGAGTTCATCTCGTCGGCGGAGCAGAAGTGGAGCCAGACCTCCGGCGTCGTCCTGCTCCTCCCGCACGGCTACGAGGGCCAGGGCCCGGACCACTCCTCGGCCCGCCCCGAGCGGTTCCTGCAGCTCTGCGCGCAGAACAACATGACGGTCGCCATGCCGACCCTCCCGTCGAACTACTTCCACCTCCTGCGGTGGCAGGTGCACAACCCGCACCACAAGCCGCTGGTGGTCTTCACCCCGAAGTCGATGCTGCGTCTGAAGGCCGCCGCGTCGAAGGCGGAGGAGTTCACGACGGGCGAGTTCCGCCCGGTCATCGGCGACGACTCGGTCGACCCGGCCGCCGTCAAGAAGGTCGTGTTCTGCGCCGGCAAGGTCTACTACGACCTGGAGGCCGAGCGGCAGAAGCGCGGCGCCACGGACCCCTCGGCCGCCGAGACGG
Organism: Streptomyces torulosus; assembly: GCF_001419765.1. Lineage (GTDB taxonomy): Bacteria > Actinomycetota > Actinomycetes > Streptomycetales > Streptomycetaceae > Streptomyces > Streptomyces torulosus. The sequence goes on from NZ_LIRK01000146.1 coordinate 3,893, forward strand.
CGATCATCCGCCTCGAGCGCCTCTACCCGCTGCCGGGTGCCGAGGTCCAGGCCGAGATCAAGAAGTACCCGAACGCCGAGAAGTACCTGTGGGCGCAGGAGGAGCCGGCGAACCAGGGCGCGTGGCCCTTCATCGCCCTCAACCTGATCGACCACCTGGATCTGGCGGTCGGCGCCGACGTCCCGCACGGCGAGCGTCTGCGCCGCATCTCCCGCCCGCACGGCTCGTCCCCCGCCGTGGGGTCGGCCAAGCGGCACCAGGCGGAGCAGGAGCAGCTCGTGCGTGAGGTGTTCGAGGCGTAAGCACCCTCGACGGCATCCGTACGCGGCCGGGCCGCACCCCTTCCGAGGGGTGCGGCCCGGCCGTTTTCCCGCACTTATCCTTGACCCATGTACTTCACGGACCGTGGCATCGAGGAACTGGAGAAGCGGCGCGGCGAGGAGGAGGTCACCTTCGAGTGGCTCGCCGAGCAGCTGCGGACCTTCGTGGACCTGAACCCGGACTTCGAGGTGCCGGTCGAGCGGCTGGCGACCTGGCTGGCGCGCCTCGACGACGAGGACGACGAGTAGGTTCCCCGGTCGGTCGCGGCGAAGGGACAGTGGCGCGGCGGGGTCAGTCGCGGGGGCGTGAGAGGTCGTACATCAGGCCGAGGCCACCGTGGGTGACCAGAAGGGCGCCCGCCGCGGTCCAGCCGCCGCTGCGGCGGCGCAGGCCCCAGGCCGTGAGGGGCAGGCCCGCGAGGAGCTGCGCGGTGGCGAGCGCGCGGGCCCGTGACGTGCCCGCCCAGGGCAGCCAGGGGCCGAGACGGCCGCGTTCCAGCGCGTCCAGCTCCATGCGGACCGCTCCGCGCCAGCCGGTCCATTCGATGCGCTGGGCGTCGGGCTGGACGCGGGCGACCTCCCGGAGACGGTCCGCGGGTTCACCAGGTGTGAGACCGGCCGGGAGGGCCACACCCGCCCGGGCCAGGACCGCGAGCAGGCCCAGCAGCCGGGCGCGGGCGTCCGCCGACGGGTCCGCCTTGGTGAGGTCGTAGAGGGGCCGCGCGTCGAGGACCGGGTCCAGGCCCAGCCGCGCGGCGAACGTGCGCATCGCCTCGTCCTCGCCGACCGGGGTGCCGTTCGCGAGCCATACGTAGCCGACGGTGCGGCGGAAACCCGCGGCCAGGGTGTAGCCGCCGCGGTCCGCGTCCCACCACAGGGCCAGGACGGGCCAGGGAGCGCCGACGGCGAGCGCGGTGGCCCAACCGGTCAGCACCCGGTCGACAGGCTCCCCTCCCCGCAGCCAGGGCTTCCCCTCGGGCACGAGGGCGCTCCACTCGGGGCCGGCCGAGGTGAGCAGCATCCGCTCCCCGAGGAGCTGCGCGACAGAGGCGACGGATTCCCGGTCCGCGCGGCAGAGCAGCAGCGCACCGGCTGCGGGCGCGGGTCGGGGTCGCGGGGATCCCGGTGTGCTTTCCGTCGACATGACCCCCACGCTAGGGCGATTTGCCCAGGTTCATACCGCGGGATCACCAGAACGGGTGTCTTGACTTCCGGTGGGCGCGATATATCGTGAATGACGTGAGACGCGATATGGCGCGTTGCACAGTCCTGTTCGGTCTGCCATGAGGTCCGTCTTTCGCGAGGTCGGTCTGCCGCGAGGGTCGGTCTCTCGCAAGGCCGGTCCGTCATGAGGTCGGCTTGTCATTGGGGGTCAGCACATGTCCGAGTGGTCCGTCGCCGAGCCACGGAAGCTCACATTCGACGAACCGGTGACGGCGCTCCAGGTGCGCGTCGTCAACGGAACGGTGAACGTCGTGGGCACCGACGAGAGTTCCGCCCGTCTGGAGGTGTCGGACCTGGAGGGCCCGCCCCTGACGGTGACACAGAAGGACGGCACGCTGACCGTGGCGTACGAGGACCTGCCGTGGAAGGGCTTCCTGAAGTGGCTCGACCGCAAGGGCTGGCGCCGCACCGCGCTGGTCTCCCTCGCCGTTCCGGCAGGCACCCGCGTCGAGGTGGGCGCGGTCGGCGCCACGGCCGTCATCTCGGGGGTGGACGGGCGGACGGAGGTGAAGGGCATCTCCGGCGACACCACCCTGGTCGGCCTGTCGGGACCCGTCCGGGCGACGACGGTCTCCGGGAACGTGGAGGCGCAGGCCCTCACCGGGGATCTCCGCCTGAGTTCCGTCTCCGGTGACCTGACCGTCATCGAGGGATCCTGCCCGACTCTGAAGGCCGACTCGGTGAGCGGCTCGATCATCCTCGACCTCGACCCGGTGGGCGGCCCGACCGAGGTCGGCCTCACCAGTGTCTCCGGTGAGATCGCCATCCGCCTCCCCCACCCCGCCGACGCCGAGATCGAGGCCAACACCGCCAGCGGCACCATCTCCAACGCCTTCGAGGACCTCCGCGTCAGCGGCCCCTGGGGCGCCCACAAGATCACCGGCCGGCTCGGCCGGGGCAACGGCCGCCTGAAGGCCACGACCATCTCCGGCTCCATCGCGCTCCTGCGCAGGCCCCCGGCGGAGGACGAGCCCTGGGACGAGGACGAGACCGCCGGCGAGGGGGGCGGCGCCTCCGGGACGGCCGACGCCGGTGCCGGGGCCGAAGGGCTGGCGGGCGCCGGTGCCGACATACCGGCGGACGGTGGCGCGACCGCCGGCGAGGCCGGGCCGGACACCCCGCCGACCGAGCCGTCCGGCGCCGTGACCGACAATGCGACTGCCGATGCCGCCGCCGAGCCGTCCGACGCCCTCACGGGCCACCCGGTCCCCGACGGCACCACCGGCTCCTCGCCCGACGGCCCCGCCGACGGCACGAGCCCCAGCACGACCGACAAGAAGGTGCTCTGACATGCCTCCCGTCTTCGCCCACGGACGCCTGCGGTTGTATCTGCTGAAGCTGCTGGACGAGGCTCCGCGCCACGGCTACGAGGTGATCCGACTGCTGGAGGAACGCTTCCAGGGCCTGTACGCGCCCTCCGCCGGCACCGTCTACCCCCGCCTCGCCAAGCTGGAGGCGGAGGGCCTGGTCACCCACACCACCGAGGGCGGCCGGAAGGTGTACGCGATCACCGACGCGGGCCGTGCCGAACTGGCCGACCGCAGCGGAGAACTGGCCGACCTGGAGCTGGAGATCCGCGAGTCGGTGGCGGAGCTGGCCGCCGAGATCCGGGCCGACGTACGGGGCGCGGCGGGCGACCTGCGCCGCGAGATGCGGGCGGCGGCCTCCGCGGCACGCCAGGCCCCGGGGGCCGGCACCGGGGAGCACGGGCCGCTCGGGGAGTTCGGGGAGCAGGCCGACAAGGAGGCGTGGCACGCGGCGAAGGAGGAGATGCGCCGCGTCAAGCAGGAGTGGAAGGAGCAGGCCCGGCGAGCCAAGGACGAGAGCCGCCGCGCCCGCGAGGAGGCCCAGCGGGCCCGCCGCCAGGCCAAGGAGGCACAGGAGCGGGCGCGCACCCAGGCCCAGGAGGAGCTCCAGCGCATCGCCAAGCGAGTCCAGGACCATGTCCAGGACCACTTCTCCCGCGGCGACTGGCCGACCGGGGTCCGCGAGGGACTGACGGAACTGGCCAAGGAGTTCGGCGAGTTCGGGAAGGACTTCGGGAAGGAGTTCGGCAAGGACCTCGGCTTCGGACGCCCGGGCGCGGGGTCCGGCCCGGACACGGCGGGGGCGACGGGCTCGGGCTCGGGCACCGGCTCGGCCACGGGGCCCGGTACGGCGCCGGGCGGGCCCGGCAGGACGGCGGAGGCGGAGGCCGGCACGGGCACGCAGGCCGGCGTGAGCGAGGACGTGAGCGCGGGCGGCGCGAGGGGCGGCTCCGGCGCCTGGGAGCCGGACTACTCGACCACACCGGAGGACTTCCCGGGCGCCTATGAACCCTCCTGGGTGCACGAGGCCCCCACGGGCGACCCGGCCCGCGATCTCGACCGGCTCCTGGACCGCTTCCGCGACGACATCCGCGACGCGGCCCGCGACCACGGGGTCACGGAGGACCAGCTCCGCGACGCCCGCCGTCACCTGTCGACGGCGGCGGCCCACATCGGAGCGGCACTGCGGGCGACCAAGGGGTAACGGCGAGGACAGAGGAGGCCCACACCGCACGGCGGGGCCTCTCCCCGCGGTCAACTCGCCCTGGCCTCCCCCGCCCCGTACAGCACACGCTCCAGGGACTCGTAGGTCACTCCGTGGTCGGCGAGAACCTCGGCGGGGACTCCGGGGCGGGCGGCGAGGGCGAGCAGCATGTGCTCGTCGCCGATGTGACGGTCGCTGTGGGACTGGGCGACACGGAGGGAGCGGGTGAGCACGTCCTTGGCGTCGCGGGTGAAGGGCCGGTGGCCCGAGCGACGAGCGCGCCCGCTGCTGCCGCCGCGCCCACCACCCCTTCGGCCGAACCGTTCGCCTCCGCTGCCGTCGCCGTCACCAGCACCGCCGGCCTCACCGTCGGCACCACTGTCGTCCCGGCGCCGCCCCGGCTCCAACGCGCCCGTGCCATGGGCCTCCTCGACGCGGGAGACGATCCGTGCGAGGTCGATGCCGAGGTCGGACAGGGCGTCCGCGTCGGCGCGGGTGAGGCCGCCCCGTCGGCGGGCGTCGGCGAGGGCCTGTTCGACGGAGCCCCGGTTGTCGGCCAGACCCAGTGAGGCGAGGGCGAACGAGGCACGGCTGGCGCGACGGTCCAGCAGGGCGAGCAGAAGGTGCTCCTCGGTCACCTTGTCGGCGCTGGAGCGTTCCGCGTGGTCGACCGCGCCGAGGACCACGGCACGGGCACCCTTCGTGAACCGTTCGAACATCAATGCCTCCCGTACTTCTTGTGCACGGCCTGCCTGCTCACACCGAGTTCCGTGGCGATCTCCTGCCACGACCAGCCCTGATTGCGCGCGCTGCGCACCTGTACCGACTCCAGTTGCTCCAGCAGCCGGCGCAGCGCGGCGACGGCCCGCAACCCGATCCGGGGGTCGCGGTCGCCGGCCCGCTCGGCGAGATCCGTTGCTTCGGTCATGCTGTCAACTTACGTTGACGCAGGACTGCTGTCAATGTTGGTTGACATGACGAAGGCCGGCCCGAGGAGCCGGGCCGGCCGTGGTGTCGCTCGCTCAGCAGGGCGAGCCGTCAGGGGTTGGTGAGCACGATCTTGCCGAAGAGGTCGCCGGACTCCAGGCGTTCGAAGCCCTCGCGGGCACGGTCGAGGGGGAGCACCTCGTCGATGACGGGGCGGACGCCCGTCGCGGCGCAGAACGAGAGGAGGTCCTCCAGCTCGTCCTTGGTGCCCATGGTGGAGCCGACGACCTTCAGTTCGAGGAAGAAGATGCGGGTGAGTTCGGCGTGGGAGGGGCGGTCGCCGCTGGTGGCACCGGAGATGACGAGCGTGCCGCCGGGGCGGAGGGACTTCACCGAGTGGGACCAGGTGGCGGCGCCGACGGTCTCGATGACCGCGTCGACGCGCTGCGGCAGCCGAGCGCCCGACTCCAGCGCCTCGACCGCGCCGAGTTCCAGGGCCCGCTTGCGCTTCGCCTCGTCCCGGCTGGTGGCGTATACCCGCAGGCCGGCCGCCTTGCCGAGCACGATCGCGGCGGTGGCGACACCCCCGCCCGCGCCCTGGACGAGCACGGAGTCACCCGGACGGACGCCGCCGTTGGTGAACAGCATGCGGTAGGCCGTCAGCCAGGCGGTGGGAAGGCACGCGGCCTCCGCGAAGGAGAGTTCCGCGGGCTTGGGGAGGACGTTCCAGGTGGGGACGGTGACCAGTTCGGCGAAGGTGCCCTGGTAGCGCTCGGTGAGGATCGAGCGGGGCTCCTTGGGGCCGACGCCGTGGCCGCTCTGGCCGATCACCGAGTGCAGGACGACCTCGTTGCCGTCCTCGTCGACGCCGGCGGCGTCACAGCCGAGGATCATGGGCAGCTTGTCCTCGGCGAGGCCGACGCCGCGCAGGGACCACAGGTCGTGGTGGTTCAGCGAGGCGGCCTTCACCTTGACGGTGGTCCAGCCGGGCCTGGACTCCGGGGCCGGGCGGTCGCCCAACTCCAGTCCGTTGAGCGGGTTGTCACGGTCGATACGGGCGGCGTAGGCAGCGAACATGGGCCTGACCATAGGTGTACGCCGCACCCGATGGAACCGAACAACGCTGTGACACGCGTCCCGCGCGATGCCGCGGGGGGCTGCGCCCGGCGAAGCCCCCGGGAATCTACGGGTGGGTGGAGGCTGATCGCGCCCACGCGGCGGAGCCGCATATGTCACCGCCCCGCGCCCCTGAAAAGCAACCGGGGCTGCGCCCCGTGCTGTGCAGGGGGAGGGCGGGCCGCAGGCCCGACCCTCCAGGGGCGCGGGGAACTGCGCGATCAGC
>NZ_LIRK01000147.1 GCF_001419765.1 Streptomyces torulosus
TGCACCGTCCCGCCATCCTCGACCGCCTCTGGCCGGCATCCGGCGGCCCCACCGCACTCCTGCTCTTGGTGGCCGCCGTGTTGCTCGGGCTCGTCCTGAACGCCCTGCAGACACCTCTCTACCGCTTCCTCGAGGGATACGCCCTGTGGCCAGGCGCCGTATACGAACGGGGCTGCCGCCTGCAGCGGGCCCGGCGGCAAAGGACAGCCGACCGCCTCGCTGACCCCGGCCTCACCTCGCCAATCCGACGTGCCCTCCTCAGGGAGAAACTCAACCGCTACCCCGTGAGCGACAATCAGATCACCCCAACCCGGCTCGGAAACGCCATCCGTCGGTTCGAAGAGTATGGATACGACCGATATCGCCTCGACACTCAGGTGCTGTGGAACGAACTGACGAGCGCGGTCCCGGAGCCCACCAGCAAACAGGTCGTCACCGCCCGTACGAACGTCGACTTCTTCGTTGCCCTGCTGTATGGGCACGCAGTCGTGGCAATCACCGCGTTCGCATCGCTGTCTACTTCCCGCTCCGACCGTCCGGCGCTCATTTTCACCGGTATCTGCGTGATCACCCTGACCCCGGTCTGGTACCACGCGGCAGTGGCCGCCACCGACGAATGGGCGGCAGCCGTACGGGCCCTGGTCAACCTAGGACGCAAACCGCTTGCCGAGGGGCTTGGGCTCACCCTCCCGAAGAGCCTGGAGGATGAACGCCGTATGTGGCAACTGGTCACACGTATGTCCAACAGGCCCTACGCTCCGGCCGCCAACTCCGCGTTCGAGCCCTACCGCATTGACGCGCGCCAGCCAAGTGGCGAGCCAGCGCCGCCCGTCTCCTGACTTCTNNGGCGGCCAGACCAACCCTCAAACGCCAGCGTTGCCGAAGAAGCACATCAGCCACATCAAAAGTGGCCAAGGCAGCAGATGTGGGGTGAGGGCATCCCCATCCTGCATACGGCGAGAATCCTTACCCAGGCGTAGTCATCACGGAAGCGCGGTCACAACCAACTAGCGCACTCAGTCACAACGGCTTTCCTCACGACGTGGAGCTGCCCAGCTCCTTCGCTTCTGCCAACGAGCGCATGAGCACCAACTCACCAGTTGCCAAAGCGGTTTCGAGGTCGCGGTGCAGCACTTGTGGAAGCACCCCTGAGTCGAGAGCGCAGCTCCGCAGTAGGTCCTCGCACTGCTGCCGCTGTATGTCCCTGGCGAGCACGCCGAACAAAGGGTGGGCAAGGATCTCGCGGGCCGCGTATCCGTTGCGTGCTTCCGTAGTTCGCCGAATCAGTTCGTCGGTCAGGAGGCGGGCTTCAGGATGTTCGGCTGATCCGACGGCGTCCAGGACGGTGAGGCCGAGGCGGACGTCGAAGACGGTCATACCGGCCTTGGCATCGTGGTTCAGGTAGGTGTTCGTCAGGGACGTCAAGGAGTCGTCGACTGGTTGATACACGTCGCGGCGATACAGCGTCATCAGGCACGCGGTGACGGCCTGCTCCCACGGCTCACCAGGTGCCGTAGCGGCGAGCAGCTCGTCAGCGCGGCCGGTCTGTCCAGACGTCAGAGCCGCAATGATGGCGACTTGGCGCCCGTCCAACATCCTGGTGCCCACGCCCCGGTGCTGTTCGATGTGGGCCAATGCCTCATCCCATCGCCCTGTGGTGGTGAGGCTGCGCGTGCCGTCAGCGAGGAG
>NZ_LIRK01000148.1 GCF_001419765.1 Streptomyces torulosus
GCACCGCGGGCCTGGCCCGCGCCCAGCAACTCGCCGCTCTTGCCCTCGGCGACACCGACCGCCAGGTGGAAGCCGAGAACGCGCTCGTGGCTGCCCTCACCGACCCCGCACAGCTCAAGGCCACCACAGACAACGGACTGTGTCACGGCTTCGCCGGACTCGCCCACATCGCCGCCAGGACTGCCGACGACGCACACCCCTCGACCGCGGGTCTGCTGCGCGCGGCGATCCCAGCCCTCCTGACCGTCCTCTGCCCGCCGGCCACGGATCCGCACGAAGCGGCCACGACGATCGTCAACGACGAGGAAGGCGGGCCCGGTTTCCTCAACGGCGCCGCCGGAATCGCCCTGGCGCTCCTGGCCCCCGCGAGCGCCACTCCGCCCCGCACTTCCTGGGACGCCTGCCTGCTCATCGCCTGACCAACCCACCGAAGGACTACCGACATGCCCCCGGATCCCTGGCACCAGCACAACATCACCTTCATCGACCGCGAGACCGGCAAGCGTGCCATCAGCGAACGCCTCGGCCCCGCCCTGCTCGCGGCCGAAGCCGACGATGAGCTCACCGGCTGGTGGTTCATGAACAAGCAGCCCTGGCCGCTGCGGTACCGCGCCACCGAACCGTCCCCGCTCATCGAGTCGCTGCTGAGCGACCTCGTCGACGACGGCACAGCTGCGGCGTGGGTCCCCGGCATCTACGAACCGGAGACGACCGCCTTCGGCGGCACGCAAGCCATGGACGCCGCCCACGACCTGTTCCACGCGGACAGCCGCCNNCAGCCCGGCCCGGGGCGGCTGGGCCGCCGGGAGTCCGCCGTACTCCTGATCAGCGCCCTGATGCGGGCCGCCAACCTGGACTGGTTCGAGCAGGGCGACGTGTGGGCGAAGGCCGCCGCGCTCCGGCCGACCGCCGAGCCCCTCGCACCCGAACGAGCGACCGCCCTGATTCCGGCTGTACAGAAGCTGATGACCGTCGACACCCGAAGCCTGTGCCACCCGAACGGCCCGCTCGACGGACACGCCGAATGGGTCGCCACCTTCGAGCGGACTGGTAGGACCCTCGCTCACCTCGCTACCGGAGGCGGCCTCACCCGTGGTCTGCGAAGCGTCATCGCACACCACCTGATCTTCCACGCCAACCGCGCAGGTCTCCTCCCAGGTGACCAGAGCGCCCTGTTCAACATCGCAAGAGAGGCAGTCATGGGATCGAGTGACAACACCGCGTCGTCCGCCGAGGGCACGTCCGCAACCACTAGCGTCGGGGCGGTGAACACCGACACGATCACGACCCCCGATGCAGAAGCCGCCCGGCTGCGCAACGCCCTGGTCGACCAGATCCGCGCATCCGGATACGCCCGCACCCCCGCCGTTGAGACCGCGCTGCGCACCGTACCCCGCCACCTGTTCGTGCCGGACGCTTCGCTCGACGACGCCTACGCCAACGTGCCGGTCAACATCAAGTACGACACCGACGGCACGACGATCTCCTGTGCTTCCCAGCCCGGAGTCGTCGCGCTCATGCTCGACCAGTTGGAGGCTCGGCCCGGCGAGCGCATCCTCGAGCTCGGTGCCGGCACGGGCTACAACGCGGGCCTGATGGCCCACCTGGTCGGCGAGAGCGGTCACGTCACCACCATCGACGTGGATGACGACCTCGTGGAAGGAGCCCGCGCGCACCTCGCGGCCGCCGGGTTCACCAANNCGCCGAGGGCGCCCCCTATGACCGGATCATCGCCACTGTCGGTGCCCACGGCGTCCCGCACGCCTGGATGCAGCAACTCGCCCCTGGTGGCCGCCTCGTCGTACCCCAGAGGCTCAAGGGCAGCGTGTCCCGCTCCATCGCCTACGAACAGCGCGACGGCCGCTGGACGAGCGTCAGCAGCAAGATGAACACCTTCATGCCGCTGCGCAGGGGCCTCGCCGACGACGACCGCCGCGTCATCCCCCTCAGCACGGACGGCACCGTACGGCTCCAGGCCCCCGCCGGACAGAACATCGACGCCGACGCCCTCGCCGGAGTGCTGGAGCAACCGCGCACCGAGGAGTGGACCGGGATGACGGTCCAAGCCATGGAGTCGCCCGAGTGGATGGAGCTGTTCGTCTCCTGCTCCGTGTCCAGCGGCCTGATCCGGATGCTGTTTCCGAAGGAAGCCAAGGGGACCGTCCTCACCGAGGATCCATACCCCTCGTCCACCGCGGCCGTCGACAAGGGCGCCATCACCTATCTCGCCCGCCGCCTGTCGGACAAGAAGACTCCCGAGGGAGGCAAGCTCTGGGAGTTCGGCGTCATCGGCCACGGTCCCGGCAGCCACGAGCTGACCGCGAAGGTCGCCGACGCGATCCGTACCTGGGACCGGGAGTACCGCGGTCGTGAGGCCATTTTCGAGATCCAACCCCTCGACGCTCCCGTGATCGAGCAGCGCCCCGGCTTCTTCGCCCTCGATACACCGCTCAACCGCATCGTCGTCGACTGGCACTGACAACGGCCCGTACAGACAACTGCCCATGCATAGGGGGGGCGGTGCCCGTCGGCTATTTCGACGGGCACCGCCCCCGGCTCGTTCACCCATCATCGTGCCAACGTTGCCCGAGGTGACCATGGATCCGCACGGCTCAATAGCAAGACGTTTTCCGCTGATTGCCCGATTCCGCCCTGCCTGCCTGCCGCTGCCCGATCGGGTGCGCTCCGTGACCGAGCTGGCCGCAAGAGCCGTAGAGCAGAACGACCAGGGATTGGCCTCCACCGTTTTCAACCAGACTGCGCTCATAGCCTCCGATCTCGGCCTTCCAGATCTGGCCCGAACGATGTGCCATCGGCACGCTGCGGCTTACCTGAAGGCGTGCCCGCTCCCTGCCATGAGCGCCATCCGTGGGCTGGAGCCCCTGGTCAACCTCGCCCGCCTGCACATCCGTGCCGGCCGAACCGACGACGGCCT
>NZ_LIRK01000149.1 GCF_001419765.1 Streptomyces torulosus
GCGCGCGTGGTGCCCCGGCCGTCCGGGTCCCGCAGCTCGACGGCCCACCGCCCGTCATCGCCCCGCGTGGAGAAATGCACCACCACGCGCGCGTGCCCGATCACCCCGTCGACGGCCGCCGCCAGCGTCGACGACGTGTTCACCACCAGCAGGTCCCCGGCCCGCAGCAGCCGGGGCAGCTCCGCGAACTCGTGGTGCGACACCTCCGTACCGCGCGACACCAGCAGCCGTACGGAGTCCCGGTCGAGCCCCGGCCCGCGCTGCTCGACCGGCACCCGCGCCGACCGGTTCCCGGGCACCTTCAGCGCCGTCGTCATCACGCCTCCAGCAGGGACGGCGCCCCGTACCGGCCGCTGGCCGGCCGCCCCTCGATCAGCCGCAGGAACGCCGACACCACACTCTCCGGACGCGGCCGCGGATCGTCGTCGTCCGGCACCGCCGCCGCGTACAGATCGGTGCCCATGTCCCCGGGATCCACCGCCCACACCCGCAGCCCCGGCTCCTCCACCGCCAGTACCGCCGACAGATGGTCCAGCGCCGCCTTCGACGCCCCGTACCCGCCCCACGTCTCGTACGCCTCCGCCGCCGCGTCCGAGCTGACGTCGATCACCGCCCCCGCGTCGGACGCCCGCAACAGGGGCAGCGCCTCCTGCACCAGCCCCAGGGCCGCGACCACATTGACCTCAAGGGCCCGCCGCAGCCCGTCCAGGGCCAGCTCCTCCAGCCGGACGAGCGGCTCGGCGCCCAGCGCGCTCGCGTTGTTCACCAGCAGGTCCAGCCCGCCCAGCGCACGGGCCGCCGCGACCAGAGCGGCCCGGTGCGCCGCGTCCGTCACATCCCCCGGCAGCGCCTCGACCCGCGTCCCGTGCGCCGCCAGCTCCTTCGCCGTGCCCCGCAGGACCTCCTCGGTCCGCGCGTCGAGCACCAGGTCCCATCCCCGCTCGGCCAGCGCTTCCCCCAGCGCCCGTCCCAGGCCCTTGGAAGCCCCCGTGATGATCGCCACCGGCATGACATCGTCCCCTCGTCGTCCGCCGCCTCCCGCTCCGGTCGGCGGTGATCCCAACGTAGGAACCCGGCCCTCCCCACCGCCTCGTACGCGGGCCCCAGTACGCCAAGGCCCTTCGCCCTAGGCCACCGGTCGGGGCCCCGGGACCTAGGACCGGTCGTAGGCCAGGAACCTAGGTCCGACGGCCGGGGCGGCGCCGTCGGCGGTCCGATCCGCGCTGTCGGACCCCGCCGGTACGGTGAGCTCATGAGTCAAGGTCCCCGGTCGGGCCTCGCGGCGGTGAGTTCCGCGCTGCTGGCCATGAGCAGACACCTGGAGGTGCGGGACGTCCTGAAGACGATCGTCGCCTCCGCCCGAGAGCTGCTCGACGCCGAGTACGCCGCCCTCGGCGTCCCCGACGACCACGGCGGCTTCGCCCAGTTCGTCGTCGACGGCGTCACCGACGCGCAGTGGAAGGCCATCGGCCCCCTCCCGCGCCAGCACGGCATCCTCGCCGCGATGCTCCACGAGGCCACCCCCGAGCGCCTCGCCGACGTGCGCGAGGACCCGCGCTTCGAGGGCTGGCCCACCGCCCACCCCGACCTGGTCGACTTCCTCGGCCTGCCCATCCGCGACGGCGACGAGGTCATCGGCGCCCTCTTCCTCGCCAACAAGCGCTGCCCCCGCCCGGAGGGCGGCTGCGGCTTCACCGAGGACGACGAGGAACTGCTGTCGATCCTCGCCCAGCACGCCGCGATCGCCCTGACCAACGCCCGCCTCTACGAGCGCAGCCGCGAGCTGACCATCGCCGAGGAACGCTCCCGCCTCGCCCACGAGCTGCACGACGCGGTCAGCCAGAAGCTGTTCTCCCTGCGGCTGACCGCCCAGGCGGCGGCCGCCCTGGTCGACCGCGACCCCTCACGCGCCAAGGGCGAGCTCCAGCAGGTGGCCGCCCTCGCCGCCGAGGCCGCGGACGAGCTGCGCGCCGCCGTCGTCGAACTGCGCCCCGCCGGACTCGACGAGGACGGCCTGGCCGCCACCCTGCGCACCCAGGTCCACGTCCTCGACCGCGCCCACAGCGCCCGCGTCACCTTCTCCGCACGCGGCGCCCGCGCGCTGCCGGCGGCCCAGGAGGAGGCCCTGCTCCGCGTCGCCCAGGAGGCACTGCACAACGCCCTGCGCCACTCGGAGGCCGAGCACGTCGACGTCGCCCTGGAGCGCCGGGGCACCGGCGCGGTGCTGCGGATCACCGACGACGGCACCGGCTTCGACCCGCAGGCCATACGCCGCGCGGGACGCCACCTCGGCCTCGTCTCCATGCGTGACCGGGCGAGCGGGGTCGGCGGCACGCTGACCGTGGAATCGGCGCCCGGCAAGGGCACCACGATCGAGATGGAGGTCCCCGGTGGCTGACGCAATCAAGGTGCTGCTCGTCGACGACCACCAGGTGGTCCGCCGGGGCCTGCGCACCTTCCTCGAGGTGCAGGACGACATAGAGGTCGTGGGGGAGGCCGCCGACGGCGCCGAGGGCGTCGCCCGCGCCGAGGAGCTCCGGCCCGACGTCGTCCTCATGGACGTCAAGATGCCGGGCATGGACGGCATCGACGCGCTCCGCAGACTCCGCGAACTCGACAACCCCGCGCGCGTGCTCATCGTCACCAGCTTCACCGAGCAGCGCACCGTCGTCCCGGCCCTGCGCGCCGGCGCCGCCGGGTACGTCTACAAGGACGTGGACCCCGACGCCCTCGCCGGCGCCATCCGCTCCGTGCACGCCGGACACATCCTGCTCCAGCCGGAGGTCGCCGGGGTGCTCCTCTCCCAGGAGGAGGCCAACTCCGGTCAGGGGAGGGGCGGTTCGCTCACCGAGCGGGAGCGCGAGGTGCTCGGCCTGATCGCCGACGGCCGCTCCAACCGGGAGATCGCCCGCGCCCTGGTCCTGTCCGAGAAGACGGTCAAGACCCACGTCTCCAACATCCTCATGAAGCTCGACCTGGCGGACCGGACCCAGGCCGCGCTGTGGGCGGTGCGCCACGGTGTGACCGGATGATGTGCAGATTGTCCGGCAACCTGGAAGGTTCCCCTCCGATCTGAGATTCATACCGTCGGGTGTATGTCCTCCGAATGGCGCATCCTCGGCGGAGCCCCGCCGTTCTTCAGTGCGTGCTGCGTGCGACCGCCGCAGTGATCGCGAGGAAGGGCTCAGAAGTGAAGAACCTGAAGAAGGCCGCCGCTGTCACGATGGTGGCCGGTGGCCTCGTCGCCGCCGGTGCGGGCATGGCCTCCGCCACCGACGGCGGGGCGCACGCGGGCGGCAAGGCCGTCGGCTCGCCGGGCGTCATCTCGGGGAACGTCATCCAGGCCCCCATCGACATCCCGGTCAACGTGGTCGGCAACAGCGTCAGCGTCGTGGGCGTCCTGAACCCGGCCTTCGGCAACCTGGGTGTCAACCACTGACGTTCCGCCCCCGGAGCACCAGCGACCACCGGCCTTCCGGACCCCTCCGGAAGGCCGGTCAGCCATGTCCGTGACCCCGGTCGTTCCCTCCAGCGACTCCGCCGAACGGGGCCGAGGTACCGGGGCGCCGGGGCGCGCTACCCCCGCTCCCGCTCCTCCACGAACGCGTTGTACGCCGCCACCTGCGCCCGCCGGGCCGTCCGCTCCACCGGCCGCAACGCGGCCACCCGGGAGCCCATCTCGGACGCGCTCACCGCACCCCCGTGCCCGTTCTCGTACGCCAGCGAGATCAGCAACCCCACCCGCTGCGTCAGCTCCAGCACCCGCACGGCCCGCGGCGGATACCCGGGCGCGAGCACCTCACGCCCCCGCTCGGCCCGCGCCCGGTAGGCGTCGATCGCCGCCTCCGCCACCCGACCCGACGCCGCCACGTCCAACCGGGACAGCACGGCCGTCGCGTCCCGCAGCGCCTCCGCCAGCTCCCGCTCGGCCTCCCCGAGGGACGGCACATCGGCGGGCGGCGCCTCCCGCACCTCCAGACAGTGCCAGACCACCTCGACGTGCTCGTCGCCCGAGGGCCCCGCCGTGTACACCTCCGGCACCAGTCCCAGCGCACCGCCGTGGCACACCACGGCCTCCTCCGCCTCCAGCGCCCGCTTGTTGAACTCCGGCGGCCCACTGAGCCCCAACGGATGCCCCGGCGCGGGCAGGGCCACCCGCAACCCCGTCACCCCCAGCGCCCGCAGCCGCCCGAGCGCGAGCGTCAGCCCGACGGGCCCCGACTCGCCGGGCAGCCCCTCCACCCGATGCACCGCGTCCTCCCCGACGATCGCGAGCACCGCGTCATCCGGTGAGACAAGTCCGGCAAGAAGGGCGTTTCCCCATGCGGCAAGGCGTCCTGAACGTGGTTCCGAGAGCATGCCCCCACCCTAAGGACCGACCGATGGAATGGACGGCCCGACCGGTGGCGTAGATTTCTGTGAGGGCTGCGCCCACCCGGCGGTGGCTCCAACCACAGGCGTACGCGACAGCCGAGACAGGCCGACACTGCAAGGGGAGACAGCGCGCTCATGAGCGATGTTCTGGAGCTGGAGGACGTATCCGTGGTCCGCGAGGGCCGGGCTCTGGTGGACCAGGTCTCCTGGTCGGTCAAGGAGGGCGAGCGCTGGGCCATCCTCGGCCCGAACGGCGCGGGCAAGACCACCCTCCTCAACGTCGCGTCCAGCTACCTCTACCCCAGCAAGGGCACCGCCACGATCCTCGGCGAGACCCTCGGCCGGGTCGACGTCTTCGAACTGCGCCCCCGCATCGGCATGGCCGGCATCGCCATGGCGGAGAAGCTCCCCAAGCGCCAGACCGTCCTGCAGACCGTGCTGACCGCCGCGTACGGCATGACGGCCACCTGGAACGAGGACTACGAGGAGATCGACGAGCTCCGAGCCCGCGCCTTCCTCGACCGCCTCGGTATGACCGAGTACGTCGACCGCAAGTTCGGCACCCTCTCCGAGGGCGAGCGCAAGCGCACCCTCATCGCCCGCGCCCTGATGGCCGACCCCGAGCTGCTCCTCCTCGACGAGCCCGCCGCGGGCCTCGACCTCGGCGGTCGCGAGGACCTCGTCCGCCGGCTCGGCCGCCTCGCCCGCGACCCCATCGCCCCCTCCATGATCATGGTCACGCACCATGTCGAGGAGATCCCCCCGGGCTTCACCCACGTCCTGATGATCCGTCAGGGCAAGGTCCTCGCGGCGGGCCCCCTGGAGCTGGAGCTGACCTCCCGCAACCTCTCCCTGTGCTTCGGTCTCCCGCTCGTCGTCGAGCAGGTCGGCGAGCGCTGGACGGCCCAGGGCCTGCCCCTCACCTGACCTCCGACTTCTCCCGCCGATCCGCCAGTCGGGCGCTCAGGCTCCACAACCCGGGCCCGACGCAACCGACTTGGCGGATCCGCTGTAAGCGATCTTTGACCGTGCGCTCTGTCGGCCGGGCGATCCCGGTCCTACCATGGACGATGTGGACAACATCGACGCATGGGTGTGGTGGCTGATAGGCGCGGCCGGGCTCGGGATCGCCCTCGTCGTGACCGCGATGCCGGAACTGGGCATGCTCGCCCTGGGCGCCGTCGCCGGCGCCGTGACCGCGGGACTGGGTGGCGGTGTCGTCCTCCAAGTGGTCGTGTTCGCCGCCGTGTCCGTGGCGCTCATCGCCGTCGTACGGCCCGTGGCCGCCCGCCACAGGGCCCAACGGCCCGAACTCGCCACGGGGATCGACGCATTGAAGGGCAAGCACGCCGTCGTCCTGGAACGGGTCGACGGCTCCGGCGGCCGTATCAAGCTCGGCGGCGAGATCTGGTCCGCCCGCTCCCTCGACTCCGGACTCACCTTCGAGGTGGGCCAGGAAGTCGACGTCGTGGAGATCGAAGGAGCCACCGCGATCGTCATGTGACCTCGTACGACGCGGTCACGACGCGATCACGCAATGCACCGAACGTCCCACCTGGCAGGCGCTGTTCTGCCAGACTCGACGAGCAAGATCCTCAACAGGCAAACAGGCATAAGATCTTCCACAGGCGCCGCGGCGGAGAAGGGCACGGGGAGCGAACGATGGAACCGATCATCATCGTCCTGATCATTCTGGTGGTGTTGGTCTTCATCGCCCTGATCAAGACCATCCAGGTCATCCCACAGGCGAGCGCCGCCATCGTGGAGCGCTTCGGCCGCTACACGCGCACGCTCAACGCGGGCCTCAACATCGTGGTCCCGTTCATCGACTCCATCCGCAACCGCATCGACCTCCGCGAACAGGTCGTGCCGTTCCCGCCCCAGCCGGTGATCACCCAGGACAACCTGGTCGTGAACATCGACACGGTCATCTACTACCAGGTGACCGACGCCCGCGCCGCCACCTACGAGGTCGCCAGCTACATCCAGGCGATCGAGCAGCTCACCGTCACCACGCTCCGCAACATCATCGGTGGCATGGACCTGGAGCGGACCCTGACCTCCCGTGAGGAGATCAACGCGGCCCTGCGCGGCGTCCTCGACGAGGCGACCGGCAAGTGGGGCATCCGCGTCAACCGCGTCGAGCTGAAGGCGATCGAGCCGCCCACCTCCATCCAGGACTCGATGGAGAAGCAGATGCGCGCCGACCGTGACA
This sequence comes from Streptomyces torulosus, assembly GCF_001419765.1. Lineage (GTDB taxonomy): Bacteria > Actinomycetota > Actinomycetes > Streptomycetales > Streptomycetaceae > Streptomyces > Streptomyces torulosus. The sequence continues at coordinate 6,590 of NZ_LIRK01000149.1, forward strand.
AGCGCGCCGCGATCCTCACCGCCGAAGGTACGCGCCAGGCGGCGATCCTGACCGCCGAGGGTGAGAAGCAGTCCCAGATCCTGCGCGCCGAGGGTGAGGCCAAGGCCGCCGCCCTGCGCGCCGAGGGCGAGGCCCAGGCCGTCCGTACGGTCTTCGAGGCCATCCACGCCGGTGACCCGGACCAGAAGCTCCTCTCCTACCAGTACCTCCAGATGCTCCCGAAGATCGCCGAGGGCGACGCCAACAAGCTCTGGATCGTCCCCAGCGAGATCGGCGACGCCCTGAAGGGCCTCTCCGGCGCCATGGGCAACTTCGGCAACCTGGGCGGCGGCCCCACTGTTCCCAAGCCGGCCGACGGCAACGCCGACCGCCGCGAGAAGCCGGCCATCGACTGAACACGACCGACTGAACACGACTACGGGCCCGCCCTTCCACCAGGAAGAGCGGGCCCGTTCGCCGTACGACAGCATTAGGTGACGAGGCCGGTTACGCGGCACCCTTCGCCAGCCAGTCCGGCAGCGCGTCGAAGTCGTCATGTCCCAGGGACAGCAGCATCGCGTCCGCCGGAGTCGGCTCGAACGGCTGCCGCAGCAGCGGCATCCCTGCCTCGTCCGGAGTCCGGTTCGCCTTGCGGTGGTTGTCCTCCGCGCACGACGCGACCGTGTTCAGCCAGCTGTCGGAGCCACCCTTGGACCGTGGCACCACATGGTCCACGGTGGTCGCCCGCCTGCCGCAGTACGCGCACCTGTGCCTGTCCCGTACCAGCACACCCCGCCGCGACCACGGCGCTTGTCTTCGGAACGGCACCCTCACGTACCTGCAGAGCCTGATCACCCGGGGCGCCGGTATGTCGACCGCGGCTCCGCGCATGCGCAGTTCGGGGTGGGTCTGCTCGACGACGGCCTTGTCCTGCAGCACCAGAACGACGGCTCGGTTGAGCGTCACCGTCGACAGCGGCTCGAAGCTCGCGTTCAGTACCAGCGTGTCCCGCATCCCAGCCCACCTCCTGTGCACCAGCCCACCCCCCGGCAGGCTTGGATCAACTGTGGCCGGGCACGCCGAGATGGACAACGCAATAAAAAATGCCCGCCTCTGATCACTTCCAAGACCAGAGGCGGGCAAACGTTCAATGAACGTCCGGCTTCGTTACTTTTCCGCTACAGCGGCGTACTCCCCGATGAGCTGGGCGCGCGCCAGCGTGTGGAAACGGAGGTTGAATCCCACCACGGCGGGCGAAGCGTCGGAATCCGGACCGAGCTTCTCCTGATCCACGGCGTACACCGTGAACACATAACGGTGTGCCGGGTCACCGGGCGGTGGGGCGGCCCCACCGAAGTCACGCGTCCCGTAGTCGTTGCGCGCGTGCACCGCGCCCTCGGGCAGTCCCTCGAACTTCCCCGACCCCGCACCGGTCGCCAACTCGGTCACGGACACCGGGATGTCGAACACGACCCAGTGCCAGAACCCGCTGCCCGTGGGGGCGTCCGGGTCGTAGCAGGTCACGGCGAAGCTCTTGGTCTCCGGCGGGAAACCCTCCCAGCGCAGCTGCGGAGAGGTGTTCCCGCCCGCGTAGACCTGAGCGTCCTTGAGCGTCGCCCCCGGCTCGACGTCCTCACTCGTGACCGTGAAGGACGGCACGACCGGATGGAAATCGTGGGGGAGCGGCGGCCTCTTCGGCTCGGTCACCTCGGTACCTCCTGGTGGATCCTGTGGGTTGGTTCAGAGCCTAGAACCAGCTGCGCTTGCTGCCGACCTCCGACAGCCACTGGTTCAGGTAGGCGCCCCAGTCCGTGTTCCCGTAGTCCTGCAGCCCCACCCGGAACGAACGGAACGAGTCGCTGCCCTCACTGAACAGCCCCGGCTTCTTGTCCATCTCCAGCACGACGTCCATCTCGCGCTCGTCGGCGACGAAGCTCAGCTCGACCTGGTTCAGCCCGTGGTACTGCTGCGGCGGGAAGAACTCGATCTCCTGGTAGAACGGCAGCTTCTGCCGCGTGCCCCGGATGTGGCCGCGCTCCATGTCCGCGTTCTTGAAGCGGAAGCCCAGCTGGATGAAGGCGTCCAGGATCGCCTGCTGCGCCGGCAGCGGGTGCACGTTGATCGGGTCCAGGTCACCGGAGTCGACCGCCCGCGCGATCTCCAGCTCCGTCGTCACCCCGATGTGCATCCCCGGCAGCGTCTGGCCCTGGATGGTCGTGACCGGCGTCTCCCACGGGATCTCCAGCCCGAACGGCACCACGTGCACCGCCTGCGCCTTCAGCTCGAAGGCACCCCCGAGTCGCTGCTTCAGGAACTCGATGTCCTGCTTGTACTCGGCGTCCTGGCCCTCGACCTCGACCCGGGCCTGCAGCCCGACCGACAGCGCCTCGATCTGCTGGTCCACGGAACCGCCCTGGATCCGTACTTCACCCTGGACGACACCGCCCGGCACCACATTGACCTCGGTCAGCACCGTCTCGACCGAAGCGCCACCGGCCCCCAGGCTCGCGAGCAGTCGCTTGAACCCCATGTCTGTTCCTCCCGTCAGGCAACGCCTGTGTATCTGTGTGGCTCTGTAGTTCTGTATGGGTGGATCGCTCTGTGTGGCGTGGATCCTTGATCCCTACAAACGCGAACCGACGGTGACCGGTTCCGGGTCCCCACACTTCCAAGGAGGACGCTTCCTCGCCACCCATCGGCCCGCACCCGTCTGGACTACGCTCGTACGCCATGATCGCGACCCCTGACCGTACGCCCCTGGCCCGAGAGTTCTTCGACCGCCCCGTCCTGGAGGTCGCCCCCGACCTCCTGGGACGCGTCCTCGTGCGCACCACCCCGGACGGTCCGATCGCACTCCGCATCACCGAGGTCGAGGCCTACGACGGTCAGAACGACCCCGGTTCGCACGCGTTTCGCGGACACACCGCCCGCAACGGCGTGATGTTCGGTCCACCCGGCCATGTGTACGTGTACTTCACGTACGGCATGTGGCACTGCATGAACCTGGTGTGCGGTCCGGAGGGCCGGGCGAGCGCGGTCCTGCTGCGCGCCGGCGAGGTCATCGAGGGCGCGGAGTTGGCTCGCAAACGTCGAATCTCGGCCCGAAATGACATGGAACTGGCCAAAGGGCCGGCCCGCCTGGCCACCGCCCTGGACGTGGACCGCGCCCTCGACGGCACGGACGCCTGTTCCCCCGACGATCCCCCTCTTACGGTCCTGACCGGCACGCCTGTCCACTCCGACCAGGTACGCAACGGTCCCCGTACCGGTGTCGCGGGCGACGGAGGCGTCCACCCGTGGCGCTTCTGGATCGCCGACGACCCCACGGTGAGCCCGTATCGGGCCCATGTCCCCCGCCGCCGCCGAACTTGACTCGCTTCCGGGCGGTCCGTAACGTAGCCCGAGCCGCTTGAACCGGGTACGGCAGTCAGCCAGCAGCCGGAAGCGGCCACCCACTACCTACGACATCCCTTGGCGGGGGCGAATTAGGCATGCCCTGATTCGAGTCCGCAGCACTCAATTATGAGTTGCCGAGGGAATCGGCTAACGTAGTGAATGTCGAAAGGCCGCGAGGGAAACCGAGAGGCCCAAAGGCAGCCGAAAGGCAAATCCCGCCGACAGGGAATCGGATCGGAAAACGATCTGATAGAGTCGGAAACGCAAGACCGAAGGGAAGCGCCCGGAGGAA
>NZ_LIRK01000015.1 GCF_001419765.1 Streptomyces torulosus
CGCGTCGATGCCGAGCACGGCCAGCGAGGCGTCCACCGACACCTCCGTCAGCAGGACAAGGAGGGGGAGCGTCACCGCCGTCGCGATGCCCAGCCGAAGTGCGCAGAGCCCCGCGAACCCGAGCGCACCCCCGCCCCGTGCAGCCGCACCATCCGCACCCCCGGCGGTCGGGGGAGACACCCGCCCGGCGAAAGGCGTACGCACGGCGGTCAGCGCCCCCGCGTACAGCATCATCAGGGCGGCCGCCACGCCCAACAGCCAGACCCTGGAGTCCAGTTCGGCCAGGCGGCTGAGCGTGACGGGTTCGTTCGCGTCGACGCGCAGCAGTGCGTCGAGCGGGTCGGGCAGCAGGTTCGCGAGCGCTCCCGTGGCCCTGCCGTCCCAGGGGACGAACAGGCCGAGGGGGACGCCGAGCCAGACGCCGTTGGGCGCTCCGAGCAGGGCCGCGCCCACGATCCGCCTCGGGTGGGGGTCGCCGACCGCCGCGTACGCCGCCGCCGCGAGCCCCGCCGCGACCGCCACCAGCAGCACGGTCACCACCGCCGACACGGCGGGCCGTACCACCCGGTGCACGGCGTCCAGGCCGCGCGGTAGGGGAGTGCGACGCGAGGCCAGCAGGGCGACCAGCAGCACCCCGAGGCACCACAGCAGGCCGCCCAGCACCGTGGGCGCCGCGTCGACGGTGAACCCCACCTGCGCGTCGGCGCCGGCGAGGTCGCCGAGCCGGTCCGGGAGCAGGCCGCCGCCGATGTCCCCGATGTCGCCGAGCCCGGGGATCTCGACGCCACCGAGGTCACCGCCGCCGGGCAGCTCGTCGAGGCCCAGGTCGCCGCCGTCCAGGGTGATCACGGCCTGGCCGGCGTAGGCCAGGCCGCCCATCAGCGCCGCGAAGAGGACGACCACCGCGCCCCCGCGCGCGAGGAGTTCGGCCGCGGTGACGACAACTCCCGCGCCGCGCAACGAGCGCAGGAAGAACCAGGCCAGCAGGAGCGCCCCCACGAGGCCGACACCCAGTGGCGTGATCTCGATGGCGGTCGTGGCCTGGGCCCCTTCCAGGCCAAAGACGGACACATCGCCGGACGGGGTCACCGACCCACCCGCACCGAGCGCCACGAGCGCCGCGGTCATGGGCCCGAGTTCGCCCGCGGAGTCGGCCTCCAGCAGATGCAGACCGAGCGCCGCCGTGCCCGCCATCCCGATCAACGACCAGCTCACGGCGGCGATCGCGGAGAACACGACGTCCCCCCAGCGCACGCTCCCGCCCTGGCCGGCACTCCGGTTGCTCATGGTCGGACCCCCCCGATCCGCATCGCGGCGTTGCACCGCTGATGTCCCCCTCGCGTGGGATTACCACTCTCCGGCCCGGTTTCAACCCCGTCAACGGGACGGGTCGACGCCCCCGTACGTTCTCTTCACAAGGCCCGACTTTCGGTCAAGGGGTCGAGCCTGAAATAGTTCCCCCCGATGTTCGACATCCCTAGACTCCCTGCGATGGGGGTAACTCGGGGGACAACTCAGTGGGGCATGGAGTGCCGGAACTCGTACTGGAATTGAACGGACAAACCTGGACGCTCGATCCGTCCAGGGCATACACCCTCGGACGTGATCCGCAGGGGGATATCGTGTTCGACGACGCCAGGGTCTCCTGGCGCCACGCCACGATCAGCTTCAGCGGCCGTAGTTGGGTGATCGAGGACCACGGCAGCACCAACGGCACATTCGTGCAGGGCCAGCGGATCCACCAGTTGGAGATCGGCCCCGGCTCGGCCGTGCACCTGGGCAACGCGACCGACGGCCCGAGAGTCAGCCTCTCCGGCACGGCCGCGGCGGTGTCGCAGCCGCAGCAGCAGCCGTACGCCGCGCAGGGCGCGAGCGCCGGTTACGCCGCCCAGCAGGCGCCGCAGCAGCAGGCGCCGCAGGCGGGCTGGCAGCAGCCGCAGCAGCCCCAGGTCCCGCATCAGCAGGGCCATCCGCAGCAGGGCCCCGGTGGTGGCGCGGGGGCGCCGCCGGTGTACGGCGACCGCAGCCCGACCACGTTCCACCAGCTGGCCCTCGGCCGGGTGATGCGCATCGGTCGTGCCCTGGAGAACGACCTGGTCGTCTCCGACCTCCAGGTCTCCCGGAACCACGCCGAGTTCCACGCGACGCCCGACGGCCGCTTCGAGATCCGTGACCTCGGGTCCCACAACGGCACGTTCGTCAACGGTATGCCGATCGCCAAGGGCGGCACGGCACTCCTCGGCCCGAACGACATCGTCGGCGTCGGCCACTCGACGTTCCGCATCATCGGGGACCGTCTCGAGGAGTTCGTCGACACCGGTGAGGTCTCCTTCTCCGCGCGCCATCTGACGGTCACCGTCGACGGCGGCAAGCAGATCCTCAAGGACGTCTCCTTCGGCGTCCCGGAGAAGTCGCTCATCGCGGTCATCGGCCCCTCCGGCTCCGGCAAGTCCACTCTGCTGAAGGCGCTCACGGGCTACCGCCCCGCCAACCAGGGCGACGTCCTCTACGACAACCGGAACCTGTACAAGCAGTTCGCGGAGCTGCGTCAGCGCATCGGTCTGGTCCCGCAGGACGACATCCTGCACAAGGAGCTGACCGTCAAGAAGGCCCTCAAGTACGCGGCCAAACTCCGCTTCCCGGCCGACACCACGGCCGTCGAGCGCGAGGCCCGCATCGACGAGGTGCTGCGCGAGCTGAAGCTCGACATCCACAAGGACAAGAAGGTCACGTCCCTCTCCGGCGGCCAGCGCAAGCGCGTCTCGGTCGCCCTGGAGCTGCTGACCAAGCCGTCGCTGATCTTCCTGGACGAGCCGACCTCCGGCCTCGACCCGGGCATGGACCGCGACGTCATGCAGCTGCTGCGCGGCCTCGCCGACGACGGCCGCACGGTCCTCGTGGTCACCCACTCGGTGGCCGAGCTCGCGATCTGCGACAAGCTGCTGGTGATGGCGCCGGGCGGCTCGGTGGCGTACTTCGGCCCGCCCGAGGAGGCCCTGAACTTCTTCGGCTACGAGACCTGGGCCGACGTCTTCTCCGCCTTCGAGAACTACCGCGACTACGACTGGGCGGGCCGCTGGAAGGGCTCGCAGCACTACCAGATGTACGCCGCGGACATCGACGCCGTCGCCCCGCAGTCGGTGCACATGCCGCCGCCGCAGTCGATGCGCCCGCCGAAGCCGCAGAGCTGGTTCTCCCAGCTCGGCACCCTCGTCCGCCGCTACCTCGCGGTGATCGTGTCGGACAAGGGCTTCCTGGCACTGACGGTGATCCTGCCGGCCGTCCTCGGCGCGGTGAGCCTGCTCATCGACCCGGACAAGGACCTGCTGGTCCGGAAGGTGAACCCGGCGACCAACCTGCCCATCCCGAACGGCACCGCCACCACGGTGCTGCTGATCCTCGCGGTCGGCGCGTGCTTCGCGGGCGCCGCCAACTCCGTCCGTGAGCTGATCAAGGAACGAGTGATCTACGAGCGGGAGCGGGCGACCGGTCTGTCGCGCTCGGCGTACCTGATGTCGAAGGTCATCGTCCTCGGCACGGTCACCGTGCTCCAGGGCGCCATGGTCGGCGCGATCGGCTTCGCCAGCCGGACCATCCCCGACGAGGCCCTGATCCTCGGCGAGGGCAAGGTCGCCGTGATGCTCGAACTCTCCATCCCGATCATGGGCCTCGGCTTCACGTCGATGATGTTCGGCCTGGTCATCTCCTCGCTGGTGAAGACCGCCGAGAAGACCATGCCGCTGCTGGTCATGTTCGCGATCGTCCAGGTCGTCTTCACCGGCTGCCTCTTCGCCCTGCACGGCAGCCCCGGCGTCAACGAGTTCTCGTACCTGATGCCGTCGCGCTGGGCGGTCGCCGCCGCCGGCGCCACGCTGGACTTCAACAACATCAGCCCGCCCAAGGAGGTCGGCGACACGGACCCGCTGTGGGACCACACGGCCGGCGTCTACGCCTTCGACATGGTCGCCCTGGTCCTGATCGGCGTCGTCTGCGGCATCCTCGTGGCCCGCTTCCTGCGCCGCCACGAGCCCGAGGTCATGCGGAAGTAACCGAGGGCACCGCCACACACGCCGAAGGGCGGCACCCCACCAGGGGGTGCCGCCCTTCGACGCTTCACCGGGGTCCGCGCCGACCTCAGTAAGCGCTGTTGACGTTGTCGATCGACCCGTAGCGGTCGGCCGCGTAGTTCGCGGCGGCCGTCAGGTTGGCGACCGGGTCGTACTGGCTCCACGCGGTGCCCGGGACGTGGTAGGCGTCGAAGGTCGGCTTGATGACCTGGAGCAGACCGATCGACGGGACGCCGTTCTGGGCGTTGATGTCCCAGTTGTTGATGGCCCTCGGGTTGCCCGAGGACTCCCGCATGATGTTCTTGTGCAGGCCCTGGTACGTGCCCGGGATCTTGTGCTTCTTCATGATGTCGAGGGCCTCGCGGATCCAGCCGTCGAGGTTGTTCGGGTAGCTCTTGGCCGCGGCGGCCTTGACCTGCGCGGCGCGCTTGGCGGACCGGCTCGCGGCCTCCTTCTTCGCACGCTCCTGCGCGGCCTTCTGCTGCGCGGCGACCACGGCGGCCTTCTTCCCGGCGTCGGACGCCTGGTCGACGACGCTCGCCTTGACCGTCTGGGCCGGGTTCTGGCTGAACGCCACCGGCGCCGCGGAAACCGTCTGCGTGGCGGTCTGAGCCTCGGCCGGCACCAGCGAGAACGCGACGGCGGCGGCGCCGACGGCGGCCACTCCGGCGAACGAGAGCTTGTGGGCCTTGGACAGCACGGGACTGTGACCGGGGTTCTTGGCGTTCAGCGACATGAGTGATGGACCTCTTCGAGTAGCGCGGAGGTCGCTCTCGGCCGGGTGGGGACATTGCATTTCCAGCACAAGCGCCGTGGGCGGAAACCCACGGCGCCGAGCGACGGAAGCAATTCTTAGCGGCCGCAAAATCCGGTGGCAAAGGTGTGACGTACGATGCCGCTTAGTGGACGCGGAAGCGGCAAAACGGGACAGAACAACACGTCTGTCCCGTTCAAACCGGGCGTATCCATCTCCTAGGGAGCTTCGTACGTGATGTGGGCCCTATGCCCGGCCTCACATCGGCAACGCCCTGTCTTCACATGCAGTTGCTGGCGCAATGCACAGGGTGAGGTATCTCCGGAGGAAGGATGAGATGCACGTCGCCGAACTCGTGCCACAGGTAGTCCCCCGCCAGCGCCTCCTCGTACGCCCGCTCCACCGCCGCCCGCCCCGCGACCGCCTCCAGCATCAGCAGATGCGACGCCTCCGGCTCGTGCAGCCCGGTCACCAGCCCGTCGACCACCCGCACCCCCCGCTCCGGAGTGACCACCAGATCCGTCCACCCCTCACCGGCCCGTACGACACCGTCGGCGCCGGCCGCGGACTCCACGGCCCGCACGGCCGTCGTTCCCACCGCGACCACCCGCCCGTCGCCCGCCCCGACCGCGTTGATGAGCCGCGCCGACGCCTCCGGCACCGCGAACCGCTCCGGATACGGCGGCTCGTGCGCCTCCGCCGACGCGACCCCCGTGTGCAGGGTGACGGGCGCGAACTGCACCCCCCGGCTCACCAGCTCCGCCACCAGCCGCGGGGTGAAGGGCCGCGCCGCACTCGGCATCTCCGCGCTGCCCGCCCCGTCCTCGGACGGCAACGCGAACACCGTCTGGTACACGGACAGCGGCTGGTCCCGCTCGGTATAGGAGTACCGAATGGGCCGCCCGTGCTCCCGCAGCAGCCCCAGGACGTCCGGCGACGACACCCGCGCCCACCACAGCCGCCCGCCCCGCCCGCTCAGCGGCCCCTCCAGAACCAGCCCCGCACCCC
>NZ_LIRK01000150.1:0-248 GCF_001419765.1 Streptomyces torulosus
GGCGACCTCCTGGCCGTACGCGCCGACGTTCTGGATGGGGGTGGCGCCGGCGGAGCCGGGGATTCCGGCGAGGCATTCGATGCCGGCGAGTCCGGCGTCGACGGTGTGGGCGACGGCGTCGGTCCAGACCTCGCCGGCGGCGAGCTCCAACCTGGTCATCGGCGACAAGGGCTTCGCCGGCACCGCCCTGGTCATCGCCACCAGGGGCGTCACCCTCGACGGCACGAAGCTGGAGCTCGCCGCCGGCG
>NZ_LIRK01000150.1:296-472 GCF_001419765.1 Streptomyces torulosus
AGGTCGTCGCCTACGACCGCCGCACCCGCGAAACCGTCACCCTCCCGAACGCCGACTGCGCCTTCTCCTACCGGCACAGCCGCTTCAAGAACGACCCCGACCGCTTCGTCGTCCTCCGCGTCCGCTTCGAACTGGAGGACGCCGACGGCCTCTCCGGCCCGATCAAGTACGCCGAG
>NZ_LIRK01000150.1:560-16923 GCF_001419765.1 Streptomyces torulosus
TCCGCCGCCTGGCTCATCGACAAGGCCGGCTTCACCAAGGGCTACGGCAACGGCCCGGCCCGCATCTCCACGAAGCACACCCTGGCCCTCACCAACCGCGGCGCGGCCACCACCGAGGACCTCCTGACCCTGGCCCGCGAGGTCGTCACCGGCGTCCACAACGCCTTCGGCATCACCCTGGTCAACGAGCCGGTGACGGTCGGCGTCAGCCTGTAACGGCGCCCACGGCGCCCACGGCGCCCACGGCGCCCACGGCGCCCACGGCGCCCACGGCGCCCACGTTCACGAGGCGAGCCACGCGTCCACCCCCGCCAGCAACCGCGCCTTCGTGTCCTCCGGCGCCGCCGACCCCCGGATCGACTGCCGGGCCAGCTCCGCCAGCTCCTGGTCCGTGAAGCCGTGATGGGTACGGGCGATCTCGTACTGCGCCGCCAGCCGGGAGCCGAACAGAAGCGGGTCGTCGGCGCCGAGGGCCATCGGCACACCCGCCTCGAAGAGCGTGCGCAGCGGTACGTCCTGCGGCTTCTCGTAGACACCGAGGGCGACGTTCGACGCGGGGCACACCTCGCACGTGATGCCCCGGTCGGCGAGCCGCTTCAGCAGCCGCGGGTCGTCCGCCGCGCGCACCCCGTGCCCGATCCGGTCGGCGTCCAGGTCGTCCAGGCAGTCCCGTACGGACGACGGACCGGACAGCTCGCCCCCGTGCGGCGCGGACAGCAGCCCGCCGTCGCGCGCGATCGCGAACGCCCGGTCGAAGTCCCGCGCCATGCCGCGCCGCTCGTCGTTGGACAGCCCGAACCCGACGACGCCCCGTTCCGCGTACCGCACCGCGAGCCGGGCCAGTGTCCGCGCGTCCAGCGGGTGCTTCATCCGGTTCGCGGCGACGAGCACCCGCATCCCGAGCCCGGTCTCGCGCGCCGTCGTGTCCACGGCGTCCAGGATGATCTCCAGCGCGGGGATCAGCCCGCCCAGCCGAGGGGCGTACGACGTCGGGTCGACCTGGATCTCCAGCCATCCGGAGCCGTCCTTGACGTCCTCCTCGGCGGCCTCCCGCACCAGCCGCTGGATGTCCTCCGGCTCCCGCAGGCACGAGCGCGCCGCGTCGTACAGCCGCTGGAAGCGGAACCATCCGCGCTCGTCCGTCGCCCGCAGCCGTGGCGGCTCCCCGCTGGTCAGCGCCTCCGTCAGCACGTCGGGCAGCCGTACCCCGTGTTTGTCGGCCAGTTCCAGGACGGTCGTCGGGCGCATCGACCCGGTGAAGTGCAGGTGCAGATGGGCCTTCGGCAGTTCAGAGAGATCACGTACGCGCTCCATTGCCCGATCCTGCCGCACGCCGCCGCCGTCCCGGTAGCGGAATCCCTGAACGTGGTCTTGCTCGCACAAAGGAATGGGGGCGGGCCGGCGGAACCTCAGTCCGTCGCCTCGGCCAGCAGCTTCTGGATCCGTGACACGCCCTCGACGAGGTCCTCGTCACCCAGCGCGTACGACAGCCGCAGATATCCCGGCGTGCCGAACGCCTCACCCGGGACGACCGCCACCTCGGCCTCCTCCAGGATCAGCGCGGCCAGCTCGACGGAGTTCTGCGGCCGCTTGCCCCGGATCTCCTTGCCGATCAGCGCCTTCACCGACGGGTAGGCGTAGAACGCGCCCTCGGGCTCCGGGCAGAGGACACCCTCGATCTCGTTGAGCATCCGCACGATGGTCTTGCGGCGCCGGTCGAAGGCCTCACGCATCGTCGCCACGGCGTCCAGGTCGCCGGAGACGGCGGCGAGGGCGGCCGCCTGGGCGACGTTGGAGACGTTGGAGGTGGCGTGCGACTGGAGGTTGGTCGCGGCCTTCACCACGTCCTTCGGGCCGATGATCCACCCGACGCGCCAGCCGGTCATGGCGTACGTCTTGGCGACACCGTTGACGACGATGCACTTGTCGCGCAGCTCGGGCAGGAGCGCGGGCAGCGAGGTGAACTTCGCGTCCCCGTAGACGAGGTGCTCGTAGATCTCGTCCGTCATCACCCACAGGCCGTGCTCGACGGCCCAGCGGCCGATCGCCTCGGCGTCCTCGGCGCTGTAGACCGCGCCGGTCGGGTTGGAGGGGGAGACGAAGAGGACGACCTTCGTCCGCTCGGTGCGCGCGGCCTCCAGCTGCTCGACGGAGACGCGGTAGCCGGTGGTCTCGTCTGCGACGACCTCGACCGGGACACCGCCAGCCAGGCGGATCGACTCCGGGTACGTCGTCCAGTACGGCGCCGGGACGATCACCTCGTCGCCCGGGTCGAGGATCGCGGCGAACGCCTCGTAGATGGCCTGCTTGCCGCCGTTGGTGACGAGGATCTGCGCCGGGTCGACCTCGTAGCCCGAGTCGCGCAGCGTCTTCGCGGCGATCGCGGCCTTCAGCTCGGGCAGACCACCGGCGGGCGTGTAGCGGTGGTACTTCGGGTTCTTGCAGGCCTCGACGGCCGCCTCGACGATGTAGTCGGGGGTCGGGAAGTCGGGCTCACCGGCGCCGAAGCCGATCACCGGACGTCCGGCGGCCTTGAGGGCCTTGGCCTTGGCGTCGACGGCGAGGGTCGCGGACTCGGAGATCGCGCCGATGCGGGCGGAGACCCGGCGCTCGGTCGGAGGGGTTGCAGCGCTCATGGGGCCCATCGTTCCAGACCGGAAACGAGCCCGGCACGCGGGTTTCACAGACTGAACAGCACAGGAACAACCGTCCGGATCCGGGCGCGGCGACGGTCGATCTTCGACGCACAACGCCCCTGCGGACGCTTTCTGTTCGACGACGGGCCTCGGACCACGTACACTCTCACCTCGTTGGCCTTCACCGGCCGCAGCACCAGGTGCACACCGAGCACCCGGTCGGATGCGGTACGTTGGTGGAGAACCACAAAGGGTCGTAGCTCAATTGGTAGAGCACTGGTCTCCAAAACCAGCGGTTGGGGGTTCAAGTCCCTCCGGCCCTGCTACACACTCCTCACGCCAGGATGTGTGCGCATGTACGTACAGCAATGTTCCGCCGTGCGGCTCAGACCGGGCGCGGCACGGCCACGGACCCGGACCGGAATCAGGTGAGGATGAATGACGGACGCCGTGGGCTCCATCGACACGCCTGATGCCCAGGACGAGGTGCCCGAGGACAAGAAGAAGACCCGTAAGGGCGGAAAGCGCGCCAAGAAGGGCCCGCTGAAGCGCCTGGCGCTCTTCTACCGCCAGATCGTCGCGGAGCTGCGGAAGGTCGTCTGGCCCACCCGCTCCCAGCTGACGACTTACACCACCGTGGTCATCGTCTTCGTCGTCATCATGATCGGTCTCGTGACTGTGATTGACTTCGGACTCGACAAGGCCGCCAAGTACGTCTTCGGCTGAGCCGACTGCGAAGGGCGCCGTACCAGGCGCCCCTTTCGCGTGTTCCACCCCTTGTATCCAGGAAGAAGCAGCCACAGTGTCTGACCCGAACCTGAACGACGCCATCGAGCCGGACCAGTCCGTGGATGATGAGCTCGACATCGTCGAGGGAGCGGACGAGGTCGACGAGTTCGAGGCTGCGGAAGCCGAGGCGGGGGAGCCGGCCGAGGAAGAGGCCGTGCACGTCGTGGACGACGAGGCCGAGGCAGCCGAAGACGAGGCCGCCGAGGAAGCCGCCGAAGAAGAGGAAGAGGCCGAGCCGGTCGACCCGGTCGAGGCCCTCCGCGAGGAACTGCGGACCCTGCCCGGCGAGTGGTACGTCATCCACACCTACGCCGGTTACGAGAACCGCGTGAAGACCAACCTGGAGCAGCGCGCCGTCTCGCTGAACGTCGAGGACTACATCTTCCAGGCCGAGGTGCCGCAGGAAGAGGTCGTCCAGATCAAGAACGGCGACCGCAAGACCATCCGTCAGAACAAGCTCCCCGGCTACGTCCTGGTGCGCATGGATCTGACGAACGAGTCCTGGGGCGTCGTCCGCAACACCCCCGGCGTCACCGGCTTCGTGGGCAACGCGTACGACCCGTACCCGCTGACCCTGGACGAGATCGTCAAGATGCTCGCGCCGGAGGCCGAGGAGAAGGCCGCGCGTGAGGCCGCCGAGGCCGAGGGCAAGCCCGCTCCGCAGCGCAAGGTCGAGGTCCAGGTGCTGGACTTCGAGGTCGGCGACTCGGTCACCGTCACCGACGGCCCCTTCGCCACGCTGCAGGCGACGATCAACGAGATCAACGCCGACTCCAAGAAGGTCAAGGGCCTGGTGGAGATCTTCGGCCGCGAGACCCCGGTCGAGCTTTCCTTCGACCAGATCCAGAAGAACTGACGAAGCTCGAAAGCAGCAGGTCAGGTCGGTCCTTGTGAGGACCCCCTGACCTGCTCGTTTTTGGCCGCGCATCTATACCCGTTATCGTTGTGCGGTATGCCTTCATCTGGCCGCGAACCGGATGAGGGCGCACTCGAATCGAAAGGACCCGGAGAGCTATGCCTCCCAAGAAGAAGAAGGTCACGGGGCTTATCAAGCTCCAGATCAACGCCGGTGCGGCGAACCCGGCTCCGCCGGTCGGCCCCGCGCTCGGTCAGCACGGCGTCAACATCATGGAGTTCTGCAAGGCCTACAACGCGGCGACCGAGTCGCAGCGTGGCTGGGTGATCCCGGTGGAGATCACGGTCTACGAGGACCGCTCCTTCACCTTCATCACCAAGACCCCGCCGGCCGCGAAGATGATCCTCAAGGCCGCTGGTGTCGAGAAGGGCTCCGGCGAGCCGCACAAGACCAAGGTCGCCAAGATCACCGAGGCGCAGGTCCGCGAGATCGCCCAGACCAAGCTGCCCGACCTGAACGCCAACGACCTGGACGCCGCGTCGAAGATCATCGCCGGCACCGCCCGCTCCATGGGCATCACGGTCGAGGGCTGACCTCAGCCTCGTAGCACCTTCGTAGAACCATGCGGCCTCGGCCGCACGTGGCAGGGCCTGCTCGGCCCGTACCACGACTCCTTTCAGAACACACAGGAGCAGTTGTGAGCAAGCGCAGCAAGGCTCTCCGCGCTGCGGACGCCAAGGTCGACCGGGAGAAGCTGTACGCCCCGCTCGAGGCCGTCCGTCTCGCCAAGGAGACCTCCACGACCAAGTTCGACGGCACTGTCGAGGTCGCCTTCCGTCTGGGTGTCGACCCTCGTAAGGCCGACCAGATGGTCCGTGGCACCGTGAACCTCCCGCACGGCACCGGTAAGACCGCCCGGGTCCTGGTCTTCGCGACCGGTGACCGTGCCGAGGCCGCTCGTGCCGCGGGCGCCGACATCGTCGGCGCCGACGAGCTCATCGACGAGGTGTCGAAGGGCCGCCTGGACTTCGACGCCGTCGTCGCCACCCCGGACCTCATGGGCAAGGTCGGCCGCCTCGGCCGTGTGCTCGGTCCCCGTGGTCTCATGCCGAACCCCAAGACCGGCACCGTGACCCCGGACGTCGCGAAGGCTGTCACCGAGATCAAGGGTGGCAAGATCGAGTTCCGCGTCGACAAGCACTCGAACCTGCACTTCATCATCGGCAAGACGTCCTTCGAGGACGAGAAGCTGGTGGAGAACTACGCGGCGGCCCTCGAGGAGATCACGCGTCTCAAGCCGTCCGCCGCCAAGGGCCGCTACATCAAGAAGGCCGCCATCAGCACCACGATCGGCCCCGGCATCCCGATCGACCCGAACCGCACCCGCAACCTCCTCGTCGAGGAGGACCCGGCCGCCGTCTGAGCCCACCGCTCACCAGGCAGCCGCGTCGCGCACGCGTAGCGAGAACGAGCCCCGCACCCTCCGAGGTGCGGGGCTCGTCCCTTTGCGGGCGTACCGGCCTCCGCGTGGCCACAAGAAGCCGGTGAGCGCTCTGCCGACCGCCTGAAACCCGGGGACAGCCGGGTTGCGGGCGCGTTAGTGTCCCCTCGGCCCCTGCACGTGGGGCGTGAGGTAACAGGGGGACACATGAGGTATTCCACGGCCGGCTCCGTACGACGGCGCAGAGCCGCCGCAGCGACGGTCGTCGCCGCCGCGCTGCTCGGCGGCACCAGCGGCTGCGGCACCGCGTCGGACACGGCGGCCGAGGCGGATCTGACGCCCGCCCAGTCGGTGTCCCGGGCAGCGCGGACGACGCTGGGGCTCACCTCGCTGCGGTATCGGGTGACCGGCACGTTGCCGGGGCACGGCAAGGTGCGGGCCGAGGCGTCCATGGGCGTGCGGCCGAGTGTCATGCGCATGAAAATCGCCGGGCTCGGCAAGACCGAGGGCAAGCCCTTGCAGATCCGGTTCGCCGGCGGGGCCATGTACACCGAGGGGGACACGGCCGCCCTCGGGGACGCGGGCGGGAAGCGCTGGCTCAAGGCGGAGCCGGCCGTGTGGGGCCGCGGCTCCGCGTACAACCAGACCTATCGGGTCGTGCCCCGGCAGCTGGAGGGCAGCCCCCTCGTGCAGTCCACGATCCTGAGCGGTGCCGAGGACATCCGCGAGGCCGGCTCCGGGACCGTGGACGGCACCCCCACCACCCACTATCGGGGCGAGGTCACGGGCAAGGGGCTGCGGGCGTACCAGTCGGCGGCCAAGGGCAAGAAGGCCCACAAGCTGCGGACGGACTGCTTCGACCAGTTCATGGCCCTGGGGCTGAAGGTCGGGAGCCCGCTCACCATGGATCTGTGGGTCGACGAGGACGGCCGGGCCAAGCAGTTCCGGATGCGGGGGCGGACCAACGCGCTGGACGGCAAGGGGCGCTGGGTCGACACCGGGCCGCTCGACATGACCGTCACCTTCCTGGACGTCAACCCGTCGGTGACCGTCGAGCCCCCGGCGGCCGACGACACGGTGGACCTCGCCGAACTGGTGGACGGGGCGGCGCCCAGGGGCTGATCCGCCCGCCCCGGGGAGCGGATTTGCTTGACGGCGATGCGGTCCCGTACTCTTCCGAGGAAGCCAAAGACCGCTGGTCGTTGCCGTGTGCTCGTGGAGAGGGCGCGGTGGCCGAAGGATCCGCTGAATGCGGACGACCCGCGCAGGTGACTGTGGAAGTTGCTCCCGGATCTGTTCCGTCTCCAGCGGAATTCATTCGGTTGAGCTACGCCCCGTGCGCCTGCGCCGGGGCGTTTCGTTTTGACGCAGCCCCTTCCGAGCGGTCCTCATCACCCGGAAGGAGGCCGACGCTCTATGGCAAGGCCCGACAAGGCTGCCGCGGTGGCCGAGCTCACGGAGCAGTTCCGTAGCTCGAACGCCGCCGTGCTGACCGAGTACCGGGGTCTCACCGTGGCGCAGCTCAAGACGCTGCGTCGTTCGCTCGGTGAGAACGCCCAGTACGCCGTGGTGAAGAACACGCTGACCAAGATTGCGGCCAACGAGGCCGGGATCACGACGCTCGACGACCTGTTCAACGGTCCGACGGCGGTCGCCTTCGTCACCGGTGACCCGGTGGAGTCGGCGAAGGGTCTTCGTGACTTCGCCAAGGACAACCCGAACCTCGTCATCAAGGGCGGTGTCCTTGACGGCAAGGCGCTGTCCGCCGACGAGATCAAGAAGCTTGCGGACCTCGAGTCCCGCGAGGTTCTGCTCGCCAAGCTGGCGGGCGCCCTGAAGGGCAAGCAGACGCAGGCTGCTCAGGTCTTCCAGGCGCTCCCGTCGAAGCTCGTCCGCACCGTGGACGCGCTTCGCGCCAAGCAGGACGAGCAGGGCGGTGCCGAGTAACTCGGCTCGCGAAATGACCGCCGCCTGAGGCGCTCAGCCCCAGGCATCGGTCGTAGCGGGCCGAACGTACGCCCGCCATACATGTACATCCGGCACCAGCCGAATTAGTGGAAGGAAAGCCATCGTGGCTCTCACCCAGGACGAACTGCTCGCCGAGTTCGAGGGCATGACCCTCATCCAGCTCTCCGAGTTCGTGAAGGCGTTCGAGGAGAAGTTCGACGTCACCGCCGCCGCCGCGGTCGCCGTTGCCGGCCCCGCCGTTCCCGGCGCCCCGGCCGAGGCCGTCGAGGAGAAGGACGAGTTCGACGTCATCCTCACCGGCGCCGGCGAGAAGAAGATCCAGGTCATCAAGGTCGTGCGTGAGCTCACCTCCCTCGGCCTGAAGGAGGCCAAGGACCTGGTCGACGGTGCGCCGAAGCCGGTTCTGGAGAAGGTCAACAAGGAGGCCGCGGACAAGGCCAAGGAGTCCCTCGAGGGCGCCGGCGCCTCCGTCGAGGTCAAGTAAGGCCTCGCTGGTCCGCCAGCTCTCCGGGCCCGCCAGGGCCCGTGCGACGCAGTTCTGAGACGAGTGGGAAAAACTCGTTCGAATCTGTAACGCGAACGCACTGAAGGGCGATCACCCAACTGGGTGGTCGCCCTTCGGCGTTCGGGGACGTCGAGCGACGGCTGCCT
Organism: Streptomyces torulosus; assembly: GCF_001419765.1. Lineage (GTDB taxonomy): Bacteria > Actinomycetota > Actinomycetes > Streptomycetales > Streptomycetaceae > Streptomyces > Streptomyces torulosus. Next base: position 8,902 of record NZ_LIRK01000150.1, read on the forward strand.
TGCACTGCCGGTGGCGGCGAGTATGGTGATCTTCGTCGTGCCTCCGGGCGCCCTGGGTGACGGACCGCGAGTGACGATCGCGGCATGCGGAGCGGGCATGAGGGGCCTTGACGAACCGCACGCAGCGCGCAATTCTCAGGACGCGTCGTGACACCGATCCGAACTCCGAGGCATGGATCGACGGCGAAGAGGGCAGTATCAACGTGCATTGAGGGCGTGGGCTTGCGCAGGTGTCGAGAACAACGAGGGTCTCGAAAAACCCGCACTGGACATCAGTGTGCCAAGTGGCTACACTGACCCTTTGCGCTGCCTGTTAGCTGTCCCCTGCCCGTCACCAGGGGCATGCCCTCACTTGAGCATCGACGAAGAGACCATTCCTGACCTGGCGTTATCTGTCAGTTCAGGAGCAGCCTGTTCGCTTTGCGCAGGAGAGGGGCCGGTACGCGCGTAGTGAGTCCGAGCCCTCGGAAGGACCCCCTCTTGGCCGCCTCGCGCAACGCCTCGACCGCGAATACGAACAACGGCGCCAGCACCGCCCCGCTGCGCATCTCCTTTGCAAAGATCAAGGAGCCTCTCGAGGTTCCCAACCTGCTCGCGCTGCAGACCGAGAGCTTCGACTGGCTGCTCGGCAACACCGCTTGGCAGAGTCGGGTCGAGGAGGCTCTGGAGAACGGACAGGACGTCCCCACCAAGTCCGGTCTGGAGGAGATCTTCGAGGAGATCTCCCCGATCGAGGACTTCTCCGGGTCGATGTCGCTGACCTTCCGCGACCACCGCTTCGAGCCGCCGAAGAACAGCATCGACGAGTGCAAGGACCGCGACTTCACCTACGCGGCCCCGCTCTTCGTGACGGCCGAGTTCACCAACAACGAGACCGGCGAGATCAAGTCCCAGACGGTCTTCATGGGCGACTTCCCGCTCATGACCCACAAGGGCACCTTCGTCATCAACGGCACCGAGCGTGTCGTGGTGTCGCAGCTGGTTCGTTCGCCGGGTGTCTACTTCGACTCCAGCATCGACAAGACGTCCGACAAGGACATCTTCTCGGCCAAGATCATCCCGTCCCGGGGTGCCTGGCTGGAGATGGAGATCGACAAGCGCGACATGGTCGGTGTGCGTATCGACCGCAAGCGCAAGCAGTCCGTGACCGTCCTCCTCAAGGCTCTCGGTTGGACCACCGAGCAGATCCTGGAGGAGTTCGGCGAGTACGAGTCCATGCGCGCCACCCTGGAGAAGGACCACACCCAGGGCCAGGACGACGCGTTGCTCGACATCTACCGCAAGCTGCGTCCGGGCGAGCCCCCCACGCGTGAGGCCGCGCAGACGCTTCTTGAGAACCTGTACTTCAACCCGAAGCGCTACGACCTCGCCAAGGTCGGCCGTTACAAGGTCAACAAGAAGCTGGGTGCGGAGGCTCCGCTGGACGCGGGCATCCTGACCGTCGAGGACATCATCTCGACGATCAAGTACCTGGTGAAGCTGCACGCGGGCGAGACCGAGACGGTCGGCGACAGCGGCACGAACATCGTCGTCGAGACCGACGACATCGACCACTTCGGCAACCGTCGTCTGCGCAGCGTCGGCGAGCTCATCCAGAACCAGGTCCGTACGGGTCTGGCTCGTATGGAGCGTGTCGTCCGCGAGCGCATGACGACTCAGGACGTCGAGGCGATCACGCCGCAGACCCTGATCAACATCCGGCCGGTCGTCGCCTCCATCAAGGAGTTCTTCGGCACCAGCCAGCTGTCGCAGTTCATGGACCAGAACAACCCGCTGTCGGGGCTGACGCACAAGCGTCGTCTCTCGGCGCTGGGTCCCGGTGGTCTGTCGCGTGAGCGGGCCGGCTTCGAGGTCCGTGACGTGCACCCGTCGCACTACGGCCGCATGTGCCCGATCGAGACGCCCGAAGGCCCGAACATCGGTCTGATCGGTTCGCTCGCCTCCTACGGCCGCGTCAACGCGTTCGGTTTCGTGGAGACGCCGTACCGCAAGGTCGTCGACGGTCAGGTCACCGACGAGGTCGACTACCTGACGGCCGACGAGGAGGACCGCTTCGTCATCGCGCAGGCCAACGCCACGCTCAACGACGACATGCGGTTCGAGGAGTCCCGGGTCCTGGTCCGCCGTCGTGGCGGCGAGGTCGACTACGTCCCTGGTGACGACGTCGACTACATGGACGTCTCGCCGCGCCAGATGGTGTCGGTCGCGACCGCCATGATCCCGTTCCTCGAGCACGACGACGCCAACCGTGCCCTCATGGGCGCGAACATGATGCGCCAGGCCGTGCCCCTCATCAAGTCCGAGGCGCCGCTCGTCGGCACCGGCATGGAGTACCGCTCCGCGGTCGACGCCGGCGATGTGGTCAAGGCCGAGAAGGCCGGTGTGGTCCAGGAGGTCTCCGCGGACTACATCACCACCGCCAACGACGACGGCACGTACATCACGTACCGCCTGGCCAAGTTCGCCCGCTCCAACCAGGGCACCTCGGTCAACCAGAAGGTCATCGTCAACGAGGGCGACCGGATCATCGAGGGCCAGGTCCTCGCCGATGGTCCGGCCACCGAGAACGGCGAGATGGCGCTGGGCAAGAACCTGCTCGTGGCGTTCATGCCGTGGGAGGGTCACAACTACGAGGACGCGATCATCCTGTCGCAGCGCCTCGTGCAGGACGACGTCCTCTCCTCGATCCACATCGAGGAGCACGAGGTCGACGCCCGTGACACCAAGCTCGGCCCCGAGGAGATCACCCGGGACATCCCGAACGTCTCCGAGGAGGTCCTCGCCGACCTCGACGAGCGCGGCATCATCCGTATCGGTGCCGAGGTCGTCGCCGGTGACATCCTCGTCGGCAAGGTCACGCCCAAGGGTGAGACCGAGCTGACCCCCGAGGAGCGCCTGCTCCGCGCGATCTTCGGTGAGAAGGCCCGTGAGGTCCGTGACACCTCGCTGAAGGTGCCGCACGGCGAGATCGGCAAGGTCATCGGCGTCCGCGTCTTCGACCGCGAGGAGGGCGACGAGCTTCCCCCCGGTGTCAACCAGCTGGTGCGCGTCTACGTCGCGCAGAAGCGCAAGATCACCGACGGTGACAAGCTCGCCGGCCGTCACGGCAACAAGGGCGTCATCTCCAAGATCCTGCCCATCGAGGACATGCCGTTCCTCGAGGACGGGACCCCGGTCGACATCATCCTCAACCCGCTCGGTGTGCCGTCCCGAATGAACCCGGGACAGGTCCTGGAGATCCACCTCGGCTGGCTCGCCAGCCGCGGCTGGGACGTCTCCGGCCTCGCCGACGAGTGGGCGCAGCGTCTGCAGGTCATCGGCGCCGACAGTGTCGCCCCCGGCACCAACGTCGCCACCCCGGTCTTCGACGGTGCCCGTGAGGACGAGCTGGCGGGTCTGCTGCAGCACACCATCCCGAACCGCGACGGCGAGCGCATGGTGCTCCCGTCCGGCAAGGCGCGGCTGTTCGACGGCCGTAGCGGTGAGCCGTTCCCGGACCCGATCTCGGTCGGCTACATGTACATCCTCAAGCTGCACCACCTGGTCGACGACAAGCTGCACGCCCGTTCGACCGGCCCGTACTCGATGATCACCCAGCAGCCGCTGGGTGGTAAGGCCCAGTTCGGTGGCCAGCGCTTCGGTGAGATGGAGGTGTGGGCGCTGGAGGCTTACGGCGCCGCGTACGCCCTCCAGGAGCTGCTGACCATCAAGTCCGACGACGTCACCGGCCGCGTGAAGGTCTACGAGGCCATCGTCAAGGGCGAGAACATTCCCGAGCCCGGCATCCCCGAGTCCTTCAAGGTTCTCATCAAGGAGATGCAGTCCCTGTGCCTCAACGTGGAGGTGCTGTCCTCGGACGGCATGTCCATCGAGATGCGCGACACCGACGAGGACGTCTTCCGCGCTGCGGAGGAGCTTGGCATCGACCTGTCCCGGCGCGAGCCGAGCAGCGTCGAAGAGGTCTGACGGGAGTTCGGCGGCCTTCGTCATGAAGGCCGCCGGCCCCAGGACCCCCGTATCAGACCCCATGACTTACAACCCTGAGAGGGATTGACGCATAGTGCTCGACGTCAACTTCTTCGACGAGCTCCGGATCGGTCTGGCCACCGCTGACGACATCCGTCAGTGGAGCCACGGCGAGGTCAAGAAGCCCGAGACGATCAACTACCGCACGCTCAAGCCCGAAAAGGACGGACTCTTCTGCGAGAAGATCTTCGGTCCGACCCGGGACTGGGAGTGCTACTGCGGCAAGTACAAGCGTGTCCGCTTCAAGGGCATCATCTGTGAGCGCTGTGGCGTCGAGGTCACGCGCGCCAAGGTGCGCCGTGAGCGGATGGGCCACATCGAGCTGGCCGCTCCCGTCACCCACATCTGGTACTTCAAGGGCGTTCCGTCGCGGCTGGGCTACCTGCTCGACCTCGCCCCGAAGGACCTCGAGAAGGTCATCTACTTCGCGGCGTACATGATCACGTACGTCGACGAGGAGCGCCGCACCCGCGACCTGCCCTCCCTGGAGGCGCATGTCTCCGTCGAGCGGCAGCAGATCGAGAACCGCCGGGACGCCGACCTGGAGGCCCGCGCCAAGAAGCTCGAGACCGACCTGGCCGAGCTCGAGGCCGAGGGCGCCAAGGCGGACGTGCGCCGCAAGGTGCGCGAGGGCGCCGAGCGTGAGATGAAGCAGCTGCGCGACCGTTCGCAGCGCGAGATCGACCGTCTCGACGAGGTGTGGACCCGGTTCAAGAACCTCAAGGTCCAGGACCTGGAGGGCGACGAGCTCCTCTACCGCGAGCTGCGTGACCGCTTCGGCACGTACTTCGACGGCTCGATGGGTGCCGCGGCGCTGCAGAAGCGCCTGGAGTCCTTCGACCTCGACGAGGAGGCCGAGCGCCTCCGCGAGATCATCCGCACCGGCAAGGGCCAGAAGAAGACCCGTGCGCTCAAGCGCCTCAAGGTCGTCTCCGCGTTCCTGCAGACCAGCAACAGCCCCAAGGGCATGGTGCTCGACTGCGTGCCGGTCATCCCGCCGGACCTGCGTCCGATGGTGCAGCTGGACGGTGGCCGCTTCGCGACCTCCGACCTGAACGACCTGTACCGCCGTGTGATCAACCGCAACAACCGTCTGAAGCGCCTGCTCGACCTGGGTGCTCCGGAGATCATCGTCAACAACGAGAAGCGCATGCTTCAGGAGGCTGTTGACGCCCTCTTCGACAACGGTCGCCGCGGCCGCCCGGTGACCGGTCCCGGTAACCGCCCGCTGAAGTCCCTCAGCGACATGCTGAAGGGTAAGCAGGGTCGATTCCGTCAGAACCTGCTCGGTAAGCGTGTGGACTACTCCGCGCGTTCCGTGATCGTCGTCGGTCCGCAGCTGAAGCTGCACCAGTGCGGTCTGCCGAAGGCGATGGCGCTGGAGCTGTTCAAGCCGTTCGTGATGAAGCGCCTGGTCGACCTGAACCACGCGCAGAACATCAAGAGCGCCAAGCGCATGGTGGAGCGCGGCCGCACGGTCGTGTACGACGTCCTCGAAGAGGTCATCGCCGAGCACCCGGTTCTGCTGAACCGTGCTCCCACCCTGCACCGCCTCGGCATCCAGGCCTTCGAGCCGCAGCTGGTCGAGGGCAAGGCCATCCAGATCCACCCGCTCGTCTGCACCGCGTTCAACGCGGACTTCGACGGTGACCAGATGGCCGTGCACCTGCCGCTGTCCGCGGAGGCGCAGGCCGAGGCCCGCATCCTGATGCTGTCCTCGAACAACATCCTCAAGCCGGCCGACGGCCGTCCGGTGACGATGCCGACCCAGGACATGGTCCTCGGTCTGTTCTTCCTCACCACCGACGGCGAGATGCGGAACGTGAAGGGCGAGGACCGCTCCTTCTCCTCCGTGGCCGAGGCGATCATGGCGTTCGACGCCGGTGAGCTCTCGCTGCAGTCGCGCGTGGACATCCGCTTCCCGGTGGGCACCATCCCGCCGCGCGGCTGGACCCCGCCGGCGCGTGAGGAGGGTGAGCCGGAGTGGCAGCAGGGTGACACCTTCACCCTGAGGACCACGCTGGGCCGCGCGCTCTTCAACGAGCTGCTGCCCGAGGACTACCCGTTCGTCGACTACGAGGTCGGCAAGAAGCAGCTCTCCGAGATCGTCAACGACCTCGCCGAGCGCTACCCCAAGGTCATCGTGGCGGCGACGCTCGACAACCTGAAGGCGGCCGGCTTCTACTGGGCGACCCGTTCCGGTGTCACCGTGGCCATCTCCGACGTCGTCGTCCCCGAGGCGAAGAAGGAGATCGTCCGCGGGTACGAGGCTCAGGACGAGAAGGTCCAGAAGCAGTACGAGCGCGGTCTGATCACCAAGGACGAGCGCACGCAGGAGCTCATCGCGATCTGGACCAAGGCGACCAACGAGGTCGCCGAGGCGATGAACGACAACTTCCCGAAGACCAACCCGATCTTCATGATGGTGAACTCGGGTGCACGAGGCAACATGATGCAGATGCGTCAGATCGCCGGTATGCGTGGTCTTGTGTCGAACGCGAAGAACGAGACCATCCCGCGTCCCATCAAGGCCTCGTTCCGTGAGGGTCTGTCCGTGCTGGAGTACTTCATCTCCACGCACGGTGCCCGTAAGGGTCTGGCGGACACCGCCCTGCGTACCGCCGACTCGGGTTACCTGACCCGTCGTCTGGTGGACGTCTCGCAGGACGTCATCATCCGCGAGGAGGACTGTGGCACCGAGCGCGGTCTGAAGCTGCGGATCGCCTCGAAGGACGAGACCGGTGTCCTGCGCAAGGCCGAGGACGTCGAGACCAGCGTCTACGCCCGCATGCTCGCCGAGGACGTCGTCATCGACGGCAAGGTGATCGCGCCGGCCAACGTGGACCTCGGCGACGTGCTCATCGACCAGCTCGTGCACCACGGTGTCGAGGAGGTCAAAACCCGCTCGATCCTGACCTGTGAGTCCAAGGTCGGCACGTGCGCCATGTGCTACGGCCGCTCCCTGGCCACCGGCAAGCTGGTCGACATCGGTGAGGCGGTCGGCATCATCGCCGCCCAGTCCATCGGTGAGCCCGGTACCCAGTTGACGATGCGTACCTTCCACACCGGTGGTGTGGCCGGTGACGACATCACGCAGGGTCTGCCGCGTGTCGTCGAGCTCTTCGAGGCCCGTACCCCGAAGGGTGTCGCCCCGATCTCCGAGGCGGCCGGTCGCGTCCGCATCGAGGAGACCGAGAAGACCAAGAAGATCGTCATCACGCCGGACGACGGCAGCGACGAGACGGCGTACCCGATCTCGAAGCGCGCCCGACTCCTGGTCAGCGAGGGCGAGCACGTCGAGGTGGGCCAGAAGCTCACCGTGGGTGCCACCAACCCGCACGACGTGCTGCGCATCCTGGGTCAGCGTGCCGTCCAGGTCCACCTGGTCGGCGAGGTCCAGAAGGTGTACAACTCGCAGGGTGTGTCGATCCACGACAAGCACATCGAGATCATCATCCGGCAGATGCTCCGCCGCGTGACGATCATCGAGTCCGGCGACGCCGAGCTGCTGCCCGGCGAGCTGGTCGAGCGCTCCCGCTTCGAGCAGGAGAACCGTCGTGTGGTGCAGGAGGGCGGTCACCCGGCCTCCGGTCGTCCGCAGCTCATGGGTATCACCAAGGCCTCGCTGGCCACGGAGTCCTGGCTGTCGGCGGCGTCCTTCCAGGAGACGACGCGAGTCCTCACGGACGCGGCGATCAACGCCAAGTCCGACTCGCTGATCGGCCTCAAGGAGAACGTCATCATCGGTAAGCTCATCCCGGCCGGTACGGGTCTGTCCCGCTACCGCAACATCCGGGTCGAGCCGACCGAGGAGGCCAAGGCCGCGATGTACTCGGCCGTCGGCTACGACGACATCGACTACTCGCCGTTCGGCACGGGCTCCGGCCAGGCCGTTCCGCTGGAGGACTACGACTACGGTCCGTACAACCAGTAAGGCGTACGTCTGCTGAGGGGCGCCCACTCCGCTTGCGCGGGGTGGGCGCCCCTCAGCAGACG
>NZ_LIRK01000151.1 GCF_001419765.1 Streptomyces torulosus
GGGTGGCGGGCCGGATGCCGAGCGGGCTACGCCCGTGACCGGTGTGCCACGTACGCCAGGGTGCCCAGCAGCAGCCGCGCGGCCGGTGGCCTCGTCGCCGAGTCGAGGGCGGGGGAGCGGAGCCAGCGGACCGGGCCGAGGCCACCACGGTCGGACGGCGGGGCGGTGATGTGGGCGCCGGGGCCGAGGCCGCGCAGGTCGAGGGCGGACGGGTCGTCCCAGCCCATGCGGTAGAGCAGCTCCGGCAGCTCGGCGGCGGCCCCGGGCGCGACGAGGAAGTGGGCGCGGCCCTCGGGGGTGGCGATCACCGGGCCGAGCGGCAGGCCCATGCGTTCGAGCCGGACCAGCGCGTGCCGCCCGGCGGACTCGGCGACCTCGATCACGTCGAACGAGCGGCCGACCGGCAGCATGATCGAGGCGCCGGGGTGCTCGGCCCAGGCTGCGCTCACCTCGTCGAGGGTGGCGCCGGCGGGCACCGGGGGAGCGAAGTCGAGGGGGTGCGCGCCGGGCGCGTCACAGGTCGTCCTGCCGCAGGAACAGGCGCCCGAGACCGCCCGTGCGCCGGGGGCGACGTCCCAGCCCCAGAGGCCGGTGAACTCGGCCACCGCCGTGCAGTCCGAGGAACGGCCGCGCCGCCCAGATCGCAACTCGCGAATGCCGCCGATCGTGAAGCCCATGCCCCCTCCAACGGGTCCAGCGCGCCGGTGGTTACGTGACGGAGGCGGATCGTGACGCTCCGTCTCCGCCGGGGCGGCGCACTGCGGCACCCCCGGGTGGTGCGATCGGAGCGCACGCCCTTGAATGCATCGCTCCGCCGACCCCCGGCCGTCATGTGTCAAGTGAATCGCGTACGGGGGACCGTTAGTTCATTCGAAGGGGTGGCGAATGGTGGCGATTCTGGGATCGCCGTGGCCGGACGCGTGATCGTGGGATTACTTTGAGTGCACAGATCCTGGGGATGCACGCGCTCGTGGGTATGCCGGAGGCAAGTCGTCTTTCCGTTCGACGGGTGACAACGGACGGACGTACGGCGCGGTAACCGGCATTCTGGTAGGGCTTGGCGCACACAGCGCACAAGTGGTTTCAGGGATGGGGGCGTTCCAGTGGGCGGCAACGGCGGAAGCGGTACGAACGCTGAGAAGCGCCCGAACGAACTGCTGGGCTCGTGGTTCGTCCGCAGCGGCTGGTCCAAGGGGGAACTCGCCCGTCAGGTGAACCGCCGCGCCCGCCAGCTCGGGGCCAACCACATCTCCACCGACACCTCGCGCGTACGGCGCTGGCTCGACGGGGAGAATCCGCGCGAGCCGATCCCGCGGATCCTGTCCGAGCTGTTCTCCGAACGGTTCGGCTGCGTCGTCGCCGTCGAGGACCTGGGGCTGCGCGCCGCGCACCAGGCGCCGTCCGTGTCCGGCGTCGATCTGCCCTGGACGGGCCCGCAGACCGTGGCGCTGATCAGTGAGTTCTCGCGCAGCGACCTGATGCTGGCGCGGCGCGGCTTCCTCGGGAACTCACTGGCCCTGTCCGCGGGCCCGGCCCTCATCGAGCCGATGCAGCGCTGGCTCGTCCCCACATTGCCCGCGCCCCGCCCGGAGCCCGAACCCTCCGCCGCCGCGCGCCGCGGCGGTCGCCTGTCCAAACCCGAGCTGGACCTCCTGGAGTCCACCACGGTGATGTTCCGGCAGTGGGACGCCCAGTGCGGGGGCGGCCTGCGCCGCAAGGCGGTCGTCGGCCAGCTGCACGAGGTGACCGACCTCCTCCAGGAGCCCCAGCCCGAGGCCACCAACCGGCGTCTGTTCAAGGTCGCCGCCGAGCTGGCGGAGCTGGCCGGCTGGATGAGCTACGACATCGGCCTCCAGCCCACCGCCCAGAAGTACTTCGTCCTCGCCCTGCACGCGGCGAAGGAAGCGGGCGACAAGCCCCTCGGCTCGTACGTCCTCTCCAGCATGAGCCGCCAGATGATCCACCTCGGCCGGCCCGACGACGCGCTCGAACTGATCCACCTCGCCCAGTACGGCAGCCGCGACTGCGCGAGCCCGCGCACCCAGGCGATGCTGTATGCGATGGAGGCCCGCGCCTACGCCAACATGGGACAGCCCGGCAAGTGCAAGAGGGCCGTCCGGATGGCCGAGGACACCTTCGCCGACGCCGAGGAATGGGACGACCCGGACCCCGACTGGATCCGCTTCTTCAGCGAGGCCGAACTGCACGGCGAGAACTCCCACTCCTACCGCGACCTCGCCTATGTCGCCGGCCGCAGCCCCACGTACGCCTCCCTGGCCGAGCCCGTGATGCGCCGCGCGGTCGAACTCTTCGCGACGGACACCGACCACCAGCGGTCGTACGCGCTGAACCTGATCGGCATGGCCACGGTCCATCTGCTGCAGCGTGAGCCCGAACAGGGCGCCGACCTGGCGCAGCAGGCCATGACGGTCGCCCGGAAGGTCCGCTCGGAGCGGCTCAACACCCGTATCCGCAAGACCGTCGACACGGCCGTACGCGATTTCGGCGACCTCGCCGAGGTCGTCGAGCTCACCGACCAGCTCGCCGTGCACCTCCCGGAGACCGCCGAAGCGGTCTGACCCGGCCCGGCCCGCCGACCCCGAGGGCCCCCGACTCCGGCCGCGGCCGGTCATCCCTACTGCCCGACTCGGCTCCCCCATGCCAGGTCATCGGATGGCCGCCGTGGCCGGTCCCGTACACGACACGCGCGAAGGCGACGCACCGTCGCGCCCCTGCCGCGGCGGGTGCGTCGTCCCCCGCACGGCCCACGGCCGGAGTTCCATCGGATACGAAGCCGGTGCCCGCGGACCCGCCCGCAGGGGCCGGGCCCCGCGTGGTCCCAATCCGCCGTGACCCACGTTTCACCCGCCCGTAACGCGACATGCGGGTTCGTCACGTGCAGGAAACAATTCCAATCTCCCCGTGAAACGGTGCTGCGCCAGTCTCCTCAGCACAGTCGGCCCTCCCCGAGAGCTCCCCCAGGCTTCAGCATCCGCACGGGCCGTTCCGACCACGAGGAGATACCGGCATTGAACGGCACAGATACCGGATTCGTATTGATCAGCGCGGCGCTCGTCATGGTGATGACGCCGGGCCTCGCGCTCTTCTACGGCGGCATGGTCCGGGCCAAGAGCGTGCTGAACATGCTGATGATGTCCTTCATCTCGCTGGGCATCGTCAGCATCCTGTGGGTGTTGTTCGGCTACTCGCTCGCCTTCAGCGGTGACGTCGGCCACTTCATCGGCAACTTCGACGCCATCGGCCTCAAGGGCATCGACGTCACGAGCACGGTCGACAGCTTCGTCACCAACGCCAAGGGCGAACCGCACAAGATCGCCGCGTTCTCGTTCATCCTCTTCCAGATGCTGTTCGCGGTGATCACCCCGGCCCTGATGAGCGGCGCCCTCGCCGACCGCGTCAAGTTCAGCGCCTGGATGGTCTTCGTCGCACTCTGGGTCACCCTGGCGTACTTCCCGGTCGCGCACTGGGTCTGGGCGCCCGGCGGCTGGCTCTTCGACATGGGTGTCATCGACTTCGCCGGTGGTACCGCGGTCCACATCAACGCCGGTATCGGCGCGCTCGCCGCGGTCCTCGTCGTGGGCAAGCGGATCGGCTTCAAGAAGGACCCGATGCGGCCGCACAGCCTGCCGCTGGTCCTGATCGGCACCGCCCTGCTGTGGTTCGGCTGGTTCGGCTTCAACGCCGGTTCGTGGCTCGGCGTCGACGGCACCACCGCCCGCATGGCGATCAACACGCAGATCGCGACCGCCGCGGCCATCATCGGCTGGCTGATCTACGAGCGCATCCGCCACGGCGCGTTCACCACCCTCGGTGCCTGCTCCGGCGCCGTCGCCGGCCTCGTCGCGATCACCCCGTCCGGCGGTCACGTCAACGCCTTCGGCGCCATCCTCATCGGTGTCGTCGCCGGTGTCGTCTGCTCCTGGGCCGTCAGCCTCAAGTACAAGCTCGGCTACGACGACTCCCTCGACGTCGTCGGCGTCCACCTGGTCGGCGGTGTCATCGGCACCCTGATGGTCGGCTTCCTGGCCACCGGCGGCGTGGGCGGCCTCGACCAGTTCGGCAAGCAGGCCACGGGCGCCTTCTCCGTCATGGGCTACACCTTCGTGGTGACCTGGATCATCGCCTTCGCCATCCAGAAGACGATCGGCTTCCGCGCCTCCGAGGAGGACGAGACCACCGGCGTCGACCAGACCCAGCACGCCGAGACCGCGTACGACTTCAGCTCGGCCGCCGGTTCGCACATCTCCTCCGGCGTCACGAGCCCCGTCGCCGCCGCCACCCAGAGCAAGAAGGTCGAGGCATGAAGCTGATCACCGCCGTCGTCAAGCCCCACCGGCTCGACGAGATCAAGGAAGCGCTGCAGGCCTTCGGGGTGCACGGACTTACGGTCACCGAGGCCAGTGGGTACGGTCGGCAGCGGGGACACACCGAGGTGTACCGCGGCGCCGAGTACACGGTGGACCTGGTTCCCAAGATCCGGATCGAGGTACTGGCCGAGGACGACGACGCCGAGCAGTTGATCGACGTCATCGTCAAGGCCGCCCGCACCGGCAAGATCGGTGACGGCAAGGTCTGGTCCCTCCCGGTCGAGACGGCCGTACGGGTCCGGACGGGTGAGCGCGGCCCGGACGCGCTCTGACCGCACAGAAGAACAGGAGTCACTGGGTGACGAGTACGGACGTACGTACGGATGCAGAGGACTCGGGACCCAGCGGCTACGCGGCGGCCCGGCTGCGCCTCCTCCAGGAGGAGGCGCGGTCCGGGCCGCCGCGCCGTGGCGCCCTCGCCGAGCTGACCGACGACTGGCTCGCCGGACTCTTCGGCGCGGGCGCCGGCGAGCTGCGGGGCGCCTCCCTCGTCGCCGTCGGCGGATACGGGCGCGGCGAGCTGTCCCCCCGCAGCGACCTCGATCTGCTGCTCCTGCACGACGGCTCCGACGACAAGGCCGTGGCCGCCCTCGCCGACCGCATCTGGTACCCGGTCTGGGACCTGGGGCTCGCCCTCGACCACTCGGTCCGCACCCCCGCCGAGGCCCGCAAGACCGCCGCCGAGGACCTCAAGGTGCAGCTGGGGCTGCTGGACGCCCGGCACCTCGCCGGTGACCTCGGTCTCACCGCCGGACTGCGCACCGCCGTCCTCGCCGACTGGCGCAACCAGGCGCCCAAACGCCTCCCCGAGCTCCAGGAGCTGTGCGCCGAGCGCGCCGAGCGGCAGGGGGAGCTGCAGTACCTCCTCGAACCCGACCTGAAGGAGGCGCGCGGCGGGCTGCGCGACGCCACCGCCCTCCGCGCGGTCGCCGCCTCGTGGCTCGCCGACGCCCCGCGCGAGGGGCTCGCCGACGCCCGGCGCCGCCTCCTCGACGTACGGGACGCGCTGCACCTCACCACCGGGCGCGCCACCGACCGGCTCGCGCTCCAGGAGCAGGACCAGGTAGCGGCCGACCTCGGGCTGCTGGACGCCGACACCCTGCTGCGCCAGGTGTACGAGGCGGCGCGGGTCATCTCGTACGCCAGCGATGTCACCTGGCGTGAAGTGGGGCGCGTACTGCGTTCGCGCGCCGTGCGGCCCAGGCTGCGCGCCATGCTCGGCGGTGGCAAGCCGGTCGCCGAGCGGTCACCGCTGGCCGAGGGCGTGGTCGAACAGGACGGCGAGGTCGTGCTCGCGCGCGCCGCCCGGCCCGAACGCGACCCGGTGCTGCCCCTGCGCGCCGCCGCCGCGGCGGCCCAGGCCGGACTGCCGCTGTCCCTGCACGCCGTACGGCGGCTCGCGGCCACCGCCCGGCCGCTGCCCACGCCCTGGCCCGCCGAGGCCAGGGAGCAGCTCGTCACCCTGCTGGGGTCCGGGCGGCCGACCGTCGACGTCTGGGAGGCCCTGGAGGCCGAGGGGCTCATCACCCGCCTGCTGCCCGACTGGGAGCGGGTCCGCTGTCGCCCGCAGCGCAACGCCGTCCACATCTGGACCGTCGACCGGCACCTCATCGAGACCGCCGTCCGCGCCTCCGCGCTGACCCGCCGGGTCCACCGGCCCGACCTCCTCCTCGTCGCCGCGCTGCTACACGACATCGGCAAGGGCTGGCCCGGCGACCACTCCGTGGCCGGGGAGATCATCGCCAAGGACGTGGCGGCCAGGATCGGCTTCGACCGCGAGGACGTGGCCGTGCTCGCCACCCTCGTCCGCCACCACCTGCTGCTCGTCGACACCGCCACCCGGCGTGACCTGGAGGACCCGGCCACCGTGCGGTCCGTGGCCGAGGCCGTCGGGTCGCCGGGCACCCTCGAACTGCTGCACGCCCTCACCGAGTCGGACGCCCTGGCGACCGGACCGGCCGCGTGGTCGTCGTGGCGGGCCTCGCTCGTGTCCGACCTGGTCCAGCGGGTGGCCGCGCTGTTCGCCGGGGACGTCCCGGAGGAGCCGGAGCCGGCCGCGCCCACCGCGGAGCAGGAGCGGCTCGCCGTCGAGGCGTTCCGCACCGGTGGACCCGTGCTGTCGCTGCGCGCGCAGACGGAGGCGCCGGCGGAGGACAACGACGACAAGGACGAGAAGGCCGACCCGGAGCCGCTCGGCGTGGAACTCCTCATCGCCGTGCCCGACCAGCCCGGCGTCCTGCCCGCGGTCGCCGGAGTCCTCGCCATGCACCGGCTCACGGTGCGCACGGCGGAGCTCCGGGCGCTCGACCTGCCGGACGGCGTCGAGGGCTCCGTCCTGCTGCTGGACTGGCGGGTCGCCGCCGAGTACGGCTCGCTGCCCCAGGCGGCCCGGCTCCGCGCCGACCTCGTACGGGCCCTCGAGGGCTCGCTGGACATCGCGGGACGGCTCGCCGAGCGCGACGCCGCCTACCCCCGGCGCCGGGGCGTGGTCGCGCCCCCGCCGCGCGTCACGGTGGCCGCGGCCGCCTCCCGGCACGCGACGGTGATCGAGGTCCGCGCCCAGGACGCCCCCGGTCTGCTGCACCGCATCGGGCGGGCGCTGGAGGACGCGCGCGTGCGGGTGCGCAGCGCCCACGTCAGCACGCTCGGGGCCAACGCGGTGGACGCCTTCTACGTCACCGGCCGCGACGGCGCCCCCCTCCCGGGCGACGACGCGGCCTCCGTGGCGCGGAAACTGGAGGAGACGCTGCGCGGCTGAAGCCCGGGGTCACGGGGCCGCGACCTGCTCCGTGACCCCGGGCCGGGCACCGTTGTCCACAGGGGTGGAGACCCGACCACACCCAGACAGATACCCTGGAGGGCACGTCAGACTGCCCCCGACTCCGAGGACCGACACCGCCGTGTTCGATACGCTCTCCGATCGCCTCTCAGCGACTTTCAAGAACCTGCGCGGCAAGGGGCGCCTCTCCGAGGCGGACATCGACGCCACGGCACGCGAGATCCGCATCGCGCTCCTCGAGGCGGACGTGGCGCTGCCGGTCGTCCGGGGCTTCATCAAGAACGTCAAGGAGAGGGCGCTCGGCGCCGAGGTCTCCAAGGCGCTCAACCCCGCCCAGCAGGTCCTCAAGATCGTCAACGAGGAGCTGGTCGGGATCCTGGGCGGCGAGACCCGCCGCCTCCGCTTCGCCAAGAACCCGCCGACCGTGATCATGCTCGCGGGTCTCCAGGGTGCCGGTAAGACGACCCTCGCGGGCAAGCTCGGCAGGTGGCTGAAGGAGCAGGGCCACTCCCCGCTGCTGGTCGCCTGTGACCTCCAGCGGCCGAACGCGGTGAACCAGCTGAGCGTCGTCGCCGAGCGCGCGGGTGTGGCGGTCTACGCCCCCGAGCCGGGCAACGGCGTGGGCGACCCGGTCAAGGTCGCCAAGGACTCCATCGAGTTCGCGAAGTCGAAGGTCCACGACATCGTGGTCGTCGACACCGCCGGTCGTCTGGGCATCGACCAGGAGATGATGCGGCAGGCGGCGGACATCAGGGACGCCGTCTCCCCGGACGAGATCCTCTTCGTCGTCGACGCGATGATCGGTCAGGACGCGGTCAACACCGCCGAGGCCTTCCGCGACGGCGTCGGCTTCGACGGCGTGGTGCTCTCCAAGCTCGACGGTGACGCCCGCGGTGGTGCCGCCCTGTCGATCCGCCAGGTCACCGGCAAGCCGATCATGTTCGCGTCGAACGGCGAGAAGCTCGACGACTTCGACCAGTTCCACCCGGACCGGATGGCCTCCCGCATCCTCGACATGGGTGACCTGCTCACCCTGATCGAGCAGGCGGAGAAGACCTTCAGCCAGGAAGAGGCCGCCAAGATGGCCTCCAAGCTGGCGTCCAAGAAGGGTCAGGACTTCACCCTCGACGACTTCCTGGCCCAGATGGAGCAGGTCAGGAAGATGGGCAGCATCAGCAAGCTGCTCGGCATGCTGCCCGGCATGGGCCAGATCAAGGACCAGATCAACAGCATCGACGAGCGCGACGTCGACCGCACCGCCGCGATCATCAAGTCGATGACCCCGGGCGAGCGCCAGGACCCGACGATCATCAACGGCTCCCGCCGGGCCCGCATCGCCAAGGGTTCCGGTGTCGAGGTCAGCGCGGTGAAGAACCTGGTCGAGCGGTTCTTCGAGGCCCGCAAGATGATGTCCCGCATGGCCCAGGGCGGCGGCATGCCCGGGATGCCGGGCATCCCCGGCATGGGCGGCGGCCCCGGCCGGTCCAAGAAGCAGCCCAAGAGGGCCAAGGGCAAGCAGCGCTCCGGCAACCCGATGAAGCGCAAGCAGCAGGAGCAGGAGGAGGCCGCCCGCCGGGCGGCCGCCGCCCAGGGCGGCGCTCCGGGCGGTGCCCTCGGTCTGCCGGGCCAGCAGGCCGGGCAGGACTTCGAACTGCCGGACGAGTTCAAGAAGTTCATGGGCTGACGGTCGCCCGCGTTCGACCGCTCCGCCCGTGTTCGCGGCCGTGTACGGTCCCGGGCCCGCATACGCCACTTGGGGCGCCCTCCGAGCGGAGGGCGCCCCAAGTGGCGTGTCAGGTGTGGCGGCGGGCGCCGCGCGGTCGGCCGGGGGGTGTGGCCGGGCGCGCGGCGCCCGTGCCGTGCGTGGACGGCACATTCGTGGTTGTCGGCATCCGAGTGCGTGTTTCGGCCGGACGGTGCGTCAGGCTATGAGGATGGTGCTTCACTTCGCGAAGTGAGAGGCACCCCGTCCCGCTTTCTCCACATCATTCACACGTGTATCGGCCGAAAGTGTCGAAGACCTTCTCAGCGCACCCATGTCGGGGCCGTCCACGCCTCTCAGGGCGTCCGCGCGATCAGATACCGGAACACGTTCGGCATCCACACCGTGCCGTCCTGGCGGCGGTACGGGTGCAGGGCCTCGGTCAGTTCCTTGTTCACCTGGACCGGGTCCGTGGCCGCGATCGCCGCGTCGAACAGCCCCGTCGACAGCAGCCCCCGCACCGCGTTGTCCACGTTCGCGTACCCGAAGGGGCAGGCCACGCGCCCGGAGCCGTCCGGCCTCAGGCCGGCCCGTTGGGCGACCTCCTCCAGGTCGTCCCGCAGCGCGAGGCGCCAGCCACCGGTGCCGCGCAGCGGATCGGCGAGCTTGGTGGCGACACGGAGCACCGTGGACGTGGCACAGCGCTCGGGGGGACCCCATCCCGCGAGCACCACGGGGGTGCCCCGCCCGGCGAGCGGGGTCGCGCGGGCGAGCAGCTCGCCCAGGCCCTCGGAGTCCCCGGCCAGACAGCCGATCGGCTCGAAGGCGGTCACCACGTTGTACGGGGGAGCGCCGGATGCCCCGGCCGCGTCCTCGGGAGCGCCCTCCACGACGCGGGCGTCGGCACGCGCGTGTGCGCCCCATCCCTCCGGCAGCAGCCGCTCCCGCGCGAGAGCGGTTCTCTCGGGCGACGACCCGTCGACACCGGTGACCGTGGCGCCCCGCGACGCCGCCATCAGCAGTGCGAGCCCCGACCCGCAGCCGAGGCCCAACAGCCGGGTGCCGCTGCCCACGTCGAGCCGGCGGTAGACCGCCTCATAGAGCGGGACCAGCATCCGTTCCTGGATCTCGGCCCAGTCACGCGCGCGTGCACACCGGTCCACACGGGGTGCGGTCCCCGGGCGAGGCAGTTGCTGCCGCACGAGCGTAGGTGTCATATCGAAAGCGCCCCAATCCGCCGAGAGTCGTCTCTGTGCCCGTTTTCAGGGCCCCCGTGACAGTGCGCTCGCACTCCCCCCGTATGCCAGATAACTCCGCACATGCCGTGCCGTCCAGGGGTAGCGGACACCGGTTTGCGGACTGTCTACGCGTGGATAAAAGAATTCACATCCCCGCAACGTGGGCCCGTACGATCGCGACATGGCTAAAGCACCCGTTCTCACCCCCCGGGCGGACGACTTCCCGCGCTGGTACCAGGACCTGATCGCCAAGGCGGAACTGGCCGACAACGGCCCGGTGCGCGGCACCATGGTCATCCGACCGTACGGGTACGGCATCTGGGAGCGGATGCAGCAGGAGATGGACGCCCGGATCAAGGAGACGGGCACGCAGAACGCGTACTTCCCTCTCCTGATCCCGCAGTCGTACCTGACCAGGGAGGCCGAGCACGTCGAGGGCTTCGCGCCCGAACTGGCGGTGGTGACGCACGGCGGCGGCAAGGAGCTTGAGGAGCCCGCGGTGGTCCGCCCCACCTCCGAGATGATCATCAACGACTACTTCTCGAAGTGGATCCAGAGCTACCGTGACCTGCCCCTGCTGATCAACCAGTGGGCCAACGTGGTCCGTTGGGAACTGCGGCCCCGGCTGTTCCTGCGCACCAGCGAATTCCTCTGGCAGGAGGGCCACACGGCGCACGCGACGTACGAGGAGGCGCGCGACTTCGCCGCGCACATCCATCGGGAGGTCTACGAGGACTTCATGGTGAACGTCCTCGCGATGGACGTCGTCCCCGGCCGCAAGACCGTCAAGGAGCGCTTCGCGGGCGCCATCAACACCCTCACCCTCGAAGGCATGATGGGCGACGGCAAGGCCCTCCAGATGGCCACCAGCCATGAGTTGGGCCAGAACTTCGCCAAGGCCTTCACCACCCAGTACCTGTCGAAGGAGGGCAGGCAGGAGCTCGTCTGGCAGACCTCCTGGGGCTCCACCACCCGCATGATCGGCGCCCTGGTGATGATGCACGGCGACGACAACGGCCTGCGGGTCCCGCCGCGGCTCGCCCACATCCAGGCCGTCGTCCTCGCGATCAAGGGCGACGACGCGGTTCTGGCCAAGGTCCGCGAGATCGGCGACCGGCTGAAGGCCGCGGGCGTACGCGTCCACGTGGACGACCGCACGGACGTCCCGTTCGGCCGCCGCGCCGTCGACTGGGAGCTGAAGGGCGTCCCCGTCCGCATCGAGGTCGGGCCCCGCGACCTGGAGAACGGCACCGCGATGCTCGCCCGCCGCATCCCCGGCGGCAAGGAAGCGGTAGCGATCGACTCCCTCGTGGGGCTGCTGCCCACGATCCTCGAGGAGGACCAGGCGCTGCTCCTGAGGCAGTCGCGCGAGCGCCGGGAGTCCCGTACGACCGAGGTGTCGACGATCGGAGAGGCCGTCGAGGTCGCCGGCGCGGGCGGCTGGGCGCGCATCCCCTGGGCCGTGCTCGGCGAGAAGGGCGAGGCCGAGCTCGCGGAGCACGCCGCGAGCGTACGGTGTCTGGTCGCCGAGGACGGGTCGGTGCCCGACTCCTACGACGCACCCGGTAACGTCGCGGTCGTGGCGCGCGCTTACTAGAGCGATCCGTTCCGTCGCGAGAGCGACCGAAACGCCCCTTGCGCATCTGACGACCACAGGTGCCCCGGCGTGCGTACCTTGTCTACGCGCCGGGGCTACGTGTTACTACGTACCGCCTTGCGTGGAGCTGCGAGGCTTCTCCGCAGATCAGCGCACCCGCCCTCGTCGGGACGCACTAGTGGCAACTGACGGGTACGTGCAAATTATTTGGGATGCCCCGGAATCGGAACACAGGGGCACTCAGGCTCGTTGTCATTACGTGAGCACGACACAGACACCACCCGTTCTCGCCGCAGAACTGGCGCAGGCGTGGGCCGACATTCAGCGGTACCACCCCGAGCTGCCGGATCTTGCCGCCCCCGAGTCCCTGATCGGGGAGTCGTCGTCCGCATGCGGGCACGAACTCTCCTTCGAGCGACTGCTCCATGAGGCAGTCCACGGCATCGCCGCCGCCCGCGGGGTCCGCGACACCTCCCGCGCCGGCCGCTACCACAACCGGAGATTCCTCGCGATCGCCGAGGAACTGGGTCTCGACCACCCCGAGGAACCGCATCCCAGCAGCGGCTTCTCACTGGTCACCCTCAACCCCGAGGCGAAGCGTCGCTACCGCCCGACCATCGAGAGACTGCAACGCGCCCTGAAGGCCCACACGGCGGCCACCTCCGCCGACACGGCCCGCAGCTTCCGGGGCCCGGCCGCCCGCCACGGCTCCTCCGGCGGAGGTGTCCGGGTCAAGGCGGTCTGCGACTGCGGACGCAACGTCCGGGTCGTCCCCTCCGTACTCGCCCAGGCCCCCATCGTCTGCGGCGGCTGCGGAAAGCCCTTCCGGATCCCGGAGGTCGTGGGCGCGGCGTGACGCGACGACGAACTGAACAGACGGCTGCTCGTGGCGGCCGTACCAGTGAGTCGTACGTCGAGTCGTACATCGAGCCTCACGTCGAGTCGGGAGTGGAGGGTGCCGTCCCGGCGGCATCCTCCACGCGCCGGTGAGCGCGACGCACCCCTGGCGCGGGGTGCCGCTCCGGCATGGCCGCACGCGCCCCCTCGCGGCAAGCGCGACCCGCGGGGTGTGGCACAATGGCTAGCTGTACTCGACAGTCGCATAGGACCCCTCTCTCCTCCGGCTGACGCGTCCATCGGGCACTCGGGTACCGCAACCCCACGCGGCTTTCTCGCCGTGCCCAACCACGTCAAATCCAGGAGAACCCACTCCCGTGGCAGTCAAGATCAAGCTGAAGCGTCTGGGCAAGATCCGTTCGCCTCACTACCGCATCGTCGTCGCCGACTCCCGTACCCGTCGTGACGGTCGTGCGATCGAGGAGATCGGCAAGTACCACCCGACGTACAACCCCTCGGTCATCGAGGTCGACGCGGACCGCGTCGCCTACTGGCTGGGTGTCGGCGCGCAGCCGACCGAGCCCGTGCTCGCCATCCTGAAGAAGACGGGCGACTGGCAGAAGTTCAAGGGCGAGCCCGCCCCGGCGCCGCTCCTCGTCGCCGAGCCGAAGTCCACGCGCCCGTCGTTCGAGGCCCTCGGCGGCGACGACGAGGGCAAGGGTGAGGCGATCACCCAGAAGAAGAAGGCTGAGAAGAAGGACGAGGCCGCGGCCGAGTCGTCTTCGTCTGAGTCGACCGAGGCCTGAGCATGCTCGAGGAGGCTCTCGAGCACCTCGTCAAGGGCATCGTTGACTACCCCGACGACGTACAGGTCGCTTCGCGCAACCTGCGTCGCGGGCGCGTCCTCGAGGTCCGGGTCCACCCCGATGACCTCGGCAAGGTGATCGGCCGCAACGGCCGTACCGCCCGCGCCCTGCGCACCGTCGTGGGTGCCATCGGCGGCCGCGGAGTCCGTGTCGACCTCGTCGACGTGGATCACGTCCGCTGACGCAATTCGCAGCACCGGCTCGGGCCGGGGAAGGCCATCGAGCCGTCCCCGGCCCGACGTCGTACGGTCGTCCGGACCGTCCGATGACAGGAGATCAAGCACAGTGCAGCTGGTAGTCGCACGGATCGGCCGCGCCCATGGCATCAAGGGCGAGGTCACCGTCGAGGTACGTACCGACGAGCCGGAGCTGAGGCTCGCGCCCGGCGCCGTACTGGCCACCGACCCCGCCTCGACGGGGCCCCTCACCATCGAGACCGGCCGGGTGCACAGCGGCCGCCTCCTGCTGCGCTTCGAGGGCGTGAAGGACCGCAACGCCGCGGAGGCGCTGCGCAACACCCTGCTGATCGCCGAGGTGGATCCGGAGGAACTCCCCGAGGAAGAGGACGAGTACTACGACCACCAGCTGATCGACCTGGACGTGGTCACGAAGGACGGGGTCGAGGTCGGGCGGATCACGGAGATCTCGCACCTGCCGTCCCAGGACCTCTTCATCGTCGAGCGGCCCGATGGCAGCGAGGTGATGATCCCCTTCGTCGAGGAGATCGTCACCGAGATCGACCTCGAGGAGCAGCGCGCGGTCATCGACCCGCCGGCCGGACTGATCGACGACCGCGCGGAGATCGCGTCGTCGCGGGACGAGGCCTGATGCGGCTCGACGTCGTCACGATCTTCCCCGAGTACCTCGACCCGCTGAACGTCTCCCTCGTCGGGAAGGCACGCGCGCGTGGACAGCTGAATGTGCACGTGCATGATCTGCGCTCCTGGACGTACGACCGGCACAACACCGTCGACGACACGCCGTACGGCGGCGGCCCCGGCATGGTCATGAAGACCGAACCCTGGGGTGACGCGCTGGACTCCGTCCTCGCCGACGGTTACGAGACCGGCGCCCGCCGGCCCGCCCTCATCGTCCCCACCCCGAGCGGTCGCCCCTTCACCCAGACCCTCGCCGTCGAACTCTCCGAGCGGCCCTGGCTGGTCTTCACCCCGGCCCGCTACGAGGGCATCGACCGCCGTGTCATCGACGAGTACGCCACCCGGATGCCCGTGTACGAGGTCTCCATCGGCGACTACGTGCTCGCCGGAGGAGAGGCGGCCGTCCTCGTCATCACGGAGGCCGTGGCCCGTCTGCTGCCCGGTGTCCTCGGCAACGCCGAGTCCCACCAGGACGACTCCTTCGCGCCCGGCGCCATGGCCAACCTCCTGGAGGGGCCGGTCTACACGAAGCCGCCCGAGTGGCGGGGCCGGGACATCCCCGACGTGCTGCTCAGCGGCCACCACGGCAGGATCGCGCGCTGGCGCCGGGACGAGGCCCTGAGGCGCACGACGGCCAACCGGCCCGATCTCATCGAGCGCTGTGACCCCAAGGCCTTCGACAAGAAGGACCGGGAGATGCTCTCCATCCTGGGCTGGGCACCCGACCCCGAGGGCGAGCCCCACGGCCGATTTTGGCGTCGGCTGGAGGGCGTGGAAGAATAGGCCGCTGTTGTGCGTCGTCCGGCGTGCGCCCCTGCCACAGGGGGACACGACGCCCGCCCCGACACGGACAGCATCCTCTTGGAAAACCTAACTCCCGCTTATGACCTGTGGCATGGGCGAAGAAAGCAGACGCAATGTCTCACCTGCTCGACTCCGTCGACTCCGCGTCGCTGCGCAGCGACATCCCGGCCTTCCGCCCGGGTGACACCGTCAACGTCCACGTCCGCGTCATCGAGGGCAACCGCTCCCGTGTGCAGCAGTTCAAGGGCGTTGTGATCCGCCGCCAGGGCGCCGGTGTCCGCGAGACCTTCACGGTCCGCAAGGTCTCGTTCTCCGTCGGCGTCGAGCGCACCTTCCCGGTGCACACCCCGATCGTCGAGAAGATCGAGCTCGTCACCCGCGGTGACGTCCGTCGCGCCAAGCTGTACTACCTGCGCGAGCTGCGCGGCAAGGCGGCGAAGATCAAGGAGAAGCGCGAGAACTGAGCGCGCGCCCGCGTGTCACAGAGGGGCCGGATACGATCTGGCCCCGATGGACACCGAGGCACAGCAGTACAAGGAGCGCGACCGCTCCCCCCGCCCTTCCGAAGCCGGGACGTCATCCGTCCCGGCCGGTTCCGAGGAGACCTCGGACACGGAGCGGCCGGAGGGGCGGTCGCGTTTCGCATGGGCGGGCCGGGCCGCCGAGTCCGTTCCGGGTGGGCGATACACCCTTGCCGTACTGATCTGCCTGCTTTTTCTGACGCTCTTCAGCAACTTCGTGATGCAGCCGTTCCAGATTCCCAGCAGCTCCATGGAGCGTTCATTGAGGATCGGGGACCGCGTTCTCGTAAATAAGTTGGCGTACCGTTTCGGTTCTGAGCCGCGGCGAGGTGACGTCGTCGTCTTCGACGGCACCGGCTACTTCGGGAACGCCGACTACGTCAAGCGCGTTGTCGGCGTGGGGGGAGATCGGGTGGTCTGCTGCGACCAGGAGGGGAGGCTTGAGGTGAACGGCCGGTCGGTCGACGAGTCGTCGTTTCTGTACCCGGGGGACAGCCCGTCGAGCGTGCCCTTCGACGTGGTCGTACCCGAGGGGCGCCTGTTCCTCCTCGGCGACCACCGCGGCGACTCCAGCGACTCCCGCAACCACCTGGGCTCCCCGGGTGGCGGCATGATCCCCCTCGACGCCGTGATCGGCCGGGCCGACTGGATCGCCTGGCCCGCGGACCACTGGACGCGTCTGCACCGCCCCGACGCCTACGCGCGCGTGCCCGCCGCCGGCGGTGCGCATGGGTAACCGTGGCAGGCCCCGCGGTGCCGCCAGCGCCCCGTCCGACAATCTGCTGCCCACCGGCACCCGGCGAGCCGGCGGTGCCGCCCGGCCGAGCCGGGTCGAGCGGCGCAAGCTCGCCCGCAAGATCAAACGACGCAGGCGCCGCTCGGCGGTCAAGGAGATCCCGCTCCTCGTCGGCGTCGCCGTCCTGATAGCGCTGGTCCTGAAGACCTTCCTCGTCCAGGCGTTCGTGATCCCGTCGGGCTCCATGGAGCAGACGATCCAGATCGGCGACCGCGTCCTGGTCGACAAGCTCACCCCGTGGTTCGGCTCGAAACCTACCCGGGGGGACGTCGTCGTCTTCAAGGACCCCGGCGGCTGGCTGGAGGACGAGCAGACCACGGCCACGACCGAGGACCCCATCGTCATCAAGCAGATCAAGGAGGGTCTGCAGTTCATCGGACTGCTCCCGTCCGACGATGAGCAGGACCTGATCAAGCGGGTCGTCGCGGTCGGCGGCGACACCGTCAAGTGCTGCGACCTCCAGGGCCGCGTCACCGTCAACGGCATGCCCCTGGACGAGACGGCCTACGTCCACCCGGGCAACAAGCCCTCCACACAGGAGTTCCAGGTCACCGTGCCCCAGGGACGGCTCTGGGTCATGGGCGACCACCGCGAGAATTCGGCCGATTCACGCGCCCACCAGGCGGACGACTCGAAGACGGCCCAGTTCAGCGGTACGGTCCCCATGGACTCCGTGGTCGGCAGAGCCGTGGTCATCGCCTGGCCGGTCGGCCACTGGGGGCAGTTGGAGGAACCTGACACGTTCTCCGCCGTGCCGAGCGGGTCGCCCATCGCCCTCGGCGCTTCGCATAGGGTGGCCCCCGCGGATCGAAACGGATTGATCCCCCTCCCGACCCCTGCGGAACTCCCGCTCGTTATGGGAGTGGTGGGCCTGCACCGGATGTGGCGCGGGCGGCGGTACGGCGTGAGGAGTGGATGTGGGGGATTTGGCGGTCGGCGCACGGTCCGGACACGGTGGTTCCGAGGAGCGGCCCGAGCAGTCCGACGAGGCGGCTTCCCCGGCCGCGGAGAACGCCGTGGGTTCCGAGGGTTCCGTGTCCGACGGGAGTGACCACCCGGACGGGGCGGACGGCGGGGAAGACACCCTGACCTCGACGGACGACGGCGAGCAGAACCGTACGCCCAAGAAGAAGCAGCGCTCCTTCTGGAAGGAACTGCCGATCCTCATCGGGATCGCGCTGGTCCTCGCGCTGCTGATCAAGACCTTCCTGGTCCAGGCGTTCTCCATCCCGTCGGACTCGATGCAGAACACCCTCCAGGAGGGCGACCGGGTCCTGGTCGACAAGCTCACCCCCTGGTTCGGCTCCGAGCCGGAGCGCGGCGAGGTCGTCGTCTTCCACGACCCGGCCGGCTGGCTCAAGGGCGAGCCCACCCTGGAGCCCAACCCCGTGCAGCGGGTCCTCGGCTGGATCGGCCTGATGCCGTCCGCGGAGGAGAAGGACCTCATCAAGCGGGTCATCGGTGTCGCCGGCGACACCGTGGAGTGCAAGGGCACGGGCCCCCTGAAGGTCAACGGCAAGGCGCTGAACGAGCCGTACGTCTACCCGGGCAACACCCCCTGCACCGTCGACGACACCGGCGGCCAGTTCAAGGTGAAGGTACCCAAGGGCAAAATCTGGGTCATGGGTGACCACCGGCAGAACTCGCTGGACTCCCGTTACCACCAGAACGACAAGAACAAGGGCATGGTCCCGGTGGACAGTGTCGTCGGCCGCGCCATCGTGGTCGCCTGGCCGCCCACCCGCTGGTCCACGCTGCCGATTCCCGACACGTTCGACCAGAACCTGAGCGCCGCCGCGCCCGGCGCGCTCGGTCTCGCGGGCGCGGTTCCGCTGGTGCTCTGGCGTCGGCGTCGTCTCCTCGCGACCGAGAGCCCGAGGGTTTCTGGCACGGGTACCGCCGGGTAGGGTGCCGTCCCAGATCGCCGATCATCCGTGGCTCCGCACGGCGCCCGGGCGATCGAATCTCCGAACTGGGGGAGCACTGGGATGAGCGGGACGACAGGCCGTACGGACGAGGGCCGCGGACGGCTCGGCAGCAAGCTGTCGGGGCTGGCCGTGGCCCTCGGCTGTGTGCTCTTCCTCGGCGGCTTCCTGTGGGGTGCCGTCGCCTACCAGCCCTACACGGTGCCGACCGACTCCATGTCGCCCACCATCACCTCCGGCGACCGCATCCTGGCCCAGAGGGTCGACGGCGCCGACGTCCAGCGCGGTGACGTCGTGGTCTTCCGGGAGGAGGCCTGGGGCAACTCGCCCATGGTCAAGCGGGTCGTCGCCGTCGGCGGGGACACGGTCGCCTGCTGCACCGACGGCAAGCTGACCGTCAACGGCAAGAAGATCGACGAGGCGTATCTGCCGAAGGGCCAGGACGCCGAGCTGACCGGCATCCCCGAGATCACCGTCCCCAAGGGCCGCCTCTTCCTCCTCGGTGACGAACGCAGCGGTTCCCTGGACTCCACCGCCCACCTCACCGAGGCCGGCCAGGGCACGGTGCCGCGGGGCAACGTCGACGCGCGCGTGGACGCCGTCGTCTGGCCGATGGACGGCATGCTGGCCCGCCCCACGGGCTTCGAGAAGCTGGGCGCGCTGTCCTCTCCCGGCCCGCTGCGGCTGATCACCGCCGCGCTGGTCGTGGGCATGCTGCTCGTCCTGGTCGGCGCGGCCTACGGCCCCGTGGCCAAGCGGCTCGGCGGCCGCGACCGCACGCCGACGGAGCCCGCTCGTGTCGGCTGAGCCGTCGCGTGAGCCGTCGTACGGTGCGTCACCGAAGCCGTCGCACGCGCAGCAGCCGGTGTCGTCGTACGGGGCCTCGTACAGCCCGTACGGCGGTGACGACCGGGATGCCGGGCACGCGGCCGAGGACACGTACGAGGGCGGGCTGCGCAAGGTGGCCCGGTTGATCCTGTTGGATCCGCTGGACCGGATCCTCCTGCTGCACGGGCACGAGCCGGACGATCCGAAGGACGACTGGTGGTTCACCCCCGGCGGCGGCGTCGAGGGCGCGGAGACCCTGGAGGAGGCCGCCCTGCGGGAGCTCGCCGAGGAGACCGGGATCACGGACGCGGAACTCGGCCAGGTCCTCTGGCGGCGGAGGTGCTCCTTCCCCTTCGCCGGGCGCCGCTGGGACCAGGACGAGTGGTACTTCCTGGCCCGTACGGCCGTCGCGCACCAGCCGCTGCCCGGTGCGGCGGGCCTGACCGAGCTGGAACGGCGCAGTGTCGCGGGAGCACGCTGGTGGACGTGCGGGGAACTCACCCGCACGCATGAGACTGTGTACCCGACCAGACTCGCCGAACTGCTGCGCACGCTGCTCGACGAGGGTCCCCCGGCCCAGCCCGTGGTCCTCGAGACCGAAATTGTCTAGAGGCGTGCGGGGCTGGCGCACAATGGTGGGATCGCACGGCTGAAGGGGAACATGCCATGAGCGCCGAGGACCTCGAGAAGTACGAGACCGAGATGGAGCTGAAGCTCTACCGGGAGTACCGCGATGTCGTCGGTCTGTTCAAATACGTGATCGAGACCGAGCGGCGCTTCTACCTCACCAACGACTATGAGATGCAGGTGCACTCGGTACAGGGCGAGGTGTTCTTCGAGGTGTCCATGGCGGACGCCTGGGTGTGGGACATGTACCGCCCGGCCCGGTTCGTGAAGCAGGTGCGGGTGCTCACGTTCAAGGACGTGAACATCGAGGAGCTCAACAAGAGCGATCTGGAGCTGCCGGGCAGCTGAGTCCGGGGCCGGGTGTCGCTGGGCGGCGGGTGCTGTCGTCATCCGTGTGGGTGACGAGGTTGTCCACAATCGTCGGCTTTTCCACCAAGATCCAATAGCGGGCGGGGATGCCCTCAGTGTTGGCGCCGGAGGTGGTGCCGACATGGGCAACGTACGAGGAGCACTCGGCAGGTACGGCGAGGAGCTGGCCGCACGGCGGCTGGCCGAGGCCGGGATGACGGTCCTGGAGCGCAACTGGCGCTGCGGCAGGACCGGTGAAGTCGACATCGTGGCCAGGGACGGCGACGCGCTGGTCGTCTGCGAGGTCAAGACCCGAAGGGCCGGCCCCTTCGAGCACCCGATGGCGGCCGTCACGACCACCAAGGCGGAACGCCTGCGCGGCCTCGCCGAACGCTGGCTCCAGGAACACGGAGGGGCCCCACCGGGCGGCGTCCGCATCGACGTGGTGGGAGTCGTCCTGCCCCACCGCGGCGCACCCGTCGTGGAACACGTGCGGGGGGTGGCCTGATGGGATTCGCCCGCACCTGCTCCGTGGCCCTCGTGGGCGTGGAGGGCGTCGTCGTCGAGGTCCAGGCGGACCTCGAACCGGGCGTTGCGGCGTTCACGCTGGTGGGCCTACCGGACAAGAGCCTGACGGAGAGCAAGGACCGGGTCAGGGCGGCGGTGGTGAATTCCGGCGCCGAGTGGCCCCAGAAGAAGCTGACGGTGGGCCTGAGTCCCGCGTCGGTGCCCAAGGCGGGCAGCGGCTTCGACCTGTCAAGCACTACGACAGGACGCCTTTAAGCGCTACCCTCATCCGCTATGAAGACCGAGCCTGCCAACGGCGCACGGCGCCGCGTCGTGATCTACACCCGGATCTCAGACGACCGTGAAGGCCGCCGCTACGGCGTCAGACGCCAGGAACGCGACTGCCGGAAACTGGCCGAAGAACTGGGCGTTGACGTCGTCGAGGTCCTGGTGGAGAACGACATCTCCGCATACTCCGGCAAGCCGCGCCCGAAGTACGACCGCATGCTCAAGATGCTCCGCGCCGGGCAGGCTGACGGCGTCCTAGCCCTGACATCCCGGCGTCTCCAGCGCCGCTACCGCGAAGCCTTCGACTTCCTGGACCTCGTCGAGGAGAAGAACCTCCTCGTCGCCACGGTCAAGGGCGGCACCTACGACCTCACCACCGCCGACGGCCGACGCGAAGCCCGCCGCAAGGCAGTGGACGACCAGCACGAGGCCGAGGAGATCGCCGAGCGCGTCCGGGACGCCAAGAAGGACAACCTCCGCGAGGGCACCTACCGAGGCGGCCCGCGGCCCTTCGGGTACGAGCGCGACGGCGTCACACCGCGCTCGCTGCGGTGCCCGCAGTGCCCCGCCAAGGACGGCTTCATCATCGACCGCGAGGACGCCCCCGATACCGGCGACTTCATCGTCACCACCACCTGCGGCGAGTGCGGAGCCGAGGCGGAGATCGCCGAAGGATCGGAGGCATGGCACCTCGGCAAAGCCATTGACGCGATCATCGCAGGCGACTCGCTGCGCTCGGTCTGCCGAGAGTGGGCTGAGAAGGGCGTGCGCACGGTGCCCCGCCGCAAGCGGACGGAGGATGGCGGCCGTACAGAGCCGGTCGCGCGCGAGTGGCAGGCGACCGAGCTGCGCCGCACACTGCTGCGGCCACGGAACGCAGGCCTGATCGACCACCGCGGGGAGATCGTCGGCAAGGCCGCTTGGCCGCCTCTGACGACCGAGGACAAATGGCGGGCGGTCAAGGGCATCCTGGAACAGCCGGAGCGCCGTACGACGCCCGGCAACGCCCGCAAGTGGCTCGGCTCGGGCATCTATCGCTGCGGAGCGCTCGTGACGCTCTACAGGGCCGCAGACGGCCGGGAGTTCGTGCACACGGGCCAGTACACCGACGACGAGATGGCGTGGCCGTTGTACGCCGCCGCAGAGGCCCCAGGCGGGCAGCGGTGGACCCCGCCAGAGCTGGAAGCGTCCTTCGGTAAGCTCAAGGCGGCCAAGGTTGAGCCTGAGCCAGAAGGCCGGCGGGGGTGCCGCGAAACCCTGCGCTGCTCTACCTCAGGCACTGGCGCCGAGCGGAAGCACCTCGTGGCCTACCGGTGCCGCTCTGCCGTCCACGTCACGCGTACCGCCGAGCTGCTGGATGGCTACGTTGAAGCCGTGGTCGTCGAGCGGTTGAGCAGTCCGGACGCCGTGAGTCTGTTCGCTCCGACCCCGGACAAGGGTGAGTCGACGGAGCACCTGGCGACGAGGGCGAACACGCTGCGCGCGAAGCTCGATCAGTACTCCGCCGACTACGCCGACGATCTGATCACCCGGAAGCAGATGATCGACGGCACGGCCCGCGCTCGCGCGAAGTTGGCGGAGATCGAGGCGGAGATGGAGCGCCGGGCCACGGTGCCTGTCCTCGCCCGCCTACCGCTCGGCACCCCGGAAATCGGGAAGGCGTGGGAGGGGTACACGCTGGAGCGGAAGCGGGCGATCCTCGACGCCATCATGGAGGTGACCGTATTGCCGTCGCGGCGGGGTCGGCCGAAGGGGTTCAAGCCGGGGACCGGGCAGGTGTACTTCGATCCGGAGTACGTACGGATCAAGTGGAAGACACCCAACTGAGACTCCCCCGACGAGACGTGAAGATGGCCCGGCTGGGGTGTCCCCAGCCGGGCCATCTGGTGAGTCCTTCAGCGGAAGCCGATCTCGAATTCATACCTGAGCTTGGGGCCAGCCTCGGCGCCGGCTCGGCCCTTGACGCTGGGTCCTAGCCATTCCTCGCGGCGGGCCCTGGCTACCCATGTGCGGATCGTCTCTTCAGGGCGCTGGAAGTCTGCGGCAAGGCGCTTGATGGCGCCTGATGGCTGACCCGGTCCTGTGTAGACCCAGTACCGGTGTGCCACCTCACGCAGCAGTTCGTCGTTGAGTGTCACTCGACCGCCCTCGCGAATGCGACGCACAAGCGGTGTGTCCTCAAAGGTGGTCGGCGGCGGCCCAGAGTCGGGCCCCAGTTCGGCCCGCACGTGGCGCAAGATGTGACCGACGGGGACTTTTTGCAGCATTCCGCCGGTCACGCCCCCGATGCCGTTGGGGCCCGGGCTTACTTCGAGCCGGGAGATGACAAGGCCTTGCTCTCTGCGGCTCACGTCCCCGGACGCCAACCACTCGCCAGCATCTGATTCGCACTTGAAGGTGGCCACCACGTCGGTCTCGTCGTCGGCGCTCAACGAGACACGAATGGCCGGCTCTGCCCCGGGCGCGCTTGTCACCACGTCTCCTTTAGACACCTGGTGAGTATGTCTACGGGGGAAACAGGGCGTCAACTCACACCACGTCGGGTGAGGTGGTTGTTTTGAGTCACCATCTCTGGTTACATGGCTACATGACCGCAACGGTAGCGGAGAAAATCCGCTCACGGCTGCGTGTCCACCTCGATCTGCCGCCCCCGGACGAACGCCGGGAGCTCAGGGAGAAGGCCGGACTCTCGCAGCAGGAACTCGCCGACGTCATCGGCGCGACCCGTCAGGCCGTAAGTCACTGGGAAGCCGGTCTTCGCACCCCGCGCGGAGTGCTGCTCGATCGGTACGTCGAAGCGATCCGCACCCTCAGGGAGGCGGCGTGAGGGCGGCGGAGCGGGCTCGCATCGCCCGCGAGCAGGGCAACGAGCGTGAAGCCACCTACTGGCAGAGCATCGCCGACCTGGTCGCTACCGCGCCGCCCCTCAGCCCCGAGCAGAAGGCCCGCCTCCAGATCCTGCTCCACACGGAGGACACGGCACCGACGGTGTCTCGGCAGAGCGCCGCATGAAAGCGGCCCCCAGCAGGCGCGCCAACGCCTGTAGCCGGGGGCCTATCCGATCCCAGGAAACGCCGAAGCCCCGGCGTAGACCTTCCACAGCCAGCCGGGGCCCCAACAAGAACGGATGTGAACAGCATGGCACACGCTGCGCTCCCCAGCACCACCCCGGCCCCCGCCGACATCCCGTGCATGCTCGCGGGTCAGAGCCGCAAGGTCCGCGTCGCCGGACTGAAGCCCGTCACCGTCATGCTCCGCCCCGGCCAGCTCGAAGACGACGGCAGCCTGACCATCCAGTGGTCGTACCTCAAGGGCGGCACCTACGACATCGAAGCCGCCTACGACCACCGGATGATCAGCCGCGAGGACGCCGAGACCCGGCTCAGCGCCGACCTCGCCGAGCGGGGCATGACGGTCACCGCGTTCCTCGACGAGCAGCGCACCACCGCCCTCGCCGCCGCCCTCTGGATCGCCCGCTACGGCTACGCGCAGGCCATCACCAGCCCCAACCCGGCCGCCAGGCTCGACGACATGTGCGACGCCGTCGCCGAACTCTGGGACGACATCACGCCCACGCTGCCAACGGAGTTCGCGGGCGTGGACTTGGAGTTCGCCAAGACCATGCAGGCCGCCGTCGCCGACAGGCTGTGGGCGTTCACCGCCGTCGAGTACGCCCGTATCGAGGCGGGCGACGGATACGGCTACCTGTTCGACCTGCTGGCCGATGGCCTGAAGGGCGGCGCCGACCCGCAGACGATCAGGACGGCCGCACTCGACGCGCCCCGCCGGATCCGCGAACTCGCCGAACTGGCCGACTGCGCGTGATGTCCCGTCCGGCCGCCGCACCCGCCGCCCCGCTCGTGGCCGGGCGAGGGTGCGGCGGCCGGACACCACAACCCGCACTTCCCATCCGTTCGCGAAGCCGCCTTCCTTCCAAATCAACCCGCACTGGCCGGCTCCGCTGCTCGCGACAGGACACGCACGACGTGAACACGAACGAGCCGACGGCATCCGCCGACGGCACCACCGCGGGAATCACCAGCCTGGACCTGAATGCGGCCTTCGCCCGCATCCCAGATCTCGACGACGAGACGTTGCGAGAGCTGGTCCACGGCCTCGACACCGACCTGAAGGACTGCCGAAGCGGTCACCTCGACGAGTCCGACTTGGACCTGATCGCCGTAGCAGCCGCCGCGCGCATCACCCTGCGCCGCCGCAAAGCAGCTGCCGCCCGAAGCCGGGCAATCCACCGCGTTAGCCAACTGATCAACAACGACACCCCCGGCGGTACGGCGTGACGACTGTTGCCTACACCGCCATCGACAGACTTCGTGACGTCCTGCGCGACCTCGGCGAGCCGCCCCGCATGGACCGCGGCGACAGCTTCCGCACCCGCGGCCTGTGCCACGACGGCGACAGCCCCGACACCGTGTCCGTGCGGCGCGGCGACGGCAAGGTCGACATCCACTGCCACAAGTGCGACGGCGACGACCAGTACCTGACCGCGATCGGATGGACTGCGGCAGATCTGTACGACGAGCCACGTGAGCGCGGCCAAGGGCCGTCCACGGCGCTGCCCCGGCCACGGCCGAAGCCTTCCCGGCCGAAGACCCCACGGGCGCGCACAAAGGCCAAGAGGCCCCTTCGTGGCGAGACCGCCAGCTACCCGTACTGCGACGAAGACGGCGTACTCCTCTTCGAGGTCGTCCGGATCGAGATCCCAGGCCAGAAGAAGACCTTCCAGCAGATCAGCGCGGACGGCTACTACGGCACGTCCGGTATCCGCCGTGTCCTCTACCGACTGCCGGGCGTCATCAAGGCCGCGCAGGCCGGTGAGATCGTCGCCGTCGCCGAGGGCGAGAAGGACGTCGAGACCCTCGCCGCAATGGGCATCACTGCGACCACGATGCCCGGCGGTAGCGGCATGGGATGGAGCGATGACTACACCCAGTCGCTGAAGGGCGCGGTCGAGGTCATTGTCATCGCCGACAACGATGAGTCCGGATTGGCACACGCCGAGACTGTCGCGGCGTCCCTCGACCGGCACGGGATCGGCTACCGCGTTCTCGTCTCCGACCGAGCGAAGGACATCACCGACCACGTCGCGGCCGGCGGAACCCTCGAAGACCTGGTGCCCGTGGAAGCACCATCAGCTGCACCCGCCACCTTCAACGACTACCTTGCGCAGCGCGGCCCGACAGATGCCGGCCTCAACGCCGTACGCCACCACAGCGCCGACGACAGCACGCGGAAGCCGGAGCCCACCCAGGGGCTGGCGACGCTGTCCGAGTCGCCCAACATGCGGCTTCCCGAAACGTTCTGGAGCAAGAGCACGCAGCTCACCGCCATCCGTGAGGCAGCCCGCCGACGGCACAACTCGCCGGAAATGCTCATGGTCATCGTCCTCACCCGTATCGCCGCGCTGTGCGGTCCAACCGTCCGCGTAGCCACCGGCGCCGGTGACCCTGCCACCTTGAGCGTCTTTGGCGCGGGCGTCGGCGAATCAGGGTCCGGGAAGGGCCGCGGCGACAAGACCGGCAGGAAGCTGGTCCCGTTCGACTACAAGACCCTCGGCGAGGACTTCGTGTCGATCGGCATCAGCACCGGTCGGGGCATCACCGCCGCCTTCCTCGCGAAGAAGGAAGTGCAGCTCGGGCACCCGGACTTCGACGAAGAAGCCGACGCGAAGGGGAAGCCGCAGGAGAAGCGACTCACGCAGGTCGCCACCCGCGCGTACGCCACCGAAGACGAAGGGTCGACGATGATGGCGGCGATCCAGTCGAAGCACGGCGCCGACATCCCCGGAACCCTGTGCAAGTGCTGGATTGGGGAGGAACACCGGCAGTCCAACGCCACCGAGGAACTGCGGCGGAGTCTCGATGCGGACAGCTACACCATGTCGATGTTCGCAACCTTCCAGCCGGAACCGGCGGCCGAACTGCTCGCTACGGGCAGCATCGGCCTGCCGCAGCGGACTCTGTTCACGCTCGCCTACCGGTCCGAGGAAGAGATCGAGGCGACCCGTGACCGGACCGAGATCACGGATGCGGACTGGGACGACTACGGCGACGACAGGCAGCAAAACTTTGTGCACGTCGCCGAGTTGATCGCGCCGGGAACCAACGGAATGACGGTCGCCAAGTTCGCCGAGAACCTCCGCGACGTGGTGATCCGGCTGCCCGTCGCGGCGCAGCGTGAGATCGCCCGGATGATCGCGGACGGCGAGTCGCGGGAAACGACCGTGCACCCGCTCGACAAGCACCGGCCGCTTCAACTCGCCAAGACCGCAGCAGTGTTCGCGCTCCTTCACGGGGAGACGGCCGTCCGCCGACTCCACTGGGAGATGGCGAACGACCTGTGGGGCGTGTCCGCCGCTGTGCGGTCCATGATCGAGGCGCTCGCCGAGACGAAGGTACGACAGGCAGCGGAGGCGCGCAGGGCGGACGCGGTGGCAACGAGCCGGGCCGTGAAGGCGGCGGAGATCGAAGTGGAGACCGGTGCGAATCCTGTCGTTGTTCGGCTGGCACGCAAGCTCGCTCGGAAGCTTCAGGCCAAGGGTCCGATGCGTTCCAGCGACGCTCAGCGCGGCCTGATCACAGGCGCCGACCGCAGGGCATACCAGGAGACGGGGGCGGACGCGCCGGTGTGGCCTGCGGTCGCCCGGTACGCATCCGATTCGGGCATCGTCAGCATCGACGGCGATGGGGTGTTCTCGGTTGTCTAGCGCTCCCGGCGGGTGGGCGCCGGCTCGCCCTTCACACTCGAACTTGTTCAAACAAGTTGCTCCGATGCAGTCGTGCAGTCGTGCAGTCATCGCGTCGGCCAGTGCAGTCATGAATCCAGGAATCCGAGTAACCGGAGAACACGGAGCGTCACACTCGGGATTCCATACAGGTTACATATGCGGACAAATTGCCCCAGTAGTGGTTACGCGTACCGCGAGGGACGGTGAAAAAGGGATGCAGTCAATGACTGCACGACTGCATGACTGCATGACTGCACTGAGAGTCGAGGCGAGCGCACACACTGCCGAAACCCGATCCGAACGGAGACCCCCATGCCCAAGGACATCGACTTCTACCCCGCACCCCGCCCGGTGTGGGTGCTGTTCAACGACGAGGAAGGCGTCACTTTCTCGCTCATGCCCGGCTGGGCAGCCGTCGAGAACGACGACGGCATCAGGTGGACGACCCTCACCCGGCAGAACCTCCACAACTTCGAAGCGGAGTCGCTCGATACAGACGAGCACAACCTGATCCGCATGTGGGACTTGGCAGTCCACGGCGCACCGACCCTCGAAGACGTCCTCGACGCGGTTCGGGCGCGGCACCACGGCGCGACGGCCAGCGAACTGGAGGCGGCCGAGGCCGACTACCGGATGTTCTTCAACATGCCGCCCGCACGGGGAAATACCGCTGAGTCTGAGGCGAAGCCGTGATCCCGCTCCCGTACCGCCAGAAGGGCGGCGCTCCCCAGGTCGGCGCCAAGGGTCCGGGCCAGACCGGTCCGTTCGGCCCGTACGGCGCCGACGACGAGCAGCTCCTCGACGAGGACCACGACCAGGACGACGAGCCCGACTGTTTCAGATGAAACACCCGCCACTGACTTCCGACCGCCGACCGGCGGCCGACCAACCCAACCGAAGGAGAAGCACCGTGACCATCACCAGCACCGACATCCGCAACCTCAACCACTGGATCGACGAAGCCACCGCCACCTACATCGCCGACCTCTGGAACACCGCCTACCCCGGCATGCGCGCCGACCTCACCGACGAGATCAAGCGCGCCACCCCCTTCGCCGAGACCGGCGACGAGAACAGCGACTACTGGAAGGGCCACCTCCTGCGCGCCAAGAACACCCGCAAGCGGCTCGCGCAGCTGGACAACGGCACCTTCAAGGGCTGCACCCGAAGCCCTGGCGGCTTCTCCGTCTCCGGCGCCCTGAGCGAGGTCAGCGCCCTCGTCCACATGCGTGCCGGTCACCTCGCCCGTCCGAACGACGGCAACGTCTACCGGCTGCTCGCCGAACTCTCCGACTCCACAGCAGCGCGGCACGCCGAACTCTCGACCCCGTCCACCGCCTGACCCCGCACGCATCGGTGGCCGCGCCTATCCGAGTTGGGCGCGGCCACCACCACCAGGATCACACCGAAGGAGAACCGGTGACCATCACCCGCGACGAGAAGAAGAAGATCCGCGAAGAACTCCGCGACCTCCGCGGCGACCTGAAGGTCTGGACGCTCAAGGCGCCCGGCTCCCACCCCGAGCTGAACGTCCTCTGCACCGAGCACCGCAGTTGGCGGCGCGGCATCACAACAGGCTGTGAGCCGTGCTGCTTCGTGGCATTCCGAGCGGAGAAGGCCGACAAGATCCGCGCCGAGATCCGCACGCTCACCAACCGGCTCGACGTCCCCGAGTCCGAGCCCGCACCGACGAGGAAGGCCACGGTCTTCACCGGCCGCGGCGAGCAGCTCGTCATGTTCGTCTGACCGCACTCGGCCCGGTCGTCCACACGGCGGCCGGGCCCGACCTGACAGATAGGTGACCGCCCATGACCAGAAATGGCCTGACGGAACTCGACGCGAAGGCCCAGGCCGTCATCCTGCTCGCGCGCGGCACGAACAGTGACAAGGTCGGCGAAACGGTCGGCGTGTCCGGGCGCACCATCCGACGGTGGGCCGAACAGCCCGACTTCAAGTCCGAGGTGGACGCGGCCCGACGGGCACTGCTCGACGAGGCCGTGCGGGCGCTCGCCGCCGCCAGCCGCGACGCCATCGCCACCTTGCACGCCGCCCTCGCCGACGACTCCCCGAACGTCCGCGTGCGGGCCGCGTCCGTGCTGTTGGGCAGCCTGCCCTCGCTCACGGAACACCTGGAGCTTTCCGAGCGGATCTCGGCCCTGGAGGCCGCCCTCGAAGTCAACCCGGATGGAAGGACCGTCGCATGAACCGTCGTCTCGGAGCCCGGCTGGCACGACTGGAAGAGGTTGCGCCGAAGTCCACCGACCCGCCGATGTGCGTGCATCACGGCCCGGCCTGCGGTCTCGGCACGGTCGAGTTGCCGGAGATCTACCGGCTCGCCGTCAAGGCGAAGCAGCGGTTGGGGATGCCGGCGCCGCCGCTGGACGAGCACCGGGTAGCGACGCCGGCGGAGGCCGCCAAATGGCGGCGGGAGTACGCCGAGGCGTTGGCCGCGGCGCAGGCCCGGAACGCGCGCGCGGAGGCCGAACTACGGGGTGAAGCGTCGTGACCAGCCACGTCGAGGAACAGATAGCCGCCCGGATCGCCGCGGCCAAGCGCAAGGTCGAGCAGGAGAAGCGGCGTCGCGCCGAGCTGGCCGCCGCCCGCCGCGCGGGGCTTGCCCGCAGGCACGCCGCCAAGTTGGCCCGCGTCGCCGAGGCCGTCGAGAACACGTCGTGGGCCGCATCCGGCGCATGACCCACCAGCCAACCCGCACCCCCGTACCAACGAGAGCAGGAGACACCGTGACCGACTTCAACGGATCCGCCTTCCAGGCCGTCATCCCCGGCGACCGGGCGCACCACTTCGTCCTCCCCCTCGACCGCAGCACGGTCCCGCCCAAGACCCTCGCCGCGGTGGAGGCCGTAGAGAAGGCGGTCAAGGCCGCGGCCACCACCCGCGAGAAGAAGCCCCACGACCTCGACGCGCAGCGGGCCGCAGCCGACACGGTGCGTACGGCGGTGCACGACCTGTACGACAGGGCCGCGTCGACGAGCCGGGCCGACCGGCAGCACCACGAGGAGAACTACGCGTACGCGACGGCCAAGTTCGTTCGCGCGATCGGTGAGGCGCAGGCTGCACTTCAGTTGCTCGCCGACCACGCCCTTCAGGCCGACAACCCCGGCGGCGTCGGCTTCAAGGCCAACGAGCGGTCCACGTCGCCGACGGTGGCGCGTCTGCGGGTGATCGCGGACGCGTTGACGAACCTGCCGGCCGTGCCCGAGCTGGGCTGAGGGGAGCAGCAGTGGAGCGGAAGACGAGGACCAGGAGGGCCACTCCTGCGGAGCGGCACGCGGCCCGTGCCCTGGGCCAGCCGGAGCCCGAGGAGGTGATCGAGGACGTGACCCCGACGGCGGACCTGATCGTCGAGCGGATGACGGCACCACGGAAGTCGGCGAAGCCTCGCGGGATGCAGACCGCGGATTGGTATGCGATTCGTGCCCGTGGAGGTGACGGGCCGGAGGCCGCCTGAATTCATCATCTGCGGAATTGTGCCCGGTCGCCAGCTCGGTGGCCGGGCACCGTCGCGTTACGGCTACGCGTGAGACTTTCGCCGCCGGTACGACTTCTGACGACAAGCGGGCGAGCAGTACCGGGAGTCCGCCCGCCCGGTCGTCACTGGCTCGCCGCACGACTCGCACGGCTGGCCGCTCCCCTTCCCGCCGTTACGTTTACGCGTGAGGGACGTAGAGCAGGAATGCGAGCACGTCACCCGCTTCAGTAGCGGGTCGCTGGCCCGGACGACCAGACGCCCGCACGCCGCGCACGGCGCTGGCGGCTGCTCGGCGCCCCGGCCGACGAGGCGGTACCACTCGAAGTGCGGGCGCTGGCGGGTTGTCGCGGCGGCCGTCACGGATCGGCCGTCCATGGTGAGCCAGCCGCGCCGGAAGCAGGGCTCACAGATCAACTCCCGTACGCCCCACCGCCGGCGCCCCTTGGATCGACTGCCCTCGACGAGAAAGCCGGAGCCGGTGAACTCGGCGTCGCACATTGGGCAGACGGCCGGAGACTGTTCCTCACTCATAGCCGTAACGCTACTCGGGCAGGAGGCGTCTGTCACGCGTAGCCGTAACAACTGCGTGACGGGGTCCCGGAGTCGAGTCCTCGCAGTCCTGACTAGAGATAATCTTCCTTCTTATGAGCCAGAGTTCAGGGGTAGATGCATCCGGCAACAGCCTTGCGACCGCCGCTTCCGGCGGCCAGATCTTTCAACGGGTGAGCTTTCAACGGATGACAGACGACAACAGCCTTGCGGCCGTCGTCTCTAACGAGAGCCCCGCGCTCTCCGGTGCCGCACGCGAAGCCCTCGCCGCCGGCACCGCCGACTCAACACGGCGCGCCTACTCCGCCGACTGGACCGAGTTCACCGCCTGGTGCGCCAGCAATGGACATACCCCGCTGCCCGCCACTCCCGAGGCGGTCGTCGAGTACGTCGCCGCGCTGACGACCATCCCGCGCCCCCGGACCGGGCGGCCGTACTCGCCCAGCAGCATCGAGCGGGCCGTCGCCGCCATCCGCACCGCACACTCCGCCGCGAACGTCCCGCCGCCGTCGACCAAGGGGGCCCGCATCATCCTGCGCGGCTACCGCGACCGGCTCGCCCTCGCCAAGGACCCCGCCGCCAAGCCTCGCCGCGCGCAGCCAGCCGTGCCGACCGCGCTCCGCGCCATGCTGGCCACCCTCGACCGGGACACGCTGATCGGGAAGCGGGACGCCGCCCTTCTGCTGCTCGGGTATGCCACGGCCGCCCGCGTCTCGGAGCTGGTCGCCCTCGACCTGGCCGACGTCCCCGAGTCCGAGCACGGCATCGAAGCCTCGCTCTATCGCAAGAAGATCAAGGCGTTCAGCGACACCGCCGTGCCGTATGGCAGCAACCTCGCCACCTGCCCGGTGCGCGCCGTCCGTGCCCTGCGGGAGGCCCTGGCGGAAGTGGGCCGGACTGAGGGCCCGCTGTTCGTCCGGATCGACCGTCACGGCCGTATCGCGCCGCCGATGTACCGCCGCGGCGTACCGATCGGTGACCCGTCCGGTCGGCTCACCGCGCAGGCCGTTGCCCAGATCGTCGAGCGGACCGCCGCAGCGGCCGGCCTCGAAGGCCAGTGGACCGGCCACAGTCTGCGCCGCGGATTCGCCACCGCCGCCCGCAAGGCCGGTCACGACCTCGTACGGATCGGCCGGCATGGCGGATGGGCCGACGGCAGCAAGGCCCTGCTCGGCTATCTCGAAGACTCCGACCGGTGGGAGGACAACCCCGTCGCCGGGACGGGGCTGTAGACGGCGACGTTGCGCACGGAGGACGCCCACCACGAACCGCCCTGCATGGTCGGCGTCCCCGTCGCATTCAGCCCGGCGGCGATGGCCCGCCAACTCCGGCCGGCCGCACGCTCGCCCGCGATACGGGCGCGAACCTCCGACGGCACCGGCTGCCCTCTGCGGTGAACGTGGCGCACGCCTCTGCGGCTCCTGAGCCGGTCGGCCTCGACGGCCGCGGCCTGGAGCACGGCGTCTTCCCATGGGCCGAGCCGTAGGGTCGCCGAGATCCGCTCGGCCACCTCGACGGACGGCGGACGAACTTCTTCCTCCAGGGCCTGCACGAGCCCCTTCGAGGTCATGGCGGCCTCCGCGAGAGCCTCGCGGGACAGGCCCGCCCGTAGCCGCGCGGCGACCAGTGCCGCGCCGAGGCCGGCCGGGAGCGGTGACCAGCGGGGGGAAGTGGTGGATGCCATGTCCCACAGCTTTCACTAGGCAACGAATCAAAGGTGTGATGCGCCTCTAGCCTACGAATCGTAGGGCCGTTGGGGTATCCTCCCAAGTAGGACGACCGAGAAACCGCAGCCAGACCCATGACCGTGATGGTCACCCGGACGCGATGTCCACGGGCCAGAGCGGCGGAGCCAGGCGACAGCAGGACGGCCAGATGGGGGCCGCCCAGCGCTAGACCGTGATGGGAACGCCAGGGCAGGACGGGCGGGTCACTCGGGCCCGCGCGCGGTGCGTCTGCTCCCGCCAGCCCTCACGCCCGCCAGGGGTCCATCGTGCGTTCCTTTTCCGGCCAGCTGCTGCGCGCTCAGCGCGTCCGCTGCGGCCTCTCCGTCGCTGACCTCGCGGCCCGTACAGGGCGTTCCCCTTGGGTCGTCTACGACTACGAGACCGGCCGGGCCCAGCCCCCGCTCAGCGTCGCGGACGCACTCGCCGACGCGGTGGGCGTCAGCCTCGACGTGCTCCTCGCCGACGACCGCCAGGCGGTGACCGTCTGATGGCCGGCGCCTTTCGCATAGCCGAAGGTTTTGTCGAGGTCACGGCCGACGAGTCGGGCTACGACCGGGCGATGCAGCGGCTGAAGAACAAGAAGAACACCGTCGGCGTCGAGGTCGTCCTCGACGACAGGTCCGCGCTCGCCCAGATCGGCCGCATCACCGCGGACCGCGTCCTGAACGTCCGCGTCGACCTCGACAAGACGGCCCT
Organism: Streptomyces torulosus; assembly: GCF_001419765.1. Taxonomy (GTDB): domain Bacteria; phylum Actinomycetota; class Actinomycetes; order Streptomycetales; family Streptomycetaceae; genus Streptomyces; species Streptomyces torulosus. Next base: position 34,137 of record NZ_LIRK01000151.1, read on the forward strand.
GTCCCGGCTGAGGATGCAGGACGTCGAGGTGTCGGTCCTGCCGAAGATCTCTGACGCCGCCTACCGCCGCGTACAGACCCAGCTCGACCGGCTCACCGCCGAGCGCGTGGTCAACGTTCGCGCCTCGGTCGACACTCGGGTGGCTGCGCAGGAGATCCGCAATCTGCTTCAGCGCCGTCAGGTGCGGATTGGTGTCGACGTCGACACCCGTGTTGCCGCGGACTCGCTGGCGAACCTGACCCGACGGCGCACCATGACGGTGCAGGCCCGCGCGGACACCACGGCCGCCACGAACAGCCTGCGGTTCCTCACCCGTGACCGGACCGTCAACGTCCGCGCCAACATGTCGGGCCTCGGCGCCCTCACCAACCTCGCATCGAACGCCGGGGGCGCGGCAGGCAGCGTCGGCATGCTCGGCTCCCGGTTCGCCGCCCTCGCCGCTGCCGCACTCACCGCTCTCCCCGCCGTCGCCTCCCTCAGCCAGGCCATCGTCTCGATGGGGCCTGCTGCCGCTGTGGCCGTTCCCGCGCTGGGTGGGCTGCTCACCATGGGCGCCGCTCTCGCCGTCGGACTGCGCGGGGTCGGCGGAGCGTTCAAAGCCGCGTCCGAGGCAGGCACCCAGACCGGCGCCAAGGTTGCTGGCGCTGCACGCGCTTTGGAGTCCGCGCACCTCAACGTGGCCCGCGCCGCCCGCGCCCTGAAGGAGGCCGAGACCGACGCGGCCCGGCAGATCGCCGACGCCCAAGCGCGGGTGAAGGACGCCGCCGAGGACGTCCGTGACGCCGAGGTACGGGCCGCCGCCGACCGCAAGGCTGCACTGCGCCGGGTCGCCGATGCCGAGCGGGACCTGGCCGACGCACAGAAGGACGCCAAGCAGGCCCAAGAGGACCTGAACGAGGCTCGGAAGGAAGCGGCCGAGCAGCTCGAAGACCTCAACAGCCGCCTCGCCGGCGCGCAGCTGGACGAGCGGCAGGCCGTCCTCGACGTCACGGACGCGGAGAAGGACCTTGCCGCGGTCAAGGCCAAAGGCTCGAAGGCGACCGCTGAGGAGTTGGCGCAGGCCCAGCTCGACTACGAGCGCGCGGTGCAGCGGCTGCGTGACCAGCAGACGGAGACGGCCCGGCTCCGCGAGGAGACCGCCGAGGCGAACCGGGCGGGCGTCGAGGGTTCCGACACCGTCCGCGACGCACAGGACAGGCTCGCCGGCTCACAGCGCGCGGTGAAGGACCGCACGCGGGACGTTCGTGATGCGCAGGTCGAGGCCGCGCAGGTCGCCAAGGACGGCGCCGAGGCGGTACGGGACGCGCAGCAGCGCCTCGCCGACGCGCAACGTGGTGTCGCCGACGCGCAGATAGCCGCCGCCCGCCAGGTACGGAGTGCGCAGGAGTCCCTCGCTGACGCGCAGCGCGCGGTGACTGCGGCGACGGAGCGGGGCGCTGCGGCCACCGACAAGTACGCGGAGGCCATGGCGAAGCTGTCGCCGAACGCGCGGAGCTTCGTCACCGCCGTACGGGACATGGGCCCGGCGTTCTCGGCCCTGCGGATGGAAGTCCAGGACCGGCTATTCCGGGGTCTCGGGGAGTCGTTCACCCGCATGGCGACGGCTTCGCTGCCGGCGCTGCGGTCGGGGCTCGGGGGGATGGCCGACGTCCTCAACCGCATGGGCCGCGGCCTGATGGACACCTTCACGCGGCTCGCCAATCAGGGCCTGTTGAAGCGCATGTTCGACGGCTTCACGGCCGGTATGAAGCCGCTCGAAAAGGTCCCCGGCCAGTTCTCGGAGATGTTCGTCAAGCTCGGCATCGCCGCCGCGCCCGCTATGAAGCGCGTCTCGACGGCGATCGGGAACGCCTTCACCCGCGTCAGCGGCAAGCTCGATAAGGCGTTCAAGTCCGGGGCGCTGGAGAAGGCCATCAACAAGGCCCTCGACGTGGCGGTCGCGTTCGGCAAGGTCCTCGGGGACGTCTTCGGGACCGTCGGCAACATCATGGGCGCCGCCAGCAAGGGCGCCGGCGACGTCCTCGGCGGGCTCGGCGCCACGTTCAAGGAACTGCGGCGCATCACCGCAATGCCGGAGATCCAAGAAGCCCTCACGAGCATCTTCAAGGCCCTCAACGACATCGGAAAGCTCGTCGCCATCACCTTCGGCGCGGTCCTCCAGGCCGTCCTGCCGCTGCTGGCGAAGCTCGCCCCCGTGGTGTCGGAGCTGGCCCGGAAGTTCGCCCCCGTCCTGGTGCTCCTCGCCGACACCCTCGGCAAAGCCCTCGGCCCGATCATCGACGCGCTGCTGCCGGTGGTGTCCGACCTCGGTGACATCCTCGTGCGGGTCGTCCGTATGGTCCTGCCGCTGCTGAAGCCGATCGGTGACCTGCTCGGCACGGTGGTGAAGGCGCTGGCGCCGGTGCTGCCGGTCGTCGGGAACATCGTGACGACACTCGTCGGCGCCCTGGTCAAGGGCCTTCAGCCGGTGATTGCCGCGCTGATCCCGGCGGTGGCGACGTTCGGGAAGTTCCTCGGCCAACTGGCGCCGCTCCTCACGCCGCTGTACCAGGCGTTTGCGCCGCTGGTGCCGGTCCTCGGGCAGATGGCCGCCGCGCTGATCAACCTGGCGATGCAAGTGATTACGCCGCTGCTGCCGCTGATCGTCCGTCTGGCCGGCCTGATGTCGGGTCTGCTGGCTGGTGCGATCAACACGGTGGTGCCGGTCATCACGACCGTCGTGAAGTGGCTGACGACGTTCGCGGAGAAGGCCGCCGAGGTCGTGAAGTGGGTGGTCGACAAGTTCCGGTGGCTGTATGACGTGCTGGTCGGGCACAGCATCATCCCGGATTTGGTGCGGGACATTGTCCGCTGGTTCACGTCGCTGTGGACGAACACGAAGCGGATCTTCAATGTTCTGAAGGACTGGCTCGTCAAGACCTGGCGCGACTTGTGGTCGGGCATCCGGGAGCGCTGGAACAACTTCTGGTCGGGGCTGCGGACGTCGATGTCGAATGCGTGGCAGTCCGTCCGCAACAGCGTGACGAACCTGCGGACGACGGTGTCGAACGCGTGGAACGGGCTGTGGAACGGCGCCCGCGACAAGATCACGTCGATCTTCTCCACGATCCGCGACCGGATCAGTTCCTTCAAGTCGGCGATGCGGGACGCGTTCACGGCGCTGCGGGACAGCCTGGGCCGGATCTGGGACGGCGTGAAGGGGAAGATCGCCAGCCCTGTCCGCTACGTGGTTTCCCAGGTGTACAACGGCGGAATCCGCCGCATGTGGAACGCCATCGCCGGAAAGATCAACTCCAATATCACGCTGCCCACCATCAAGCTCGGCTTCAACAAGGGCGGCGTCGTCCCCGGCCACGGGAACAGCGACACCGTCCCCGCCATGCTCACCCCCGGCGAACGCATCCTCTCCACGCAGCAGGTCGCCCAACTCGGCGGGCACCGAGGCATCGACGCGATGCTCGGCCAGGACCGGCCCACCCAGACCGGGGGGAACCCGAGCAGGCAGGAAGAGCGCCGCCGTCAGCAGGGACCGGTGCAGCACTTCGACGAAGGCGGCATCGTCGGCAACATCACCTCCGGGCTGGGCAAACTCGGCGACGCCGCCTCCTGGGCGAAAGACCTCGTCGTCGGCGGGCTGAAAGAAGCCGCACAGAAAGCACTCCGGTCCCTGGTGCGCCCACTCATCGCCCGCATCCCCAACACGGGCATCGGGAACCTCCTGCGGGGCCTGTCGAACAAGGCAGTCGACGGAATGATGGGCTGGTTCACCAAGGAAGACAAGAAAGCCGTCGGCGGGCCCGGCGTACAGAAGGCGTTGTCGTGGGCGCGCACACAGGACGGCAAGCGGTACCAGTGGGGCGGCAACGGCAACCCCTCGTGGGACTGCTCCGGGTTCATGTCCGCCATCGAGTCCGTGATCCGTGGGCAGCGACCGCACCGCCGGTGGGCGACCGGCGCGTTCGTCGGGAACAACGGCCCCGCCGGATGGGTCCGCAACCTGAACTCCCCGTTCATGATCGGTATCACGAACGCGGGTGTCGGCCACACCGCAGGCACGATCGCAGGCGTCAACGTCGAGAGCAGGGGCGGGGACGGTGTCATCGTCGGGAAGCGGGCCCGCTCCTACAAGGACAGCCTGTTCACCAGCCGGTGGGGTTTCGCGCCGGCCGCGAAGTTCGATTCGGGTGGCCTGCTTCAGCCGGGGGCGACGATGGCCATCAACAAGACCGGGAAGCCGGAAGCTGTCCTTACGGCCGAGGAGCACGCCGCGTTCCGGAGCATGGTCCGCAGCGGAGGCAGTTTGACCGTGACCTTCGGAGACGTCGTGATCCGGGATGCCAACTTGACCAGCCCGGCCGACCGGAAGCGGGTCGTCAACACGCTGATCGGCGACATCAAGGAAGGCCTCCGGAACTTCGACAGGGCACGCGCATGACGACCCAACCGCCCGCCCTGCGCTGGCCCCTTCCCGGCCCCTCCATCGGCGTCACAGGACAGCCAGTCGTCTGCCCCGAGTGCGGGGAGCGGGAGCGTCTGCTGATCGGTCTCGACCTCGACGACCACAGCGACGAGCCCTCGTTCATGGCGTGCCCCGCCGGGCACCGGTGGCTCGAAGCGGGAATGCCGCGCCATGTCGGGGCGCAGCTGCTGGCGGATGCCTTCGACATCGACCCGAGCCTGTACGGGCGGCTCGACGAGCTACGGGACGTGCACGGGGGAGAGGAGCCGGGGACGTGATCGCCGACATCACCATGCCGCCCATGTTCAAGGCCGGCATCATCATCAAGTGCCCCGTGTGTGGGCGGGACGACGAGTTGCAGCTGACGGCGGACACGTCGGATACGAGTGAGACGGCGGCGTTCGTGAAGTGCGATGCCGGGCACCAGTGGGCCGAGCCGCGGGTGACCCGCCGGTTCGCCGCCGAGGTGTGCGAGATGCTGGCGAAGAACCACCCGGAGGTCATCACCTGGGTCTGAGCGTCGGAGCGCGCCCCTCCACGGCCGTAACGACCGCGCTGGCCACCGCCAGGGGTCCGCACTACTGCGGACCCTTCAGCGAAGCGCCTCGATGGCTCGCAGGACCAGGGCGCGCGCCTCCGCCCCGTACACCGCCATACCGCGCAGATGCTCGAACGCCTTCGCATACTGGGCGATCTCAGAGGGCTGCGTGACCTGGACGCGGGCCGCCAACAGTTCCACCGAGACAAGCGCCTCGTCGTACATGTGGAAGGTCTCCTGAGGCCACAGAGGGCGGTCCGGTGTCGCGCTGGGGATGATGCCCAAGGAGACCGCCGGCAGCGCGCCGGCCGTAAGCAGGTAGCCGAGTTGCGCGGCCATCGCGTCACTGTCGCCCAACTGGTAGTAGAGCACTGCTTCTTCAACGACCATGGCGAACCGGTGCCCAGGTTCGTGGATGATGCGGGAGCGTTCCAGCCGCGCGGCAACGGCTTCTGCTACATCGTTGGGAATGTCGCGGAACCTGGTGATCGAGGACAGCAGCCCCAGCGCGTACCCCTCGGTCTGAAGCAGGCCAGGGACCAAGGTGGGCGAGTAGATCCGGAACAGCTTCGTCGCCTTGTACAGCGGCACGTAGCTGTTCTGTAGCTGCTTCAGGCCGGTGCGGACCTTGCGCCGCCATTCCATGTACATCGACTCGGCGGTGCGGGACTGGGCGATGATGTCGGCGGCCTGATCCGCCGCCCCGCACGCCTCGCACCATCTGCGGATGTCGTCGGCCGAGGGCGGCGTGCGCGCGCCTTCGATCCGATACGTCTTCGGGTGGCTCCAGCCGCAACGCACGGCCAGCTCAGACCCGGTGATCCCAGCGTCGGCGCGGAGTTCCTTCAGCCGCCCGGCGACTGCTTCGCGGGCGGCCTGGGCCGATGAGGACGGGGAGATGGGCATGAGCTGGCCTGGTCACCTTCGCGCTAGCTGATCGTGTACTTCTCGTGCGGGACAGCGCGTGCCCACACTGCCTCGAAGGCTTCGGCGCACAGCTTCACTGCGGCCGGATCCTCGCTGATCTCGCCGCCTCCGGAAGCGCCTTCACCAGTGAAGTGGTTCCACCGGATCAGGCGGTCGTCGATCAGCCAGAAGTCGTTGCCGGGCAGAGCGAGATCGGATGCCTGGCGCCGGGGCAGCCACCTCACCTGCTCGCCCGCAGCGATGTTGGTGAAGGTGCCGTCGTACAGGAAGCGGGTGTACTCGCTGACGGGTTCGGAGACGATGCGGGCTCGGCGCACGACGACCCCGCGGGCGACGGTCTCCTCGATGAGGTCGAGCCATGGCCGCCACCAGGAGGCCCGGTCGGCTGGGTCGTGGCGGAAGCCTGCTCGCCATTCGGCGAACGGTCCCATCTCGTAGTCGACGGCGTAGGAGTCGCGCATCTCCAGGTGGACGGCGGAGCGTTGCGCCGCTCCGAGCAGTTCATCGAACGTCGGCACGCTCGACGGCATCGCACGCCTCCCTGATCATGTCCACCATCCTGGCGGGGATGCGGATGACGGCCTCGTGGTCCGGGATTCCCTTGGCGTGGCCGGGAACCTCGAACGCGGCACACGTTGCTTCGAGTTCGGGATCGGGCTTCCAGCCTTGGAGTACGAGTTCCTTCTTCTCTTGGTCGACCCACACGGTGGGGCTTTCGCCGTCTCCAGTGTTGGGGTCGATTCCGATGAACTGTAGGTGCACGGCCGCCTCCGTCGCGTGGTGTGTTCAGCGATGTACACCACCGTCCTGTGACGGTGATGACTGGTCAAGGCCGCCTCGTACTCGCGTGTACATCGGTGCACATTGCTGGAGGTGGTGCACAACGCGCTCCTAGCGTCGGCAGACACGACAAGGCCCCGGCGAGGTGGCTGCCTCCCGAGGCGTGGCCGACGCTACGAGGAGCGCCGACATGACAACTTCTACCACCCGCCCGGCCCAACAGACCACGGCGGAACAGCCGATCACTCTCGGCCTCCCCCTCGACGATCCGCAGCCGCCCGAGGACTGCGGGGTGTGTGCCGCGCTCGTGAAGCAGCGCGCCGAGGCCCGCGGGCGAGGAGACATGTCGAAGGTGTCGGATCTGAACGTCGAGATCCGGAGCCATCACGCGTCGCGCCCCCGGAAGAGGCGGTGACCGTGGAGACCCGCGAGAGCACCGAGACCGGTAGCTCGTTCCAGTGGTGTGCGTGGCACCAGGGCTACACCCGCACCGCGCGCCTGGTACGCGACCCTGCGGACCAGGGTTCCGGGGCCGGCGCACCCAGCCTGTACGCGTGCGCGCCGTGCCGCTACGCCCTCGACCTCGTCCCGCTCGGTGGGCAGTCGTGAGCGCGGCCACGGTGCCGACGGTGTGGGCCCTGTCGCGGCCGGTACGGGACGGTGTCCGCTGCCTCCGCTGCTCCCTGCCCCTCGACGACGAGCGGGTGCCCGCCGGGATAGCCCGCGGCTACTGGGGGGCCCATGATCTGAGCGTCACCGTGTACGCGCATCCGGCGTGTATGAGCCCCCGGCCTGGCGGCTGAGCACCCCCGGCGGAGCCGCCAGGCCGGGCATGACGAAGGCCCCCGTCCTCGACGATCGAGGCGGGGGCCGTTGTCGTGCTTCAGCGGGCGCCGGCCTGGTGGGTGCGGCGCCAGGCGTTGTGGGCTCGGCGGCCGACGCGGAGCCGGAGCTTCTTGCCGAGGCAGCGCGGGCACATCCGGGTCTTGTCGCGGTGCTCGATCTCGCCGAGGCCGCCGCACCTGCGGCACGGGGCGAAGGGGCGGACGGCGCAGAGCACGGCGTAGCCGCCGAGCCACAGGACGGCCGCGGCCATAGCGATCAGCATCAAGTCTCTCCCTCTCGATTCCGGCCGATTGCCGGGGTTCCAGCGGTGCCCCTGCTAGACGCTAGACACCTGCTCAGGGGCCGTATTGGGCGCTAGTGGGGGTGCTAGACCTAGCGGGGCGGGGTGCTAGGTCTAGCGGCCGTTTCGGGGCTCAGGCCGCGAGCCGGTCGGCCTCGCGGCGGGTGACGGCGGCGACCACGTCGGCCCGCTTGATGCCGCGCCGGTTCTTGCCCTCGCCGTCGTCGGTGGTGCCCCATACCTGGTCGGTCTTGATGCCCCACGCCTTGACGGTGGTGGTGACGTTCTCGCCCTTCCACTCGCCGTACACGTCGGGGCGGAGCTGGGCGAGCCGGTCGGCGAGCCGCTCGCACCACACGGCCTTCTCCTCCGGGCCCATGACGGCCAGGACGTCGCCGAGGACGTCCATGCCGACGGTGGCGGACGGGCCTTCGCCGAGGGCGTGGCCGGTGATGTTGCCGTACTCCTCGCGCATCTTCCGCGCCCGCGTCACGATCTGCTCGGCCTTGGGTGCGTCGACGAACGCCGAGGCGACGATGCGCGGGTCGTCGCCCTCGCCGGACAGGTAGCAGATGCCGAGGTCGCGGCGGCTGAACATGGTCGCCCGGATCCCCGACTTGTACGCCCCGGTGCCGAGCACCATGTCGTTGGCCTGGTGGTTCATCACCTTCAGGCAGAACCGCAGGACGGCGTTCGCGGAGATACCGGTGGGCAGCGACTTCGAGTCGGGCCGCTGGGTGGCGAACATGCCGATGATGCCGAGGGCCGGGCCGCGCTTGGTGATGTCGGTGCAGATCGATTCAATCTCGGCGCCGTGCTTCTCGTGCTCAAACACGACCTGGCACTCGTCGATGCCGATGACGATGGGGTGCAGGCCGAGGCTCTTGTCGTTCGCGAGGGCCGGGGTGACCTTCGATTCGGGGCAGCGGGCGTGCGGCAGGCCCTTGATGACCTTGGCCCGGCGGCGCAGCTCCTCCTTGACCTCGCGGAGCGCGTGGAGGATGTACTCGATGTCCTCGTCCTCCTCGCCGGCCCGGTAGCGGTGGGCGACGGGTTCGAGCGCGCGGAGGTCGCCGGTGCCCTTCAGGTCGAACGGCAGCAGCCACGCGCGCGGGTCGAGGGCGGCGATGAGCATCAGCAGCCTGAGCAGGAACGTCTTGCCCATGCGGGGGATGGAGCCGATGACGATGGAGGCGAACATGAGGGTGACCTCGACCCACCGCATCCGCTGGTCGTTGCCGAAGATGACCGGGCGGAAGAGGTCGACCTGCCCGTCCTTGAGCAGCGGCCATGCGGGCTTGGTGGTCTCGTTCATCGGCTTGTCGCCGACCCACAGCACCAGGCGGCCCTCGTGCTCGTTCTCGTCGCCGGACGGCCATACGCAGCCGACCTTGCGGCGCAGGCCGGACGCCAGCTGCTCGCGCTTCTCCATGATGTCGTCGGGCGTGACGCCGTAGGGAAGGTCGAGGTCGGCGCGGTAGCCGGGCCCGTCGCGGACGATTTCGCTGGTGAAGCGCATGCCGTCCATGTCGCCGCCCTTCTTCAGCGCGGCGGAGATCTTCGGGTTACCGATGGAGTCGAGGCCGCGCAGCACGATCGTGCCGGTGAGCTTCTGCAACTCGGTGCGCATGACGGCCGGCCCGATGACGGGGGCATCGGGCTGCTGCCCGAAGTAGCCGAGGGTCATGACCCCGCCAGCGGCGAACGCCCACAGGAACGCGGGCGCCATCACGTACAGCCACAGGGCGAAGCCGAGGCCGAACACCGCGGCGACGACGAGGACCAGGCCGCGAAGTCGGACGCGGTTGCCGCGGAGCCGGGCCAGATGCAGGTACTCCTCGACGTCCTCGGTACGGACGGCGTGCCCGCGAAGCGGTGCGGCCTCGCGGTCCCACAGCCACCGGTTCGTCTCGGCGACGAAGCGGCAGGCACCGCGCGGGGCCATGACGGTCAACTGGATGCCGTACCAGGGCAGGCGGAGCCCGTGGTAGGCGGTGGCGTAGCCGAGGCGGCTGCTGGTGTGACGGGCGGCCGTGCCGAATTCGGTGCCGTCCTTCAGCCAGGCGGGGAGGATCGGCCGGCGCTTCTCGTCGGTGACGCCGGGCTTGGGCAGGTTCGGGTTGTCGACGGGCACCGGGGCGGCGGGCGCCTCGGGTGCGTCGGTGCTGGCGGATACGACGGTGTCCGTCACGATGGTCTCTCCGGTCGTTCTGATGGGACGTTCGGGGCCTGGGGGCGGCGCTGCTGTGGAGGCTGGACGCCGTCCCCAGGCGTGGTCACTTCTTGGTCTTGCGGCGGGCGGCCTGCCGCTCGATGCGCTCGACCTTGCGCTTCAGGTCGCTGATGTCGACGCCGTCACCGGCCGCGCCGCGCTTGGCCATGCGGGCGGTCAGGGCGACGACCCGCAGCTTCTCCGTCGTGGTGAAGTCGGCGAAGCGGATGTCGGGGTTGTCGGCCATCACTTCTCCCCGTTGGTCTCGGCCATGACGGCGGCGATGGCGGCGTGCGCGCGGGCGGCGTTCGCCCAGGCGGTGCTCGCCGCAGCGAGGTTGGACACGATGGCGCGCTGGTCGGCGTGGTGGGCGGCCTTGTCGGTCTCCTCAGCGAGGGCGGCGGCCCGGTTGGCGGCGGTGGTGGCCTGGTCGATGTGCTGCTGGCGGGTCACGGGTTCCTCCGGGGGTTGTGGGCTCGGCTGTTCCGGCCCCACCGCGCCCCCGCAACCGTGCTCATATCGACACGGTTGACGGAGGACGGAAGGGCAGGTCAGCGGCCCTTGCGCTGCATGTCGCGCCACATGTCCCGCAGGACGAGGACGACGATCGCGCCGACGCCGCCGAGGATCGCCAGGGCGAGGGACGCGAACGCGATGCCGACGCCCCCAACGCACACCGCGCACGCGATGCCGATCCATTCGCCGGTCGAGCGGCCGGCCTTGCGGTGGTCGTGCTGGCACTGGGGTGCGGGCGCCTGCGCCTGCTGCTGGGTGGCCAGCTTCGCCAGCTCCATCGCGGCGAGCGCCAGCTGCACGGCCGCGGTGTCGGTCTCGGCGGCGCGGACCGCGGCCTCGGCCTTCTCCACGGGGTTGAGGTCGGTCACCGCGACCACCTCCTCGGCCGGGCGAGGAGACCGGCGGCGAACGCCAGGATGACCGGCTGGGCAACCACGGCCGTGACGACCGTGGACGGCACGGTGACCGGCAACCCGAGGAGCAGCCCCAGCAGGGCGAGGACGGCCCCGTAAGCGAGCGGCTTCATGATCCGGCCTCCCCCGTGAACAGGGTCGCGGTGACCACTTCGCGCCGCAGCTCGGCCGCTTCACGGCGGCTCAGCCCGTACTCCTCGCGAAGCTTGTCGATGGTCACCTGCCGTCCGGTGGAGGCGACCAGCTCACGGTTGAGCTTCGAGGCCCGTCGCCGCAGCTCGGACGGGGTGAGGGCGATGACCTGGGTGACCACTTCGCGGGGGGTGTCAGCGGGTACCGCGCTGGTCACCTTCTCGGCCTCGGCGTGATCTGCAAACGGGTCCTCGTCGTCGAGGGCGGGTGACCACTCGTCGTACGGGTCGGTGACCGGCTCCGGCTCCTCGGGGGTGGGCCAGTCGATGTATCCGTTCGTGCTCCCGGACGGCATCCAGCTCTGCCGCGAGTGGTCGAAGACGTACGTCGTCTTCGGCTCGGGGAGCGCCACGATCGGAAGCAGGCGGACACCGGCGGGGACGATCTCCGGGGCCTCGGTGAGGGCGCGGGGCTGGTCGTCGTCGACGCGCTCCACGGTCACCTCGGCGGTCACCTCGGGCTCGGTCTCCGGCAGGGAGACGTGTCCGGATCCGGACACGTCCGTCAGGTCGCGTCCCGCGAGGGCCTGATGGATCTGCCGCATGAGCGCGCCGAACGCGAGGAGCGCGGCCGACGGGGGAACGGCGGCCACCACGTAGTCGAGCGGCTCGGCGGCCTGGCCGACGCCGGCGACGTTCAGGGCGATCGACGAGCCGGAGCCGACGACCGTGAGGCCGATCGCCCATGGGTCGACGGTGCCCTTGAGGGCGGCGCGGAGCATGAGCAGTTCCCCAGCGACGATGAACAGATCCAGGGTCGCGGGCCAGGCCCACGCCCGGATCTCCTTGTCCTCCATGCCGTGGGCGAGGGCGACCTCGGCGAGGTGCGCGTACGACAGCCAGAACGCGGCGGCCGTGAGCGCGACGATGACGAGGCCGGCCGCGATGGCGAGGGCCCGTGACGGGTTGGTCTTCATGCTTCGCCCACCTCCGTGGGGGCGGCGGCGCGCACGACGAGGTGCGCGGCGAGGGTGACGCCTTCACGGTCACGGCGCTCGTTCGCTTCGAGCAGCGCGGCCATCAAGGCGGGGACGGAAGGGAGTCGCCGGGCCGACCGGGCGACCGCGCGGAGGGCGGCCATTTCGGTCGGGCGGGCGATACGGGAGCGGCCGGCCATCAGCGCGGCCTTTGCTGGGTGCGCCGGTTGGCCTCGGCGACCTTGCGGGCCAGTTCGGCGCGCTCGGCGTCGGTCAGGGCGGTCATCGGACCTCACCCCCGTCGAGGACCGTGGCGAGCTGGTCGGCGAGGCCGCGCAGTTGGTCGGCGTACGCGTCGAGGCGGGCCGCCAGTTCGTACGCGGAGACCGGGTCGAGGGTCCGGCCGATCGCGGACACGGACACGCCGGGCGTACGGCCCCCGAGACCGGGGGTGGTGTGCTCTGCGAACGGGGACTGGACGAGGCTGGCGGCGGTGATGTGCTGGCCGTGGAAGGCGAGGACTACGTCCGGGCCCTGGTGGAGGATGTCGGCGCGGTGTCCGCCGTCCTCGTGGCGGCCGATGCACCAGGCGGGTTCGGGCAGGGTGACGGGGCCGTGGTCGAGGGTGTGCACGGTGATCGTGCGGGGCTCGGTCACCGCTGCTCACCCCTCGCACGGACTTCGTCGCGGGAGAGCTGCTCGTCGCGGGTGCGGGGGCCGTCGACCCAGCAGAAGGGGCGGATGCTGGCGGCGGCCTTGAAGACGCGGATGGCGGTGCCGGGGGTGGCGTGGGGGAGGCCGTAGACGCGTCCGCCGTTGAGGGAGGCGAGCATGCGGGCGGCGTGGTGCTGGCAGCCGTCCGCGCCGGCGTTCTTGGCGTCGAGGACGGTGACGGTGGGCGGGCCGCTGCACGGGGTGGGGTCCTCGGGGTGCGCGGCCGGGCAGCGTTCTCCCAGGTCGTTCAGCTTCCCCGATCGGGTAACCGGCTCGGAGTCGAGGGCGCGCAGCAGGATCCGCAGGGCCTCGGCGAGGCCGCCGTGCGCCTGGGCGTAGGCATAGATGTCGTAGCCGCTGGTGTTGCCGTAGTCGGCGAGCATGCGCTGCGCGACACGGATCGCGGTGTCGAGGCCGCTCGGCTCGGGGAGGGCCGGGGGCAGGGCGCCCGGCGTGGTGGTCTTCTCCATCAGGCAGCCACCCCCGCCAGAACCTCGCCAGCGGTCGGGACGACGTCGACCAGCTCGACCTTCAGCGAGGGCGCGCATGCCTTCATCGGCACGGGGCCGAGACCGAGGCGCTTGTACGTGGCGGTGATGGCGGCGAGGTCCGGGGTCTGCCGGGAGGACGGGGTGCGGAAGATTCGCCACGTGCCGTAGATACCGGCGGGCAGCTTGTCGAGGACCTTCTTCGCGGCGCGCTTGCTGCGGTCGGCGCGGCGGGCCTGGTCGGCGGCGCGGTCGTACTCGCGGGCGGCGGCCTCGATGGTCTCGACGGCGGGGATCTCGTCGGCGGTGTAGAGGCCGGCCGGGTCCGGGGCCTCGACGACGACGGGCGTTTCGGTCTGCTCGACGAGCGTCGCGGGGGCGACGACGGAGCGGACGGCGTCGGCAACCGTGCCGAGGATGCCGCGCACGGTGCGGGCAGTGCGAGGGGACATGAGAAGCTGAATCACAGCGGACTCCTGTTGCGTCAGGCTGTTCCGTCAGGCCCTCGGCTGGTGCTGGTAACACCGCCGGGGGCCGCTTTCGTGAGAAGCGTCTCAGCTCAACATTCGACCTGGCGGTCGCCTGCGCGGTCCTCGGAGCCTCCGAGCGGATCGATCCACGGGTGCTCTCCGACATCGTGATGATCGGTGAGCTGGGACTCGACGGGAGGGTCCGCCCGGTGCGGGGCATCCTGCCCGCTGTCCTGGCCGCCGCAGAGGCCGGGTACGAACAAGTGGTCGTGCCGGAGTGCTCCGCGGCGGAGGCATCCTTGGTGCCCGGGGTGTCGGTGCTGGGCGTTCGCACCTTGCGACAACTGATCGCCGTGCTCGCCGATGAGCCCGTGCCGGACGAGGAGCCCGACGAGGGACGTCCGGATCCCCTGCTGGCGGGGCTGCGTATGCCAGGCACGGGCGCCGCCACCGGTATGCACACCACGGGTGCCGCCCAGCAGGACCAGGGCCACGACCTGGCAGATGTCGTCGGGCAGCTCGCGGCGCGGACCGCGGTCGAGGTGGCGGCAGCGGGTGGACACCACCTCTTCCTGGAAGGCCCACCGGGCGCAGGGAAGACGATGCTCGCGGAGCGGCTGCCGGCCATCCTGCCGGAACTGGGCCGGGAGGAGTCCTTGGAGGTCACGGCTGTCCACTCGATCGCCGGGCTGCTGCCGGCGGGAAAGCCGCTGGTCGATACGGCGCCCTACTGCGCGCCGCACCACTCGGCGACGATGCAGGCCCTCGTCGGGGGAGGCCAGGGCGTCGCGCGGCCCGGCGCGGTGTCGTTGGCCCACCGAGGGGTGCTCTTCCTCGATGAGACTCCCGAGTTCAGCAGTCAGGCGCTGGACGCCCTGCGCCAGCCATTGGAGGCCGGCCACGTCGTGATCGCGCGCAGTGCCGGGGTCGTCCGGTTCCCGGCGAAGTTCCTCATGGTGCTTGCCGCCAATCCGTGCCCGTGCGGGCGTTTCTCCCGGACCGACGACCTGTGCGAGTGCCCGCCGGCCTCGATTCGCCGGTATCAGGCCCGGTTGTCCGGGCCGCTGCTGGACCGGGTCGATCTGCGTGTCGAGATCGACCGGGTCACCCGTTCCGAGCTGACCCAGCGAGGCGCCCGAGGCGAATCCACGGCGACGGTGGCAGCCCGGGTGCGCGCGGCCAGGGAACGAGCCGCGCTGCGACTGGCCGGCACGCCGTGGCGCACGAACAGCGAGATCCCCGGGCGTGAGCTGCGCAGCAGGTGGCATGCGGCGCCCGGTGCCATGGACGAGGCCGAGCGGAGCCTGGAGAGGGGCATCCTGACGGCGCGGGGACTGGACCGGGTTCTGCGGGTCGCCTGGACGATCTCGGACCTCGTCGGCCACGAGCGTCCCGATGCAGCGGACGTCAACCTGGCTCTGCAACTGCGCACCGGCGTTCCGCGTGGAGTGCCCATGGCGATCGGAGCCCTGGTATGAAGCCGGAGCACCGCGACGCGCGGGTGGGTGGGCCATGACTGGTGGCGGCGACTCGGACGCCGAGCGGGTCGCTCGGGCCTTCCTCGCCCGTGTCATCGAACCCGGGGACGAGCTCGCCGGGCGATGGCTACGGGAACTGGGAGCGGCAGAGACCGCGCGGCGGCTTTCCGAGGGTGGTGGGCCGCTGCCGGGCGCGTCGGAGAAGCGGTGGGCGGGGCTGCGGTCCCGCGCCGCACGCGCCGACCCGGAGGAAGACCTCGCACAGGCCCGAGCGGCCGGCGTCAGGTTTCTGGTGCCCGGGGACGTGGAGTGGCCCGGACAACTGGATGATCTGGGGGACGGGAGGCCGGTCGGGCTCTGGGTGCGGGGGACGGCCCATGCCCGGATGTGGGCCCTGCGGTCCGTGGCCGTCGTCGGGGCCAGGGCCTGCACGGAGTACGGGGCGCACATGGCGGGCGTCCTGGGGGCGGGGCTGGCCGAGCGCGGCTGGGTGGTGGTGTCCGGCGGCGCCTACGGCGTCGACGGTGCCGCTCACCGGGGCGTGCTCGGGGTCGGCGGGGCCACCGTCGCCGTGCTGGCCTGCGGGGTGGACCGGCCGTATCCACGGGGCCATGCCCAGTTGATCAACAGGATCGCCGAACAGGGGCTCGTGGTGGGGGAACTGCCGCCGGGGGAGCATCCCACCCAGAGCCGCTTCATCCTGCGGAACAGGGTCATCGCCGCCCTCACCAGAGGCACCGTGGTCGTCGAGGCGGCCCACCGCAGCGGCGCCCTGGTCACCGCGCGGGCCGCGCAGCGGCTGGGGCGGTTCACGATGGGCGTGCCCGGACCGGCGACCTCGGCCCTGTCGGCGGGGGTGCACGAACTGCTGCGCGGCGACGCCGTGCTCGTGTCGGACGCCGCGGAGATCGTCGAGCTTGTCGGCGACATGGGCGAGCTGGCGCCCGCCAAACGGGGCCCGGTCCTCCCGCGTGACCTGCTCGAACCCGGTGCGCGACAGGTCCTAGCCGCGCTGCCGGGGCGGGGCGCGGCGGCCGTCGACGCGGTGGCCAGGGGCGCCGGAACGACCGTGGACGACGCGGTCGGGAGACTGTACGAACTCCGCGCACTTGGTTACGTCGAACGACACGGCGACAGCTGGAAGTTGACACGCCAGGCGATGATCTCCGTTTCTTCGGATCGGAGGCCAAGTTGACCGTGCGTGTTCGGCCGTCCGGGGGAACGCCGACAGCCTTGCGGTTTCCGGTAGTTGGGCCCGGCGCCTCCGTCACGCAGTGCGACCGGCGTGACCTCGGGGTGCTCCCAGCGGAACGTATCTGCGCGCGGGTGATCCCTCGACCTTCGCGCACTGCGACTCCCCAGTCACGCTACGCTCACGAGGATTCCGACTCAGACAGGCATCTCGACATCAGACCGACAGCTCACCCAGGCACCCCCAGTTCACGGCAGAACGGCACAAGGCGACGAATGCCCCAGCACACCTCCGGGTCTGACCGGGCGGCGGTACCGTCCGCCGCTCGCGGCACCGTGCGCCCGCCCGCCCCCTCGACACTCGACGAGCTGTGGCGGACGTACAAGACGACGAACGACGAACGACTGCGCGAGCAGCTGATCCTCCATTACTCACCCCTGGTGAAGTACGTCGCGGGCCGGGTGAGCGTCGGCCTGCCGGCCAACGTCGAGCAGGCGGACTTCGTCTCCTCCGGGGTCTTCGGGCTCATCGACGCGATCGAGAAGTTCGACATCGATCGGGAGATCAAGTTCGAGACGTATGCGATCACCCGGATCCGGGGCGCGATGATCGACGAACTGCGCGCGCTGGACTGGATCCCGCGCTCCGTGCGGCAGAAGGCGCGCAACGTGGAGCGGGCCTACGCCACCCTGGAGTCCCGCCTCAGACGCACCCCGTCCGAAGGGGAGGTCGCCGCCGAGATGGGTATCCCGGTCGACGAACTCCACTCCGTCTTCAGCCAGTTGTCGCTGGCCAACGTGGTGGCCCTGGAGGAGCTGCTGCATGTCGGGGGCGAGGGCGGTGACCGGCTGAGCCTGATGGACACGCTGGAGGACACCGCCGCGGACAACCCGGTCGAGGTGGCGGAGGACCGGGAGCTGCGGAGGTTTCTGGCACGGGCGATCAACACGCTGCCCGAGCGGGAGAAGACCGTCGTCACGCTGTACTACTACGAGGGGCTCACCCTCGCCGAGATCGGCAACGTGCTCGGGGTGACGGAGAGCCGGGTGAGCCAGATCCACACGAAGTCGGTGCTCCAGCTGCGGGCCAAGCTGGCGAGTTTCGGCCGTTGAGCCGCGGGGCCGCTGGGGCGCCGGGGTAGCGGGGGCCGGGAG
>NZ_LIRK01000152.1:0-2102 GCF_001419765.1 Streptomyces torulosus
ACCCGCGCCCTGTGGACCCGCGCCCTGTGGACCCGCTGCCGGGGAGTTCGCGTGGAACGCCATGGTGCCGTCGGCCCGCGACGCCTCCGCGCCCCCGCCCGCAACGGTGTTGGGGCGGCGGAAGACCACTGTGCCCTCGGGCGCGCCGGTTTCGTCGTCCGCCGGCGGGATCGTCGCCGTGCCGTCCGTGCTCGCCGTGCGGCCCGACTCGGCGGCCGGGTCGGCAGCCTCCGCCGCGAGCGAGACCCGCGGGTCGGGGCCCTGGCCGGCCGGCCGGGGTGAACCCCAGGAGACCCGGCGGTCCTTGTCGCCGCCGAACCCGGTCTGCCGGGAGCGGTCGGCGCCCCACGCGGAGGCGGGTTCGGGGCGGTTGCCGTGCAGGGAGTCGGCGGACGACCGACCGGCGGGCCCGCCCGGCTCGGGGTCCTCGTCGAAGAAGTGTGGGCCCGTCTCCTCCACGGCCGGGGAGCCGGGGGGCGGGGCGAGCGGTTCGCCGTCGGTGGGCGCCGGACGGCTCGTACCCGGCACCCAGGCGGCACCGTTCCAGTACCGGACATATCCAGGAATGGAGGGGTCCGGGTAATACCCTTCGCGGGGCCTGTCGTCGCCGGGGGCCGGGGTTGGGGCGCTCATGTCCGTCGTCCCGTATCTGCTCGGGGGTGGAAGAGGGGGCATCCACATCTACCAGACGGGGGCAAGTCCCATGACCGCTGCCGCCGGACCCGCCCCTTTCGAGCACGGGATCTGCTACGGGCCGGACCCGCGCACGGGGCGTCCGCACGCCCGTACGCCCGCCCGTCGGCGCTGTCGTCGCACGGTCCTCGCGTGGTCGTCGCGCGGTCCTCGCGCGGTGGTCGCACGCCCGTGGGCGCGTTCGTCGGAAAAAGTTCCGCGGACCCGCGTAATGAAGAAGACCCCGCTCCCCTCTCACTCGTACGGGCCCGCATCCGGGCCCCGCACCGGAGAGGAATGACCACCATGAGGCACACCGTCGTGGAACGCGAGCTGGAGCTGCGGCTCGTCCTGTCGCCCGAGCAGAGCATCCCCGTACCGGCCAAGCTGGGCTACCGCAGCGACGACCCGTACGCCGTCCACATCACCTTCCACATCAACTCCGACCGGCCCGTGCACTGGACGTTCGCGCGGGAGCTGCTGGTGGAGGGGGTGTTCCGGCCGTGCGGAGGCGGCGACGTCAGAGTGTGGCCGGCGAAGGTGTCGGGCCGCGGTGTCGTGCTGATGGCGCTCAGCTCGCCGGACGGGGACGCGCTCCTGGAGGCGCCTGCCGCGGCCGTGTCCGCCTGGCTGGAGCGCACCCTGCGGATCGTGCCGCCGGGATCGGAGTTCGAGATGCTGCGGATCGACGACGGGCTGGCCGAACTGCTCGCCCAGTGAGGCGGCTGTCTCAGAACAGCTTGCCCGGGTTGAGGATGCCCAGCGGGTCGAAGACGGCCTTCACCGCCCGCTGCATCTCCATGCCCACCGGGCCGATCTCCCGCGCCAGCCACTCCTTCTTCAGGATGCCCACGCCGTGCTCGCCGGTGATGGTGCCGCCGAGTTCCAGGCCGAGGGCCATGATCTCGTCGAAGGACTCGCGGGCGCGCCGGGACTCGTCGGGGTCTGTCGCGTCGAAGCAGACGGTGGGGTGCGTGTTGCCGTCGCCGGCGTGCGCGCAGACCCCGATGGTCAGGTCGTACTTCTCGGCGATGCGTTCCACGCCGTCGAGCATGTCGCCGAGCCGGGAGCGCGGCACGCACACGTCGTCGATCATCGTCGTGCCCTTGACCGCCTCCAGCGCGGTCAGCGACATCCGCCGCGCCTGGAGCAGCAGTTCGGACTCGGCCGCGTCGTCGGCGGGGACGACCTGGGTGGCGCCCGCGGCCTCGCACAGCTCCGCCACCGCCGCGAGGTCGGCCGAGGGGTCGGGGGTGTCGAAGGCGGCGAGCAGCAGTGCCTCGGTGGTCTCCGGCAGGCCCATGTTGCCGAGGTCGTTGACGGCCTTCACCGTCGTACGGTCCATCAGTTCGAGCAGCGAGGGGACGTGCCCGCCGGCCATGATCCGGCACACCGCGTCGCACGCGGCGGCCGCCGCGTGCGACGCGGTG
>NZ_LIRK01000152.1:2132-2505 GCF_001419765.1 Streptomyces torulosus
CAGCTGGAGGGGTCCGGCGGGTAGGCGAGCCCGTGTTCGGCGACGGCGCGGGAGAGGGCGGCGTTGACGACGCCCGGCTCGACGACCGCGATCCGGTCCACGGGGTTGACCTCGAGGATCCGGTCCATCTTGGTGAGGGACAGCACGACGCAGCCCTCGGAGGCGTTGGCCCCGCCCGACAGTCCCGTACGGGCGCCCTGCGGGACCACCGGGACGCGCAGCTCGGTGGCGGTGCGCATCACGTGCTGCACCTGCTCGACCGTCCGCGGCAGCACCACGACCGCGGGGGCGCCGGCCTCGCAGAAGCTCGCCATGTCGTTCGCGTACGACGCCGTGACGTCCGGGTCGGTGAGCACGGCCTCCGGCGGCAGGC
>NZ_LIRK01000153.1:0-6607 GCF_001419765.1 Streptomyces torulosus
TACGAGGACGCCGTCCTTGCCGTGCGCCTTGAACTCGGGCCAGTAGCGGCCCACCGGGGCGTCCAGGTCCAGCTCGCCGCGCTCGGCCAGCATCAGCAGCGCGGCGGCGGCGACGCCCTTCGTGGCCGAGCGCATGATCTGGGCGGTGCCGTGCTGCCAGGGTTCGTCGCCGTCCACGTCGCGGGTGCCGGCCCACAGGTCGACGACTTTGCGGCCGTGCCGGAGGACGACGACCGCCGCGCCCTTCTCGCCGAACGCCTCGAAGTTGCGGAGGAACGCCTCCCGCACCGGCTCGAAGCCCTCGGCGACCGTGCCGTTCACATCCACGCCGGCGCTCCGTTCCGTTCACTCGCCACGACGACGGGTGCAACGTACACGCACGGCCGGTGATTCCTCCGGCCGGGGCCCGCGGGTGCCGTGCGGGACTTCCCCCAGACCCCCGTCCCGTCGCGGGCCTCAGCCCAGCACGATCGTCACGTCGATGTTGCCGCGGGTGGCGTTGGAGTAGGGGCAGACCTGGTGGGCCGCGTCCACGAGCTTGGCCGCGATGTCCTGGTCGAGGACGGGCAGGGAGACGCTGAGGGCGACGGCGAGGCCGTAGCCGCGCTGTTTGTTGGGGCCGATGCCGACCTTCGCGGCGACCGTGGAGCCGGTGAGGTCGTAGCCCTCGCGGCGGCCGACGAGGACCAGCGCGTTGTGGAAGCAGGAGCTGTAGCCGGCCGCGAACAGCTGCTCGGGGTTGGTGCCGTTGCCGTCGCCGCCCAGCTCGGGGGGCATGGCGACCCTCAGGTCGATGTGGCCGTCCTGGCTGGTGATGTAGCCGTCCCGGCCGCCGTGCGCGGTGGCCTCGGCCACGTACATGATCTTCGCCGGACGGGTGTCCGGACGGGCCTCCGCAGGAGTGTCGGAGCGGGTCTCGACAGCGGCGCCGTCAGTCATGAATGAGCCTCCCCCAGGAAAAGCGCGCACAAGTACATCGTGCACAAGGTACCGGCTGGTAGGTGACAGCGGTTACCAGGGGGTAGTAACCGGCGGTAACGACGGGTGGCCCCGGAGACAGGGGCGCGAGCGGTACTGCGGGGCCGCGTCCGTCCCCGTCAGGTGGCCGTCTTCCGGGTCGACCGCTCCGCCCGTGCCGCCAGCTCCCAGAGCTCCGCCCGCAGGCGGGCCACGTCGCCGCCCCGCAGGCCCGTGGCGGCGGCCAGCGTCTCGGGGACGACCTCCGCCCGGTAGCGGAGCTGCTCGCCGCGCCCGGTGAGCGTGATGTGGACCGAGCGCTCGTCGTGGGCGGAGCGGCGCCGGCTCAGCAGACCCGCCGCCTCCAGCCGCTTCAGCAGCGGCGAGACCGTGCCGTAGTCCAGCCGCAGGGCGTCGGCCAGCTCCTTGACCGTGGTCTCACGCCGCTCCCACAGGCAGAGCATGACCAGGTACTGCGGGTAGGTGAGGCCGAGTTCGTCGAGCAGCGGGCGGTACGCGGCGGTGACCGCGCGCTGGGCCGCGTACAGCGCGAAGCACAGCTGCTCGTCGAGGAGCAGCGACCCGGGCCACGCGGCGTCCTCTTGATTCGTCACGCGCCCCATTGTCCTCAGCTCCCCGCGGCGACCGACCGCGGGTCGAAGCCGAACGGCAACTCCAGGCGGTGGGCCCGCATCAGGTCGTCGTCCGCGAGGAGTTCACCGGTGGGTCCGTCGGCCGCGATGACGCCCTCGCTGAGCACCAGCGAACGCGGGCACAGCTCCAGGGCGTACGGCAGGTCGTGGGTGACCATGAGGACGGTGACGTCCAAGGAGCGCAGGATGTCGGCGAGTTCGCGGCGCGAGGCGGGGTCGAGGTTGGAGGACGGCTCGTCGAGGACGAGGATCTCCGGCTCCATGGCGAGCACGGTGGCGACGGCGACCCGGCGGCGCTGGCCGAAGGAGAGGTGGTGCGGGGGCCGGTCCTTGAACTCGGCCATGCCGACCTGGGCGAGCGCGCGGTCGACGCGGGCCTCCAGTTCGGGGCCCTTCATCCCGGCGGCGGCCGGGCCGAAGGCGACGTCCTCCCGCACGGTCGGCATGAACAGCTGGTCGTCGGGGTCCTGGAAGACGATGCCGACCTTCCGCCGGATCTCCGCCATGTGCTGCTTGCCGACCGGCAGTCCGGCGACGGCGACCGTGCCGGCGCCTCCGGTGAGGATGCCGTTGAGGTGCAGGACGAGGGTGGTCTTGCCGGCGCCGTTCGGCCCGAGCAGCGCGACCCGTTCGCCCCGGCCGACGGTGAAGTCCACCCCGAAGAGGGCCTGGTGGCCGTCGGGGTAGGCGAAGGCGAGCCCGGCGACTTCGAGGGACGGGGGTGCGGGTTCCTTGGACACGGTCACAGGGTCCATCCCAGCAGACAGACGACGAGCGCGGCGAACGGGAGGGCGAAGGCGTACGACCACTGTGCCCGCGAGGCGGTCACCTCGTCGATGACGGGCATGGTTCCGGCGTACCCCCGGCTGATCATGGCGAGGTGGACGCGTTCCCCGCGTTCGTAGGAGCGGATGAACAGCGCCCCGGCGGACTTGGCGAGCACGCCCCAGTGGCGGACGCCGCTCGCCTCGAAGCCGCGTGACTCGCGGGCGATCCGCATCCGGCGCATCTCGTCGGTGATGACGTCGCCGTAGCGGATCATGAAGGTCGCGATCTGGACGAGCAGCGGCGGCAGCTTGAGGCGCTGCAGTCCGAGGAGGAGTTCGCGCAGCTCGGTGGTGGCGGCGAGGAGGACGGACGCGGCGACGCCGAGGGTGCCCTTGGCGAGGACGTTCCAGGCGCCCCACAGTCCGCCGACGCTCAGCGACATGCCGAGCACCTCGACCCGTTCGCCCTGCGCCACGAACGGCATGAGCAGGGCGAAGGCGACGAACGGCACCTCGATCAGCAGCCGCCGCAGCAGGAACCCGGCGGGCACCCGGGCCACGCCCGCGACCGTGGCGAGGAGCACGGCGTACAGCGCGAACGCCCACATCGCCTCGCGGGGGGTCGACACGACGACGACCACGAAGGCGAAGACGGCCGCGAGTTTGGTGTGCGGCGGCAGGGCGTGCACCGGCGAGTGCGCGTGCCGGTAGAGCTTGTGGGCGTGGCCGGCGCCCATGTCAGGCGTTCTCGGGCACGGAGGACGGGGAGGTCGCCTGGGCCTCGCCGGCCCGGCGCCTGCGCACGGCCCAGAAGATCCCGGTGCCGGCGACGACGGTGACGCCGACGCCGATCACACCCGCGAGACCGCCGGAGAGCCGGGCGTCGCTGAGGCCCTGGACGCCGTAGTCGGCGAGCGGGGAGTCGGCGGCGGCGTGGTCCTCGACCTTGGCGTCGATGCCCTGGTCGGCGGCGACCTTCTCCAGCCCGTCCGGGTTCGCGGAGGCGTAGAAGCTGACGACACCGGCGAGGAGGAGGGAGGTGCCGAGCCCGGCGAGGATGAGCTTGCGGGGCGACCGGGCGGCCACCGGCACGGGCGCGGGACCGGCGGCGGGGGCGTCGACGAGTTCGCCGTTCACACGGAGCTTCAGCGGGGCGGTCAGCCCGCGGGCGCCGTGCACCAGGTCCGGGCGTACGGCGATGACGGCGCCGACCGTGGCGGCGGTGATCGCGGCCTCGCCGATGCCGATGAGGGTGTGCACGCCGACCATGGCCGTCAGGACGGAGCCGAGCGGCACGTCCGTGGTGCCGCCGATCGCGTAGACGAAGGTGAACGCGGCGGCCGCGGCGGGCACCGAGACGAGCGCGGCGACGAAGGCGGAGACGGTCACGGAGCGGCGCTTCCTCGGCAGGACCTTGACCAGCCCACGGAAGACGGCGTACGCCACGACGGTGGTGACGACGGCCATGATGGTGATGTTCACGCCGAGCGCGGTCAGGCCGCCGTCGGCGAAGAGGATGCCCTGCATGAGGAGCACCACGGACACGCACAGCACCCCGGTATAGGGGCCCACGAGTATCGCGGCGAGCGCTCCTCCCAGCAGATGTCCGCTGGTGCCGGCCGCGACCGGGAAGTTCAGCATCTGCACGGCGAAGATGAACGCGGCGACCAGTCCGGCGAGCGGCGCCGTCCGCTCGTCCAGCTCGCGCCGGGCCCCGCGCAGGCTGACGGCGACGGCACCTGCGGCGACGACACCGGCGACCGCCGAGACGGGGGCGTTGATGAATCCGTCGGGGACATGCATGCGAGGGCTCGCTCTCCGGATCGCCCGGTGGCGATCGCATCCGGCTGCGCGTGGCTGGAACCTTACGATGATAGGGCCTTATTGCGAGGGTCTTGCAAGAGCGCCTTCACTTCGAATAGCGAACGGATCGCCGTCACCGGGCCGGCCCGACACCCTCCTCCACGGGCGGATGGCGGAAAATATGCGACATTGGAGAGGCACGGAGAGCGGATCAACAGCTTCTGCTTGGGTCACTCAGCGTGAGGAGCCGCCCGATGTCTGTCACCGTCGAGCAGTACGCACGGGCTCATGTCGTCACCGACTCCCCCGAGGACCGGGATACGGTCCCCGTGATCCTCCGCTACGACCCCGACGGCGGCCCCACCGCCGTCCACGTGGGGCTGCCCGGCCCCCACGAGTGGACCTTCCCCCGCGACCTCCTCGAACGCGGCCTGCGCACCCCCGCGACCGCCGGTCCCGTCAGCATCTGGCCCTGCGGCCGGGTCCAGGCCGTCATGGAGTTCCACTCCGCCCACGGTGTCGCGGTGATGCAGTTCGACACGAAGGCCCTGATCCGCTTCCTCCGCCGCACGTACACGGCCACGCCGGTCGCGCACTGAACGCCGGCGATCGCGCACTGAAGCCCGGCGATCGCGTACTGAACGCCGGCGTTCCGGTCGAGCAGAATGACCGGATGGCCGATGAGATGCACAAGGGCGGGCTCGCGGCGCCCAGTTCACTCCGCGGGCTGTGGGCGGTACGGCACGGGCAGAGCACCGCGAACGTCGCCTTCGCCGAGGCCGAGCGCACCGGCTCCACGGAACTGCCGGTCCCCGGACGGGACACGGACGTCCCCTTGTCTCCGCTGGGGCGTGAGCAGGCCGGGTCGCTGGGCGACTGGCTCGCCGGGCTGGACGAGGGGACGGGGCCGGACCTCGTGGTCTGTTCGCCGTACGCCCGGGCCCGGGAGACCTGGCAGGTCATGGCCGCGCACCCACGGGTGTCGGCGCCTGAGCTGCTCGTCGACGAGCGGCTCAGGGACCGGGAGATGGGCGTCTTCGAACTGCACCCACCGGGCGCGCTGCGGGCCCGCGCCCCCGAGGAGGCCGCGCGGCGGGCCCTGCTCGGCGAGTGGGCGTACCGGCCGCCGGGCGGTGAGGCGATGGCCGATGTGGCGCTGCGCGTACGGGACTTCGTGACGGAACTGGACCGGGCCGCGCCGGGACGGCGGGTGCTGCTCGTGGCGCACGACGCGATCGTCATCACCCTCCGCTTCGTCCTGGCCGGCCTGGGCGCGCCCTCCCCCGACACACTGCCGCCGGTCCCCAACGCCTCGGTCTCGTCGTGGACCGGTACGGGCGGACGGCTGCGTCCGCTGCGGTGGGGCGACACCGCACACCTCGCCTGAACCACCGACCCCTCGGCCCACGTCTCTGACGACGACCGCCCGTACGACGCCGATCACGCCCTGGACCTCGACGCCGATACGGCGGAATCACCACCTACGACGACCACGACTCGATGACGACGGAGGGACACCCCATGACGGAGCAGCCCGATTCCGAGCCCGTGCTCTCGCGTGTGGAGCCGCTCGGCGGCGGCCCGTACGCGGATCAGCCCTACGAGGCGGCCCTCGGTGACCTGCGCAGGACCGTCGGCGAGGTCTCGGCCGCCCTGCGCGACGCCGCCGGAGCCACCCGTGAGCACCTGCTCGGGCGCCAGCGGGAGCTGAACCGGCTCCAGTTGGCCCTGCGCCCCGACGACACGGACGCCCTGGCCGACGCGCACGCCCTGTGCCACCGGGTCCGTACGGGGCTGGCCCGACTGCCGGGCGGCGACGCGTGAGCCGGTCGCCGAACGACCCCGCGACGCCGACGGGGACGTCGAAGGGGACGCCGAAGGGGCCGACCCTCGAAGGGCGGCTGCCCCTCGCCGAGAACCAGCGGATCTTCCGGGAGCAGATCGCCCCCGTCTTCCTGGACGGCTGCGCACCGCAACGGGCCCCGGTCGCCGTCATCGTGGCCGGGCAGACCGGCGCCGGGAAGACCGCCGTGACCCGTATGGTCAAGGACGCGCTGGACCGGGGCGGCCCCTCGGCCTGGATCAACATGGACTTCTACAACCCGCACCACCCGGAGTACGCCCGCTGGCAGGCCGAGCGCCCCCAGGAGGCGGACGCGCTGGTCCGCCCGGACGGCGACCGCTGGTGGGAGCAGGCCCAGGACCTCGCCCTCTCCCGCGGCTACAACATCCTGCTCGAGTCCGCGATGGTCACCCCGGCCGAGTACGAGGACATCTGCCGCCGCATCCGCTCGGCGCGGCTCCCCGAGGGGGTCGCCCCGTACCGCATCGAGACCGCGTTCGTGGCCGTGCCCGGCCCCGTCAGCCGGCTCGGCGTCATGACCCGCTACCTCGACGAACTCCAGCGGCACGGCCACGGCCGCCTGG
>NZ_LIRK01000153.1:6661-7343 GCF_001419765.1 Streptomyces torulosus
CCTCGGTGCTGCGCCGGGGCGGGGAGACCGTGCACATGCAGCACATCGCCCCCGGTGGCCTGCCCTCCGACGTCGCGGGGACGAGGGGGGCGGGGGCGTCGCTGGTGGCGGCCGTCGAGCGGGAGCACGCGCGCGTGCAGACGACCGCCGAGGCGGCGCAGTTCGTGGCGCGGCACGCGGCGGCGGTCGTGACGGCCCCCGACTACGCCCTGCCGGAACTGGACCGCATCGCCCGCTCCGCCGCGCCGATCCTGCCGGCGCCCGAGGCCCCGTGGCGCGCCGTGGCCGATCGCGCGGCCACCCTGCGCACGGCGGAGCCGCCGCACCGGCCGGAGCCCACGCTCCTGGCCCGCGGCGACCACGAGGTCGTCGACCTCCTCGCCCACAACCTGGCCGAACGGCACACCGCCGTCTCCCGGGGCAACACCAACCCGGCGACCGCCGCGCGCCACGAGCACACCACCGACCGCCTGCTCGGCGAACTGTCCCGCCGCTCCGCCCTGTCACCGGAGGCCCGCGGCGCCGAGGAAACCCACCGCCGGGCCCTGCGAGCGGACCCCACGCTGGACTACGGCACGGTCTCGCCGCTGCTGACGCGGCTGGAGGCGGCGGGTCTGCTGCGCCGGCGCCGCCCCGCCCTCGACGAGCGCTCGGTCCACATCACGCTCCCCGGGCGTGGCGA
>NZ_LIRK01000154.1 GCF_001419765.1 Streptomyces torulosus
CGAATCCGGGGTCCGCGCGGCGCCACCGCCGCGCGGACCGCACCCCCCCCCCACCCCGCCCGCGCCGAGTGCCCCGATGGCGGGCGGGCTGGGGGGCGGGTGCGGTCCGCGCGGCGGTGGCGCCGCGCGGACCCCGTATTCGCGCGACCGTGAGGCCGCGCGGAGTCCGTGTTCGGCGCCGCCCCGCACGGAGTGGCCGACGTCGTGGCGATCCCCGCGACTTCCGGAACACACGCATGCACCGAGCCTCACCCCGATGCGCCCCCCGCCGCCCTGTGGGTTGCGCCACCCGGGTGAACGGATTGGAACCATCGTCCCGGTCCGGGACGTTTTCACGATTCAGGCGGACGGGCGTACCGGTGGCCGATTCCCGCATGCCACCGGCGTGCCGTGCGGGCGTGACTGATCACTGCGCCCACCCCACGCGTACTACTGGGTCCCGAAAGAGAGAGGCGCTGGAGTGGACGTGCTCGACATCCTGCTGATGCTGGTGATCCTGGCCTACGCGGCGTCCGGTTACCGTCGCGGCCTGGTCGCGGGATGTGTGTCCCTCGCCGGCTTCGTGGGCGGCGCGGTGGTGGGCGTCTGGATGCTGCCGTGGATGATGGAGCTGGTGGAACCGGGCACTCCCGCGGCGACGGTCACGGCGGTGCTGACCGTGCTGGTGCCGGGTGTGATCGGGCACGAGCTGGCGGGCCGGCTGGCGCTGCGGCTGCGCCGCGAGATAGACCGCAGCCCGCTGCGCGTGGCCGACGGCATAGGCGGGGCGGCGGCCAACTCGATCGCCGTGCTCATCGTGGCGTGGGTGGCCGCGAGCGTCCTCGGGGCGTCCTCGTCGCCGCTGGTGACCAACTCGATCCGCAACTCCGCGCTGCTGGGCGCCGTGCAGAACACCATGCCGGACACCACTCCGACCTGGTTCTCCAACGCCACGTCCGCGCTGACCGAGGCGGGTTTCCCGCAGGTCTTCAACCCGTTCGAGAACGAGGCGACGGCCGAGGTCGCCAAGCCCTCCGGGGACAGTGTGACGGCCGCGGCGACGAACGCCGCCAAGCGCAGCACGGTCAAGATCGAGGGCGTCGCCGGGACGCAGGGCCGCGAGGGCAGCGGCTTCGTGTACGCGCGCGAGCACGTGATGACGAACGCGCACGTGGTGGCGGGCATCGACGACCCGAGTGTGCGGGTGGGCGGCGTGGGCCGGGCGTTCGAGGGGCGGGTCGTGCTCTTCGACCCGGAGAAGGATGTCGCGGTGCTCTATGTGCCGGGTCTGGAGGCGCCGGTCCTCCGCTTCGACGACACCGCCTCGCGGGGTGACGCGGCGGTCGTCGCCGGCTACCCGGAGGACGGCGGGCTCGACCTCCAGGCGGCCACGGTCGCCAGCCGTATCGACGCGACCGGCCGGAACATCTACAACACGGACGCGGTCACCCGCGAGATCTACTCGATCCGCTCCACCGTCCGCCCCGGCAACTCCGGCGGCCCCCTCCTCACCACCGAAGGCCAGGTCTACGGCGTCGTCTTCGCCCGCTCCACGTCCGACGCGGAGACGGGGTACGTCCTGACGGTCGACGAGGTCGCCCCCGAGGCGAACAGCGCGGCGAACGCGACGAAGGCGGTGGACACCGGGGAACTCGTGACGTCGTGAGCACGGCGCCATGGGCACGGCGTCGTGAGCATGGCGCCATGGGCACGGCGCGGAGAGGGTGGCGTGGAGAGCGTGGCGCCGTGCGGGGGTGGGCGGTTTCCCGCCGTCATGCGCGGCGCACGGTGGCACGCCCTCGTGACGCCGGGTCAGGGCGGTGGCATGTCGTCGGCGTGGGCGTCGCCGTGACGTCGTGTCAGAGGTGGACGCCCATCAGCACGTCGTCCACGTAGGCCCCGTCGAGCAGGAACTCCTCGGGCAGGACGCCCTCCACCACGAACCCCTCCGACTCGTACAGCTTCCTGGCCGGGGTGTTGTGGCCGAGGACCCGCAGGGTGAGCCGCCGGGCGCCCCGGCTGCGCGCCTCCTCCAGCGCGGCCCGCACCAGCGCCCGCGCCACCCCGGCCCCGCGCGCCTCTTCCGCGACGGCGAGCCCCTGGATCTGGCGGACATGCACGTTGCAGTCCAGCGAGGTGGGCCGGCCCAGCCGGAGGTAGCCGACGACGTCACCGCCGAGTTCCGCGACGAGATGGTCCCCGGGGCCGAACCGGTCGTCGAAGAACGGCTTGTACGGCTGCCGGGGGCGTTCCTGCACCGAGTGCAGCGTCGACCAGGTGGCCCGGTCGAGCCGGGCGAGCGCGTCCTCGTCGTCGGAGGTCGCGACCCGTATGAGGGGAAGCGGCATACGGACAACTGTACGGGGGCGCACCGCGACAGCCCGGCGGCACGGCCCCGGAGGCGCCGCGCTCGCGGTCGTACGGCGGCACGGCCCGGAGGCGATGTGCCCGTGGTCGTACGGCGGCACGGCGGGCCCGGTCCGTTGATTCGCCGTACGGAGGGGCAGGATGGGAGGCATGGACACAGATGCGCCCGTGGCGCCCGGTTCCCGTGTGGTGATCGCCGGGGCGTCCGGCCTGATCGGTTCGGCGTTGGCCCGGTCCCTCACCGCCGACGGGTACGAGGTGCGCCGGCTCGTGCGGCGTGCGCCGCGCTCGGCGGACGAGGTGCGCTGGGACCCGGAGGCCCGGCAGGTCGACGTGGCCGGACTGGAGGGGTGTGCGGCCCTCGTGAACCTCGCGGGCGCGGGAGTCGCCTCGCGCCGCTGGACCGACGCGTACAAGGAGACGATCCGGCGCAGCCGGGTGCTCGGCACGGCGGTGCTCGCCGAGGCCGTCGCCTCCCTGGACACACCGCCGAGCGTCTTCGTCAACGGCAGCGCGATCGGGTTCTACGGCGACACCGGCGACCGGGTGGTGGACGAGTCGGCGTCGGCGGGGACGGGGTTCCTGCCGTCGGTGTGCGTGGAGTGGGAGGCGGCGGCGAAGCCCGCGGCTGACGCCGGGGTGCGGACGGTGTTCGCGCGGACCGGGCTGGTCGTGGCGCGCGGCGGGGGCGC
>NZ_LIRK01000155.1 GCF_001419765.1 Streptomyces torulosus
GGTCTGGAGCTGGTCGGCGGCGGCGGCGCGGAAGGTGTCGGCGGCACCGAGGACGACGTTCTTGCCGTCGGCGACGAGGACCCGGGCCAGCTTGCCGGTGGTGGTGGTCTTGCCGGTGCCGTTGACGCCGACGACCATCACGATGCCCGGCGTGTCGAGCGGCGAGTCGGTGTTGACCGCGCGGTCGAACTCGGGGACGAGGATCGTGAGCAGCTCCTCCCGCAGCAGGGAGCGCAGCTCGACCGGGGTCCGGGTGCNNCGCCGACGTCGGCGGTGAGGAGGGTGTCCTCGATCTCCTCCCAGGTCTCGTCGTCGAGGTGCTCGCGCGACAGCAGGGTGAGCAGCCCCTTGCCGAGCGCGTTCTGCGAGCGGGAGAGCCGGGCGCGCAGCCGTACCAGACGGCCGGCGGTCGGCTCCGGGACCTCGATCGGGGGAACCTCCACGACCGGGGGTTCCTCGACGGCGACGGGCGCCGTCGCCGAGGCGTCCGGGAGGTCCACCTCCTCGATCGTTCGGCGCGGTTCGTCGCGCGGGGTCTCGGCCTCGTCGCCGACGTGCGGCTCGGCCGGGGGCGCGGTGATGTCGGGTGTGGTGGGGGGCGCCGGCGGCAGCGGCTTCTTCCTGCGGCTGCCGACGACGAGCCCGCCCAGCACGCCGAGCACGACCACGGCGATGACTACAGCAAGGATGAGGATTTCCATAACGGGACCAGTATGCGCGACCACCCCCCGCCGCGTTCGATCGCCGTACGGGGCCACACCGGGCCGCCACACCCCTGGATACCTGACGAGGCGTCAGCTAAGGTCCGCCTCCACATCCGTCCGAAGGGGGTCCCCATGCCCGTCACGGTCGTCCGTTTCAATCTGGTCGAGCCCGGCGCCACGCGCGCCGCGCTGGGGGCCCGCTACCGGGCCGCCGTGGAGATGGCGGCGTACGCCGACGAGCGGGGCATCAGCACCGTGCAGACGGAGGAGCACCACGCGGTCGAGAACAACTGGCTGCCGGCGCCGTTCGTGTTCGCGGGCGCGGTGTTCGGGGCGACGCGGCGGATCGCGGTGACCGTGTCGGCGGTGATCGGCCCGCTCCACGACCCGCTGCGGCTGGCCGAGGAGATCGCCGTCCTGGACCTGGTGAGCGGCGGGCGGCTGGTGACGGTGGCGGGGATCGGGTACCGGCCGGAGGAGTACGCCCAGTTCGACGTGGACTGGAAGCGCAGGGGGAGACTCCAGGACGAGGTGCTGGAGACCCTGTTGCAGGCGTGGACCGGCGAGCCCTTCACGTATCGGGGGCGCACGGTCCGCGTCACCCCTCGGCCGGCCACCGAGCCGCATCCTTTGCTGCTGGTCGGCGGCTCGTCGAAGGCGGCGGCCCGGCGGGCGGCCCGTCTCGGGCTGCCCTTCTTCCCGAGCGCGCACCTGCCGGAGCTGGAGGCGTACTACAAGGAGCGGCTCGTGGAGTACGGCACCGAGGGCTGGACGATGATGCCCGCGGCCGAGACTCCGCTGCTGCATGTGGCGGAGGATCCGGACCGGGCGTGGGCCGAGTACGGCGGGCACTTCCTGCACGAGGCGCGGACGTACGCCTCGTGGCAGTCGGCCGGGATCCGGTCGGCCGTGCGGTCGGGGGCGACGACGGTGGACGAGCTGCGCGCCGAGGGCGTGTACCGGATCGTCACGCCGGACGAGTGTGTGGCGCTGGGCCTCGACAACTACGTCCTGCATCCGCTCGCGGGCGGGATGCCGGTGGACGAGGGGTGGCGGGGGCTGCGGCTGTTCGCCGAGCGGGTACTGCCCCGGCTGGAGGGCTGACCGTCCCGCCCGGTGCGGACACACCGCCGCCCCGGTCCGCTCAGTGGTCGGGCCGGGGCGACGGCGGGGCACGAGGAGCGGGGCAGCGGGGACTTGGCCCTGCTCCTCGGGTTCGGGGGCCTGCGTCTCAGCCCATCTCCTCCAGCGACTTGCCCTTCGTCTCCTTGACGAACTTCAGGACGAACGGGATGGAGAGCGCGGCGAAGACCGTGTAGATCACATAGGTCACGGAGAGGTTCCAGTCGGCCAGGGACGGAAAGCTCGCGGTGATGGCCCAGTTGGCGATCCACTGCGCGGAGGCGGCCACGCCCAGGGCGGCGGCGCGGATCTTGTTCGGGAACATCTCGCCGAGCATGACCCAGACGACCACACCCCAGGACAGGGCGAAGAACAGGACGAAGACATGGGCGGCGATCAGGGCGACCCAGCCCTGGGTGGCCGGGAGCCTGCCGTCGACGAGGTCGTAGGAGAAGGCCCAGGCCTCCAGCGCGAGGCCGAGGACCATGCCGACGGAGCCGATGAGGGCGAGCGGCTTGCGGCCGACGCGGTCCACGAAGATCATCGCGATGACCGTGCCGACGATGTTGATGATCGACGTCGTGAAGGAGTAGAAGAACGACTCGGTCGGGTCGACGCCCACGGACTGCCACAGCGTCGCGGAGTAGTAGAAGGCGACGTTGATGCCGACGAACTGCTGGAACACCGACAGGCCGATACCGATCCACACGATCGGCTTGAACAGGAGGCTGCCGCCGAGCAGGTCCTTGAAGGACGACTTGTGCTCCCGGCGCATGGCCGACTCGATCTCGGCGACCCGTGCGTCCAGGTCGGCGCCGTCGCCCTCGACCTCGGTGAGCACCTCACGGGCGCGCTCGTGCTTTCCGACGGAGATCAGGAAGCGGGGGGACTCGGGGATGGCGAAGGAGAGCAGGCCGTAGAGGACGGCCGGGACGACCATGACGCCGAGCATGACCTGCCAGGCCTCCAGGCCCAGCAGCCGACCGCGCTGGTCGCCGTCGGCGGCGTTGAGGATTCCCCAGTTGACCAGCTGCGACACGGCGATGCCGACGACGATCGCGGCCTGCTGGAACGAGCCGAGCCGTCCCCGGTAGGCGGCGGGGGCGACCTCGGCGATGTAGGCGGGGCCGATCACCGAGGCCATGCCGATGGCGAAGCCGCCGACGACGCGCCAGAAGGCGAGGTCCCACAGCGCGAAGGGCAGTGCGGAGCCGACGGCGCTGACCGTGAAGAGGGCCGCCGCGATCTGCATGCAGCGGATCCGGCCGATGCGGTCGGCTATGCGGCCGGCGGTGGCCGCGCCGATGGCGCAGCCGATCAGCGCGATGGCGATCACCTGGGCCAGGGCTGTGGAGCCGATGTCGTAGCGGTCCCTGATGGCTTCGACGGCGCCGTTGATCACGGCGCTGTCGTAGCCGAAGAGGAAGCCGCCCATGGCGGCCGCCGCCGCGATGAAGATCACGTGCGAGAGATGCTCGGGATGGGCTGCCCGGGCTCCTGTCGTCGACGCCTGCGCTGTGCTGGTCACGTGGGGGGACCTTCCGCTCTGAAGGTAAAGACAACGTTGCAGAGACTAAGCCTTCAAGTTTCGAAGTCAAGAGGGGATGAGGGAAAGCGTTTGCCCGACTGATGACAGTAGATGCGAAGATTGAGTTCAAGTATTGAAGAAATGGCAACCGTGGCAGCAGCGTTAGGGGCCCGAGGCAACCACGCGCTCGGACCCCGTTTACCCCGACTCGAAAACGGTTAACGCAGCCGCTGGCTGATGACCTTCGACACACCGTCGCCCTGCATCGACACGCCGTACAGCGCGTCGGCGACCTCCATCGTCCGCTTCTGGTGCGTGATCACGATGAGCTGGGACGCCTCCTGCAGCTCCTGCATGATGCGGATCAGCCGCTGGAGGTTGGTGTCGTCGAGCGCCGCCTCGACCTCGTCCATCACATAGAACGGGCTGGGCCGCGCCTTGAAGATCGACACCAGCATGGCGACGGCGGTCAGCGAGCGCTCGCCGCCGGAGAGCAGCGACAGCCGCTTGACCTTCTTGCCGGGCGGGCGGGCCTCGACATCGACGCCAGTGGTGAGCATGTTGTCGGGGTCGGTGAGGATCAGCCGCCCCTCGCCGCCCGGGAAGAGCCGGCTGAAGACCCCCTCGAACTCCCGCGCGGTGTCCCAGTAGGCCTCGGTGAAGACCTGCTCGACCCGCTCGTCGACCTCCTTCACCACCTGGAGCAGATCGGCGCGGGTCTTCTTCAGGTCGTCCAGCTGCTCACTGAGGAACTGGTGCCGTTCCTCCAACGCCGCGAACTCCTCCAGCGCCAGCGGATTGACCTTGCCGAGCTGCTGGTACGCCCGCTCGGCCGCCCTGAGCCGCTTCTCCTGCTCGGCCCGGTGGAACGTCCTCGGCTGGTTGCGGGGATGCTCCGGGTCCTCAGGGAGCACCTCGCCCTCGGCGGGCGGTGACGGCGGTACGAGTTGGTCGGGACCGTACTCCGCGACCAGGCCCTCCGGTTCGACGCCCAGCTCCTCCAGCGCCTTGGTCTCCAGCTGCTCTATCCGCAGCCGCTTCTCGGCGCCGAGCACCTCGCCCCGGTGCACCGAGTCCGTCAGTTTGTCCAGCTCGGCCTTGAGATCGCGCCCCTCGGTGCGCGCCCGCGCCAGCTCCTGCTCCCGGCGTGCCTTGGCGGCGTCGGCGGCGGCACGTTCCTGCTCGGCGCGGACCAGGGAGACCTCCACGTGCGCGAGCAGCTGCCGGGCCCCGGAGGCGACGGCCTCGGCGACGGTTGCCTCGTGCCGCAGCCGCGCCCTGCGCTGCTCGGCCCTGGCCCGCGCCTCCCGTTCGGCGCGCGCGGCCCGGTCCAGCGAGTCGGCGCGTCCGGCCAGCCCCTTAACCCGCTCCTCGTGCGTGCGCACCTGGAGCCGGGCCTCCATCTCGGTCTGCCGCGCGTTGGCCCCGTCCGCCGCGAGCCGGTCCCGTACGGAGGTGTCGGGCTCCTCCTCGACCGGCATCTCCTCGGCCACGGCCAGCCGCTCGGCCAGCTCCTCGGCTTCTTCGACGGCCCTGTCGAGCGCCTCCTGGGCCCGTGCGGCAGCGGCGGTGGACCGCTCGGCCTCCCCTGCGGCGCCCCGCGCCTGCCCGGCGAGCCGCCCGAGCTGCTGGGCGACCGCCGACTTCTCCCGCTCGGCCGCCCGGCGCCGCTCCCCCAGCTCCTCCACGAGCGCGGCCCGCTCCCGGCGCGCTGCGACCGCGGCCTGCTGGGCCTCGGCCAGCTCCTCGCACCGTACGGCCAGCTCCTCCAGCTCCGCCGCCGCCTCGTCGACGGATGCCTGCACCTCCAGGAGGCTGGGCGCGCCCGCGGAGCCGCCGTGCGCGAAGTGGGCGCCGAGCAGATCGCCCTCGGCGGTGACGGCGGTGAGGTCGGGGCGCGCATAGACGAGGTCCTCGGCGTCCTCCAGGGTGCCGACCACGACGATGCCGTGGAGCAGGCGGCGTACGGCGGGCATGAGGTCGGAGGGGCCTCGGACGAGGTCGGTGGCGAAGTGGCCGGAGGGGGGTGCCGCGAGGGGACGACCGTGGTCCACGGGTGTGCCGGGGCCGGTCGGGCCGTCGCCCCTCGGGGCCGCGGGGTCCTCCGGTGCTCCCGCCAGCAGCAGGGAGGCGCGGCCCGCGTCCTGCTTGCGGAGCAGCCGGATGGCCTCGGCGGCCGCCACGGGGCTGGTCACGGCGATCGCGTCGGCCGCCGCGCCGAACGCGGCCGCCAGGGCGACCTCGTGGCCGGGCGTCACGGTCAGCAGTTCCGCGGCCGGGCCCAGCAGGCCGCCGAGCCGGTCCTTCGCGGCGAGCAGGGCGCCCGTGCCGTCCTTGCGGCGCAGGCCCAGAGCGAGGGCCTCGTGGCGGGCCTGGGTGGCGGCGCGGCGGCGCTCGGCGGCGGTGGTCGCCTCGCGGGCGGCGGTGAGGGCGGACTCCGCGTCGGCGAGGGCGCGCTTGGCGGCCTCGTGCCGCTCGGCCAGCTCGGTGTCGTCGGCGTCGAGGCCGTCGACCTCGGCCTTCAGTGCCTCGTACTCCTCCTGGGCGGCGACGGCGCGGTCTTGTGCCTCGTCGCGGGCGGCGGCGAGCCGGTCGATCTCGGCGCGTGCGGAGGCGGCGCGGGAGCGGGCGGCGTTGACCTGCCCGCCGAGACGGGCGAGGCTCTCGCGGCGGTCGGCGATGGAGCGGGCGACGTCCTTCAGACGCCGTTCCTCGAGGGCCAGCTCCCGCTCCAGGTCGGCCCGGTGGGCGACCGTGTCCTCCAGGGCATGCTCGGCGGCTTCGAGGGCCGCTTCGAGCTCGGCCTCCTGCTCCCGGATCCGGGCGGCCTCGCGCTCCATGTCCTCGGGGTCGCGCCCACGACGCTCCTCGGGCGGGGCGGAGGTGGCGCTCTTGACGCGGGCATCGGCGAGGGAGATCGTGCCGCGCACCCGCTCGGCGAGCTGCGACAGTTCGTACCAGGTCTCCTGGGCCCGCTGGAGGCGCGGGGTGAGCCGGCGCACCTCGTCCTCCAGGACCGCCTCCCGTTGGAGCGCCTTCTTCAGCTCCGTCTCGGCGGCCTCCTTGCGCTGCTTGAGCGCGGCCTCGTCGGCGATCTCGTTGCTGAGCGCCTGGCGCAGCCGGACGAGGTCGTCGGCGAGGAGGCGGAGGCGGGCGTCGCGGAGGTCGGCCTGGATGACGGCGGCTCGGCGGGCGACGGCGGCCTGGCGGCCGAGGGGTTTGAGCTGGCGGCGGAGTTCGTCGGTGAGGTCCTGGACGCGGGCCAGGTTGGCCTGCATGGCGTCCAGCTTCCGCAGCGCCTTCTCCTTGCGCTTGCGGTGCTTGAG
Source organism: Streptomyces torulosus (assembly GCF_001419765.1). Lineage (GTDB taxonomy): Bacteria > Actinomycetota > Actinomycetes > Streptomycetales > Streptomycetaceae > Streptomyces > Streptomyces torulosus. Next base: position 6,681 of record NZ_LIRK01000155.1, read on the forward strand.
GACGCCGGCGGCCTCCTCGATGAAGGCGCGGCGGCCCATGGGGTCGGCGTGCAGCACCGAGTCGAGCTGGCCCTGGCCGACGATGACGTGCATCTCGCGGCCGATGCCGGAGTCGGACAGCAGTTCCTGGATGTCGAGGAGCCGGCAGGTGTCGCCGTTGATCTGGTACTCGCTGCCGCCGTTGCGGAACATGATCCGCGTGATGGTGACCTCGGAGTACTCGATGGGCAGGGCCCCGTCGGAGTTGTCGATGGTCAGGGACACCTCGGCGCGGCCGAGCGGCGGCCGCCCGGTGGTGCCGGCGAAGATGACGTCCTCCATCTTGCCGCCGCGCAGCGACTTCGCGCCCTGCTCGCCCATGACCCAGCTGAGCGCGTCCACGACGTTGGACTTGCCCGAACCGTTCGGCCCGACGACGCACGTGATGCCCGGCTCGAACCGGAGCGTGGTGGCCGAGGCGAACGACTTGAACCCGCGGAGGGTCAGGGCCTTGAGGTGCACGGCGCTGGACTTTACCTCTCGGCCTTGTCTCACTCCATGAGCGCGCGGTTTCGCCCATGAACACGCAGGGCACATCAGACGTTAAGAGGGTGGAAGAACTTTGAAGCGCGGGGGAAGAAAGAAGGGACGCCTCAGGAAGGCGTCCCTTGCAGATCTGACAACTTAGCGGTTGATACGGGCGGCCCAACCACTGCTGTCGTAGTGATGCGATGCGATGCAGTGATCAGGTGAGCGCAGGCTCCGCCTGGTGTGCGTCGATGCTCTCCATAAGCGAGTCGTGAGAAGCGGCAGCCGTCAGCGCGTCGTTCTCCGCCTGGATCCGTACGAGCTCGGATTCCAGGTCCTGGACACGCTGCTGGAGCCGTCGCATCTCGGCGAGGAGTCGCGGGTCGGAGCCGCCGACGTAACCGAGAAGCGCCTTTGCCATGATGGATGGTCCTCCACAATGAGTGACCGACCGAAGCGGTGTGGGTCGTGAGGGAATCGCACCCGTGGTGCTTGGCACTGTTGAGTTTTTGCTGCCGTTCTCCATGCCAAACAGCTAAGGTGCGCGGGGCTTTCAGCGTCTCACCAAAAAGTTTGACGGTCAACACGATCACGCCCCGTATTGGCGGGCATCCCGGTGGCGCGCGGCCCTGAACGGGCGGCGCTGCGGCGGTTCCGGGGCCTCTCCTGGCCGTGGGGGCGAGGGGATCATCCTTGTCGCGGAGCTTGCCATGACGACACCTCCTTGGCAACCACCTGCACATTTCTGTTCTGTACATGCACCTGGCATATGCCTGTGGCGCACCCTGCCCCTCGCGTTCACCGCGCTTCGCGGTCGGCGTCAGCGGATGGCGAAGCCCTCGTAACCACCGCGAGGTGTGTCCCAGATCTCGGTGACGCCGTCCACGCGCCCGGGCGTGTCGTCACTCTGGAGCCACTCCAGCAGCCCTTGACACGCCCTCCGGGGGCCCTCGGCGACCACCTGCACCCGTCCGTCGGCCAAATTGAGAGCAAAACCACTCAGGCCCCCGATCTCCAGGGCCCTGGCCCGGGTGAACCAGCGGAAACCCACACCTTGTACCCGTCCACGCACCCACGCGACCAGTCGCACATCCTCGCTCATGAGTGCACGCTAACGGGCCAATGTCTCCCGGGTCTCACCCTCCCCTGGCGCCATGCTGTACCGTCCCCACCCAATGAATCTCATATGAAACTCACTCCTTCGTGTGAGATTCGTGAAGACGACGATCACAACGTTGACAGCACCCCCCAACGTTGACGCAGGGACACCGCAAGGACGAGGAAGGCCAGAACATGGGACGCCACCGACGCTCCGCCGCCGGCCGCGCCGCCAGGGGCCGCGCCACCGGGGTCACGAACACGGGCTTCGCCGCCGAGGAGCCGCACTACGGGCCCGAGAACCTGTACGGGTTCGCCGAGTTCCTGGAGGCCGACGCCCAGGCCGCGTCGCGCGGGGGCGGTTCGCGTCGTCGTAAGAAGAAGGCCGTGACGCCTGTGAAGACGGGCCTGCTGGGCGTCTCCGCGGCCGTCGCGATCGGCACCGCCGCGGTGGCGACCGGGGTCCTGCCGGGCGGCGACAAGTACACCGTCAGTGGTGGCAGCAGCCCCGACGCCGTGGTGCCCGCCGGCTCGCCCACGGGCGCGCCCGCCCAGCAGGGCGGCACGGACGGCGCCGCGCAGCAGCGCGAGGACCAGTCCACGAGCCGCGACGCCGAGCGCGAGGCCTCCCCGTCGGCGACCCCGGCCCCGTCGAAGACGCCGTCCGAGAAGCCCGAGAAGAAGCCGGAGAAGGACGCGGGCTCCGAGAAGACCAAGGAGCCGTCCGCCAAGCCCCCCAAGCAGAAGGAGGAGAAGACCACTCCTCCGGGGCAGATCTCCGCGGCGACCCAGGCCGAGGCGGCCGTCCTCCAGCTGGTGAACGAGGAGCGGGCGAAGGCCGGCTGCAACCCGGTCGCGGCGGACAGCTCGCTGGCGAAGCTGGCCGAGGTGTTCAGCGAGGACATGGCCCTGCGCAGCTTCTTCGACCACACCGACCCCGACGGCAAGGACCCCTGGGACCGTGCCGCCGCCCTCGGGATCACCGGCCTCGGCGGCGAGAACATAGCCCGCGGCCAGGCCACCGCCGAGGCGGTCATGGAGGCCTGGATGAACAGCCCCGGCCACCGCGCGAACATCCTGAACTGCGACTTCAAGACGCTGGGCGTGGGAGTGCACCTGGGCGACGGCGGCCCGTGGTGGACCCAGGACTTCGGCTACTGAACCGACCCTGCGAGGGCTTCCGGGCCCCCGCCTCCCGTCTCCGCGGACCGAGCGAGCGCTAACCATCAGTTAGTGCAACCTTATGGTTAGCGCTGCTTCGGAGTATTCTCGGGGTATGGAATCAGCCGCGCAGACCGCCGTGACGCCCGCGCAGGCCTCCGCGGATGCGGACGACCGGGACTTCGACGACCTGGCTTTCGACGTCTTCGCCAGGAACTGTCCCTCCCGGGGCACCCTGGAGCACGTCACCGGCCGCTGGGGCGCGCTCACGCTGGGCGCGCTGCACGAGGGGTCGCTGCGCTTCAACGAGCTGCGGCGGCGCGTCGACGGCGTCAGCGAGAAGATGCTCTCCCAGACCCTGCACGCGCTGGAGCGCGACGGGCTGGTCCACCGTGAGGCCCAGCCCACGAACCCGCCACGCGTCGACTACACCCTCACTCCGCTCGGCCACGAGGTCTCCGAGCGGCTGCTCTCCCTCATCGTCTGTGTGGAGGAGCGCATGGAGGACGTGCTGCGGGCTCGGGCGCGCTACGACGAGGCCCGCGGGGGCCGCTGACACGTCGGGCAGAAGTAGCTGGAGCGGTTCATCCAGGGCCGCCGCCGCATCGGTGTGGCACAGCGGCGGCAGGGCAGCCCCTCGCGCCCGTACGCGTCCAGGGAGCGGTCGAAGTACCCCGACTCGCCGTTGACGTTGACGTAGAGGCTGTCGAAGCTCGTGCCGCCCACCGAGAGGGCGGCGTTCATCACGTCCCGTACGTGGCCGAGGAGTTCGGTGGTGCGAGGGCGGGTGAAACCGGCGGTCGGGCGTTCGTAGTGGATCCGCGCGCGCCACAGCGCCTCGTCGGCGTAGATGTTGCCGACGCCGCTGATCAACGACTGGTCGAGCAGGGCCCGTTTGATGGTGGTGCGCTTGCGGCGCAGCGCCTGGTGGAACGCCTCCGCGTCGAACAGCGGGTCCAGGGGGTCGCGGGCGATGTGCGCGATGACGTCCGGCAGACCGTCGGGGGTGGTGTCGTGCAACGACAGGCCGCCGAAGGTGCGTTGGTCGACGAAGCGGAGTTCGGTGCCCAGGTCGTCCGCGAAGCGGACCCGGATCCTCAGGTGCTTCTCGTCGGCCGCGTCGTGCGGCTGCACGAGCAGTTGGCCGCTCATGCCGAGGTGGGCGAGGACGGCGGTCCCGGTGTCCGCGACGGGCAGCCACAGATACTTGCCGCGCCGGCTCGGCTCACCGATGCGGTGCCCCTTGAGCCGGTGCGCGAAGTCCTCGGGGCCGGCCAGATGCCGCCGGATCGCCCGCGGGTGCAGCACCTCGACATCGGCGACGGTGCGCTGGGCGACCCACCGCTGCAGTCCCCGCCGGACGACCTCGACCTCGGGCAGTTCTGGCACGGGGTCCTCCGGAGGGTGAGCCGAGAGAGAGTGGGTTGTTGTCGTGGGGCGGTTGCGGGTGCTTCGTGGTTGCTCGCGCAGTTCCCCGCGCCCCTGAAAGACCAGGGGGGTACCCGGTGCTTTAGGGGCGCGGGGAAATGCGCGACCAGCCCGAGGACGGGCCGCACGCGACGACGTACGGAAGCCGCCCCCTCACCCCCAGCGGGGGTGAGGGGGCGGCAGCCCCCGAGAGGGGGCACCGAAGTGTCAGGCCGACGCGGCGTCCGAGGGCGCGCCCTCGGTCTCGGCGGCCCGCGCGGCGGCTTCCGCGGCCTCTGTGGCCTCCGCCGCCGCCTTCGCCCGCTCGTCCGCCGCGGCGCGGATCGCGCGCCAGGCGGACTCGGCCGCCTGCTGCTCCGCTTCCTTCTTGCTGCGGCCGGTGCCGGTGCCGTACGAGACGCCTCCGACGCGGGCGGCAGCGGTGAAGGTCTTCTCGTGGTCAGGGCCGGTCTCCGTGACCAGGTACTCGGGTACGCCGAGCCCCTCGGTCGCGGTGAGCTCCTGGAGACTGGTCTTCCAGTCCAGGCCGGCACCGAGGTTCGAGGACTTCTCGATCAGCGGGTCGAACAGGCGGTGCACCAGCTCCGCCGCCGAGTCCAGTCCCTGGTCGAGATAGACCGCACCGATCACCGCTTCGAGGGTGTCGGCGAGGATGGACGCCTTGTCCCGGCCGCCTGTGCCCTCTTCACCGCGGCCGAGCCGGATGAAGGAGCCGAGGTCGAGCCCACGGCCCACCTCCGCCAGCGCACGAGAGTTGACCACCGCGGCCCGCAACTTGGCCAGCTGGCCTTCGGGCAGGTCGGGGTGGGTGCGGTACAGCGTGTCCGTGACCACGAGGCCGAGGACGGAGTCACCGAGGAACTCCAGCCGCTCGTTGGTGGGCAGACCGCCGTTCTCGTACGCGTACGAACGGTGGGTGAGTGCGCGCACCAGAAGGGCGGACTCGAGCTTGTAGCCGAGCCGCCCTTCCAGAAGCGTGTGGGACGAGGCTGTGGTGTCCGCCTTTTTCTTGGCGTTGGTGTCCGCCTTGGCGTCAGACATGGAGCCTCTCACCAGCCGCTCAGACCTCGAGGACCTGGCGCTTGTTGTAGGTGCCGCAAGACGGGCACGCGATGTGCTGCTGCTTGGGCTCGTGGCAGCGCTCGCACGCAACCAGGGTGGGGACCGCAGCCTTCCACTGCGACCGGCGGTGGCGCGTGTTGCTGCGCGACATCTTCCGCTTCGGAACAGCCACGGCTACTTCTCCTGCTTCTCGTCGGCGCGTGCTGACTGAGGCGCGCCGCCGCTCATCTCGTCCTTCTCGCCATCTTCGAGTGAACCGGCGAGTCCCTGCAGTGCCGCCCAACGGATGTCGACGGCGTCATGGTGGTGGTCCGGGTCGTCCGCGAGCCGCGCTCCGCATTCGGAGCACAGGCCGGGGCAGTCGTCCTGGCACACCGGCTGCATCGGCAGTGCGAGCACCACCGCGTCCCGCAGCACGGGCTCGAGGTCGAACAGGCCGTCCTCGAGGAAGAGCCTGTCCTCGTCGTCCTCGGCGTCGGTGTCGGGCTCCGCGATCACGCGGCCCCGCTCGTCGGCGTCGGGGTACGAGAACATCTCCTGGAAGTCCGCTTCGAGCTCCAGCTCCAGCGGCTCCAGACACCTTACGCACTCCCCCTGGGCCTTGGCACGGGCGGTGCCTGTGACGAGCACCCCTTCCAAGACCGACTCCAGGCGGAGTTCGAGTTCCACCGGCGCGCCTTCCGGCACTCCGATGACGCTCTTGATCCCCAGATCCTTGGGAGCGTCGACCGAACGCGTCAGGCGCTGCATCGCACCCGGCCGCCGACCCAGCTCGTGCGTGTCGAACACGAGGGGGTTGCGGTGGTCGAGACGGGCGTTCAGAGCCATGTCAACTTTCGATCTTCGAATCCGGGGGAGGGCGCCGCCCCGGTGTTCCGGGCAGCGCACGATCGCGGGCGTCTTCTGCGGACAGCATGAACGCACGCGCGACCGAACAGCCAGGATACTGGACCTTTCGCTATCGGCCCAATCCGCTGTCAGCGGCCCTGCTCGTAGCGGCGCAACTGCTCCGCTGTGATCATCGTGGTGTCGAAGAGACTCGTCTCGTCGAGCGCGTTCGCCGGGGGCTGCGCGTACCCCTGATGACCCTGCTGGTCCTGGTGCTGCTGATCCAGCTGCTGCTGGTTCGGGTCGTACGAGGGCTGCTGCGGGTAGCCCACGGCGTACGGGTCGGCCTGCTGGTAACCGTAGGGGTCCGCCGCCTGCTGGGGTTGGGCGTACTGCTGCTGGTAGCCGCCGTACTGGTCCTGCTGGTAGGCCGTCGCCCCGTAAGCGTCCTGCTGCGGGGCGTAGGGCGACTGCTCCGGGACCTCGCGGGACCGGTCGGCGGGGTTCTGGGAGAAGGCGGCCAGCTCGGCCAGGTAGTCGGCGTCGCTGGTGGGCCTCGGGGAGGTGCCGTCGTCGTTCAGGGCGAGGGCGCCGAGGTCGTCGGTGGCGATCCGGCCGTGGAGCTTCTGGCGGCCGCGGCCGACGGCCTCCAGGGTCTTGGCGAGGACGGCCTCGAAGGCGCCGAGCTTGGCGTCCACGTAGGCGTCCGCGTCGCGGCGGAGGGTCTCGGGGTCGTGGCTGCGCTCGGGGGCGTCCTCGTCCTCATAGCCCTGCTCGTCGAGGCCGGGGCCGGTGCCGAGGAGCTTCTCGCGGCCGCGGCCGACCGAGCCGAGGGTCTTGGTGAGGACGACCTCGAAGTTGGCGAGCTTGGAGTCGACGTAGTCGTCGGCCTCGGCGCGAATGTCCTCGGCCTCCTGGCGGGCCTCGGTGAGGATGCGGTCGGCCTCGTTCTGGGAGCGGCGGGCGACCTCGGTGTCGGAGATCAGGGAGCCGCGCTCGGCGTGGGCCGACTCGATGATCCGCTCGGCCTCCTGGCGGGCCCGTTCGACCATGTGGTCGCGGTCCCCGATCAACTCCTGCGCCTGGGCGAGGGAGTCGGGCAGGGCCGCGCGCAGCTCATCGAGCAGCGAGAGCAGTTCGGCGCGGTTGACCACGCACGAGGCCGACATGGGCATGGATCGGGCGCCGGAGACCACCGAGACGATCTCGTCGAGCTTCTTCTGCACGTCCACCGTGTGGTCCACCGTGTGCTCGCCACTCTCTACAGCTGTGTTGGAGACGGTCGGATCGACTGTACGGCCAGTGGAGGACCACCGGACACCGGGTGGCGTGACCGGTCCCGCGCGGGCCCCGTGAGCGGGTCCCGCGACGGGGTGTTCTAGTCGCGGCGCAGGCGTTCGGTCAGGGCTTCGAGGACGACGGGGGGCACCAGGTGGGAGACGTCGCCGCCCCAGGTGGCGACCTCCTTGACCAGCGAGGACGACAGGAAGCTGTAGGTGGGGTTGGTGGGGACGAAGAGGGTCTCGATGCCCGAGAGACCGATGTTCATCTGGGCCATCTGCAGCTCGTAGTCGAAGTCGCTGACGGCGCGGAGGCCCTTGACGATGGCGGGGATGTCGCGCTGCTTGCAGAAGTCGACGAGGAGACCGTGGAAGGCCTCGACCCGTACGTTCGCGTACTCGGCGGTGACCTCGCGGATGAGGTCGATCCGCTCCTCCACCTCGAACAGGCCCTTCTTCGACTTGTTGATCATCACCGCGACATAGACCTCGTCGTACAGCTTGGAGGCGCGGCCAATGATGTCGAGGTGTCCATTGGTGATGGGGTCGAACGACCCGGGACAGACGGCGCGGCGCACTTGGGATCCCTCGCTCTCCGGTCCGGTCATCGTGCGTCTTCGCACGTAGAGGCGGCGCGACCGTACCAAAACGTTCCCTCGCCGTAACGACGGGCCCGGAGCGCTTCGAAACCGGTCGGCCAGGCGAATTCACCGCCTCTGGTGCTGCGCTCCACGGTGACGAGCGCTTCCTCGGCGAGCCAGCCTCCCGTACGGAGTGTGAGCAGGATCTCCCGAAGATCGTCGTCCGGGACGGCGTACGGGGGGTCGAGGAAGACGATGTCGTACGGCTCCTGGGGCGCCGGGCCCTGGATGATCTGTTCCGCTTTGCCCGACCTCACCTCGGCGCCGGGGAGGCCGAGCGTCCGGACGTTGTCGCGGACCGTCCGGGCGGCGCGGGCGTCGGCCTCGACGAGGAGGGTGTGGGCGGCGCCGCGGGAGAGGGCCTCCAGGCCCACGGCTCCGGAGCCTGCGTAGAGGTCGAGGACGCGTTCGCCGTCGAGGGGGCCGCCGAGGAGGGCCTGCCAGGTGGAGAAGAGGCCCTCGCGTGCGCGATCGGAGGTGGGGCGGGTGCCGTTCCCTGGCGGGACGGCCAGGCGGCGTCCGCCGGCTGCGCCGGCGATCACGCGGGTCATCTTGGGTCCTTGGAGGAGGGGGCGGCTACGACTCCAGTCTGTCAGGCGGGGAGGCACGGGCGCCTGCCGCCGGTACGGGGAGCGGGGTGAGGCCACATACGGCACCGGCCCTGCCCGTGCGGCCCTCTCCTCAGCCCTTCTCCAGGTACTGCTCCCTCTCCTCGTCCAGGAGGGCGTCCAGGGCCGTTCTCAGGCCCGGGAAGGACTCCAGCTCCGGGTCGGCGGCCACCACCGACGCCGCCTCCTCCCTCGCCTCCGCGATGATCTCCTCGTCGTCGATGACAGTGAGCATGCGCAGGCTGGTGCGGGCGCCGGACTGGGCCTGGCCGAGGACGTCGCCCTCGCGGCGCTGTTCGAGGTCGATACGGGAGAGTTCGAAGCCGTCGAGGGTCGAGGCGACGGCGCCCAGGCGCTGGCGGGCGGCGCTGGCCTCGGGCATCTCCGTGACCAGGAGGCAGAGGCCGGGGGCGGAACCCCGGCCGACGCGGCCGCGGAGCTGGTGGAGCTGGGAGACGCCGAAGCGGTCGGCGTCCATGATGACCATCGCCGTGGCGTTCGGGACGTTGACACCGACCTCGATGACCGTGGTCGCCACCAGGACCTTGGTCTCACCGGCGGCGAAGCGACGCATGACCGCGTCCTTGTCGTCCGGGTGCATACGGCCGTGCAGGACCTCGACCTGGAGGCCGCGCAGAGGGCCCTGGGTGAGCTGGTCGGCGATGTCGAGGACGGCGAGCGGCGGCCGCTTCTCGGCCTCGTCCTCCGGGGACTTCTTGCTCTTCCCCGGGCCGGTCTGTTCGTCGATGTCGTCGCCGATGCGGGGGCAGACGACGTACGCCTGGTGGCCGTTCTCCACCTCCTCGCGGACCCGCTCCCAGGCGCGGGCGAGGAAGTGCGGCTTGTCGGCGGCGGGGACGACATGGCTGGCGATCGGCGAGCGGCCCGCGGGGAGTTGGTCGAGGACCGAGGTCTCCAGGTCGCCGAAGACGGTCATGGCGACCGTGCGCGGGATGGGCGTGGCGGTCATGACGAGGAGGTGCGGCGGCTGCTTGCCCTTGCCTCGCAGGGCGTCGCGCTGCTCCACGCCGAAGCGGTGCTGTTCGTCGACGACGACCAGGCCCAGGTCGTGGAACTGCACCTTGTCCTCGATCAGCGCATGGGTGCCGATGACGATGCCGGCCTCGCCGGTGACCAGGTCGAGGAGCGCCTGACGGCGGGCGGCCGCGCCCATCGAACCGGTGAGCAGCACCACCTTGGTGGCGTGCTCGGCGCCGCCCAGCATGCCGCCCTCGGCCAGCTCGCCCATCATCTCCGTCACCGACCGGTGGTGCTGCTGGGCGAGCACCTCGGTCGGCGCGAGCATCGCCGCCTGCCCACCGGCGTCCACCACGGCGAGCATGGCACGCAGGGCCACCATCGTCTTTCCGGAGCCCACCTCACCCTGGAGCAGGCGGTGCATCGGGTGTTCGGTGGCGAGGTCGTCGAAGATCTCCCGGGAGACCTTCTGCTGGCCCTCGGTCAGGGTGAACGGGAGGCGGGCGTCGAAGGCGGTGAGGAGGCCGTCCGGGGTGGGGCGGCGGGCCACGGCGGGGAGTTGGGTGTCGGTGTGCCGGCGGCGGGCGAGGGCGACCTGGAGGACGAAGGCCTCGTCCCACTTGAGGCGATCCCGGGCACCCTCGATGTCCGCCTCGGTGTGGGGGCGGTGGATCTTCAGCAGGGCCTCGGGG
>NZ_LIRK01000156.1 GCF_001419765.1 Streptomyces torulosus
CTCGTCCGGACAAGGCCCGGAGCCCGACGACGCCTTCCGGTGACGAAGGTACAGGTTGACGTGTCACATCCGGGCCTTGTCCGGACGAGAGGGAGTCGTGGAGAGAACCATGCAGGCCGGCTCCGCCGGGCGCTCTCGCGCGCCTCTGAGCACGGAGCGGGTTCTGGGCGCCGCCGTCGCCCTGGCCGACGAGGGCGGAGTGGACGCGCTGAGCATGCGCAGGATCGCGCAGTCGCTGGGTGTCGTGCCCATGGCCCTCTACAAACACGTGGCCAACAAGAACGAGCTGCTGGACGGCATGATCGACGCCGTCGTCCGGGAGATCGACCCGCCGGCCCCCGACACCGACTGGAAGACCGCCGTTCGCGGGCGCGTGCTGTCGGCCCGTCGCATGCTGCTGCGCCACCCGTGGGCGGCCCAGGTCATCGAGTCGCGCATCAAGGCACGGACCACTCCGACCCCCGCGGTCATGGAGTACCTGGACTCGATGATCGGGGTCTTCCGGGACGGAGGGTTCTCGCTCGACCTCGTCCATCACGCCCTGCACGTCATGGGCAGCCGCCTGCTGGGGTTCTCCCAGGAGTTGTTCGAGGACTCCTCCCGCCCAGGGGCCGACCGTGAACCGGACCCGGACGCGATGCCGCCGGAGGAGATGGCCGCGCGCTACCCCCATGTCGCCGCACTGGCCATGGCGGTCACGCACGACGCGGATTCCGTCGTCGGATCGGGCTGTGACGACCAGTTCGAGTTCGAGTTCGCCCTGGACCTGACGCTGGACGGCCTCGAGCGGCTGCTCCGTACGGCCTGACCGGCCGGCGCGAAGGCTCCCCTCTTCCTCACCGCCGACCGCCCTTTCCTCTTGACGAGTGTACGCCGTACACCTACCTTGCCGTCATCAGGTCATGGGGTGTACGGCGTACACCCGACATCGGGGAGGCGCCGTGAAGGCGATCGTTCAGGAGCGGTTCGGCCCGCCGGAGACGCTGCGGCCGGCGGACGTGGACCGGCCCGAGATCCGGGCCACCGAGGTGCTGGTGCGGGTACGTGCCGCCGCGCTCAACCCCTTTGACTGGCACATGCTGCGGGGCGACCCGTACGTGGCACGGCTGGTGGGAGGTGTGGGGCTGACACGGCCGAAGTACCGGGTGGCCGGGATCGACGCGGCCGGAGATGTGGTGGCGGTCGGCGCCGAGGTGCGCGAACTGCGGCCCGGTGACGAGGTGGTGGGGTTCTGCCCGGGCGCCTTCGCCGAGTACGCGCGCACCACCGCGGATCTGCTGGTGACCAAGCCCTCCGCCCTGACCTTCGAGGAGGCCGCGGCCGTGCCGATGGGGGCGGTGACCGCCCTGCGCGGTATCCGCACCGTGGGCCGGGTGCGGGCCGGACAGCGCGTGCTGATCAATGGGGCCGCCGGTGGGGTGGGCACGTTCGCCGTGCAGATCGCCGCGGCGTTGGACGCGGAGGTGACGGGGGTGTGCAGCGCCCGGAACGCCGACCTGGTGCGCTCACTGGGCGCGGCGCACGTCGTCGACTACGGCCGGGAGGACTTCACGGACCGGCGGGGACACTACGACGTGATCCTGGACAACGTGGGCAACCGCCCGCTGAGGCGACTGCGCGGGGCGCTCACCCCGACAGGCGTCCTGGTCGCCAACGGCGGTGGCTCGCCCGGCCACGTGTTCGGGGCGATGGGGTCCATGCTGCGGTTGAGCGCGGTCAACGCGGTCGTCCGGCAGCGGCTCCGGCCGATCCTCCCGTCCGCCCCGGCCGGGCCCACCCACGAGGACCTGCTCGCCGTGACGGCGCTCATCGAGGCGGGCAAGCTCCGCCCGGTCGTCGACCGGACGTACCGGCTGGAGGACACCGCCGAGGGTGTGCGCCACGTGGAGGAGGGACACGCTCGCGGCAAGGCCGTGATCAGGGTGGCGTGAGGGGGTGGTTGGTCAGGCGTGTGGGGCGTGATCTGGGGTCGGGGTCGGGCAGCCAAGTGCGTTGTACGATCGTGCCGTCGGCCTCATGGACGTCCCGTGGCGAACTCGCGGGCCCGTTGTCGGCAGCTACGCAAGGACTCTGCATGAGGCTGCCCACATTCCGTGCCCCTGTCGTGTTCGCATGGGTTTCCGCCCTGGTGCTGGCCCTGGCCGGCTGCAGTATCAGCAGCGGTGGCGAGGAAGCCGGCCGGCGCCCGCCGGGCACCGTTTCTCCCTCCACCCCGACGCCGGATCCCACGGACAACGGCATCCAGGCGATCCTCGACAAGTCCCTGCCCCGCGGCGGGAGCGGAACGGTGATCGCCGCCCGGGACGGTGAGGTCACGCACTGCGCGGGCTACGGGATGGCCGATCAGGCCCACGGCACCCCGGCGACCTGCGACACGGTGTACGACCTCATGTCGATGACCAAGTCGTTCACGGCCGTGGCGATCATGAAGCTGCAGATGGCGGGCAAGCTGCGGGTCAGCGACAGGATCAGCGAGTTCGTCGGGCATGTCCCCGCGGACAAGCGCGCCATCACGATTCACCACTTGCTCACCCACACCTCCGGACTGCCCGAGGCCCTGGGGGACGACTACGATCCGGTCTCCCGCCAGGAGATGATCGACGGAGCGGTCACGTCCGAGCTGGTCGCCCCGCCCGGCACGAAGTTCTCCTACTCCAACCTGGGGTACAGCCTGCTGGCCGCGATAGTCGAGAGCGCCTCCGGCATGGACTACGAGCACTTCCTGGCGGAGCACGTCTTCGCTCCCGCCGGCATGAAGGACACCGGCTACGTCCAGCCGCGCTGGGACACGGAGCGGATCGCGGTGGAGTACGACGAACGGGGCGTCTCCCAGGGGCGGCCGCAGGACCACCGATGGGCCGCCGACGGCCCGTACTGGAACCTTCGCGGCAACGGCGGTCTGCTGTCCACCGCCCGCGACATGTACCGCTTCCACCGCGCCCTGGCCGACGGCACCCTCCTGGACCGCGACGCGCGGACCGCGATGTTCACGGCCCACTCCCCCACCGGCCTGCCCGGCTTCGACGGCTATGCCATCGGCTACGGGTGGGTCATCATGCCCGACAGGGGCCTCGCGACCCACTCCGGCGGCAACGACTGGTCCTACGGCGTGAACGTACACGCCGTGCGCGGCGACCTCATGGTGTTCTGGATCAGCAACCAGGCGGTACGGGACGGGAAATGGGACCTCCAGAAGATCGCCCGCTCCCTCACCTTCAAACTGATCAAGCAGCTCCGAGGCGGAGCGTCACTGTCGGCCGGCGGACGACGTGAGCCTCGGCGCTCGCGGTGATCCCTGGTGTCGATCACACGCGAGGCCGGTTCAACAGCCGGGAGAGCACGATGGCGCTCTCGGTCCGTTCGACAGGGGCGGTGGCACGCACGCGTTGGATGGCCTGTTCCAGGTGGGTGATGTCCCTGGCCAGCATATGGACGACCGCGTCGGCGGCGCCGGAGACCGTACAGGCTTCGACGACCTCGGGGATGTCCTCCAGGGCTTGGCACAGTTCGGCGGGGGTGGGATTGCCGGTGCAATAGACCTCGACGAAAGCCTCGGTATGCCAGGCCAACGCCTGAGGATCGATGAGAGCCGTGAAACCGCGGATCGCGCCGGTGGCCACCAGGCGGTCGAGACGCCGCTTGGCGGCGGGCGCGGACAGCCCGGCCGCCTTGCCGATCTCGGCGTACGTGGCACGTGCGTTGTGCAGCACACAGCGGATGATCGCTTCATCGATGGCGTCCATGACCTCACTCCCGACGTCAAGCCTGCGGCGCAGCGCAAGAAGTAGCCATGAACCCGCTGACATTGCAAGAAAGCGACAGTAGGCAGCAGCAAATGGCGATTGCTTGCGTGGTCCGCCGAACATAGTCTCCGGCTTGTCCTGATGTCACGTGCTGGGAGCAGTGTTGAGATGACAGCAAGCCTGAGCGATGTGGAAGCCTCGGCACTGGCCGCGGTGGACGAGGCGGCCATCGCCCCCTTGCTGCTGGAACTCCTCGCTGTTCCGAGCGTGACGGGGAGCGCCGCGGAGTCCGAGCTTCAGCACGTCCTGGCCCGGCATCTGGAACGGCTGGACCTCGATGTCGACCTGTGGTCCATGAACCTGCCCGAGCTTCGTGCCCATCCCCACTTTCCCGGCAGCGAGGCCCCGCGCACGGAGGCGTGGGGCCTGGTGGCCGGCACGCCGCCCCAGGGCGACGGGCCGACCCTGATCCTCCAGGGGCACGTCGACGTCGTCCCCTCCGGGGACCTGGCGCAGTGGGAGGGCGACCCCTTCCGGCCCCGGCTCACCGGGGACGTGGTGCACGCACGAGGAGCGTGCGACATGAAGGCGGGGGTGGTGGCGATACTCGCCGCCGTGGCCGCGATACGGGAGGCGGGCGCAAGGCTGCGCGGCCAGGTGTCCGCGCACCTTGTAGTCAGCGAAGAGGACGGGGGACTCGGAGCGTTCGGCACCCTACAACGCGGCCACACCGGTGACGCCTGCATCATCACCGAACCGACCAGCGGCGCGCTCATGACTGCGAACGCCGGCGCCCTGACCTTTCGCATCCAGGTACCCGGCCGGGCCACCCACGGCAGCACCAGATACGTGGGAGTGAGCGCCATCGACGCCTACCTGCCCATCCACCGCGCGCTCGCCCGTCTGGAAGCCCGCCGCAACGCCGGCGCCGAACCCCTCATGTCCGAATACCCCATCCCCTACCCGCTGTCCGTCGGCACCGTCCATTCCGGCGACTGGGCCAGCAGTGTGCCCGACCTGCTGGTGGCCGAAGGAAGACTGGGCGTCCGACTGGGCGAGGATCCGGCCCAGGCACGCACCGAACTGGAGGCGTGCGTGGCCGAAGCCTGCGCGGCCGACCCCTGGCTGCGCTCCCACCCCGCCACGGTGACATGGCCCGGCGGACAGTTCGCCAGCGGACGGCTGCCGGCCGGGCATCCGCTCGCGGCCCAGGTCGGCGACGCGCACGCCGATGTCACCAACGGCCCGCGACCTTCTGAACGAGGCGCCCCTTACGGCAGTGACCTGCGCCTGTACTCCGGGGCGGGCATCCCCACGCTGCAGTACGGCCCCGGCGACGTACGCCTCGCACACGGCCCACAGGAACAGGTCCGCGTGAGCGAGGTCGTCACCGTCACCCGGGCACTGGTGCTCGCCACGCTGCGCACGGTCGGCACCAAGTAGCCGTCGGCCAAGTAGCCACCAACAAGCACCGGGGGCTGGGGAATTACACGACCACCAGGTCCTGAAATCACCGTCGCCGCGCTCTGGCTCACAGCCACCGCTTGGCTGCTTCGACGCTGTCGCCGCCGCTCGTGTTGAACGCGATCGCCGCCTTCGGCGCGTGACGGTGGACCAGATTCACGACCTGCTCAAAGAGTGGCAGGAGCGGCTCCGGCTTGCGGATGCCACCCCCGATGACGACGACGTCCCAGTCGTGTTCGGACAGTGCTGCAACGATTGCCGGCTCGGCCGACTCATCCAGCTCGATCAGCGTCATGGACGCATCGATGGCGTGTCCGCCGAATCGAGCCAGTTCCTGATCGAGGGCCACTCGAAGGGCGTCTCCGTCCATGCCGGGCACTGCACGCGGGTCGATTCCAAGAATGAGAACGCGAGGCATGCCCAGAGGACGATCAGCCATACGTCCAGGTTCCCTCAAGGCCAACTCAGGCGCTCAGCCACAAGATCACGCAGCCCCGGAGGTTGAGAGACAAGCACCGAGATGGCGCGGGAACGCTCCTCGTTGGGTGTCCTCTGCCGCCTGCCGGGAGGGACCCAGCGCAAGATCATTGCTATCGAGTACGACACGCGACTGGCGATCGGCTCCGTCCCGGGCGATCCGCATCAGCTGGCGCCCCTCACCCTCCTGACGCCTTCATCGCCCGACGCCCCGACACCCGGCCGGCGTGCAGCCACCCTTGCAGTTCAGGGGGACACCGGCGTCACCACCGGCTCACAGGCCGTGCCGCAGCTCATCTCCAGCCACAGTGCCAGGCCGATCACCGAGAAGAGCACGGCGAGGACGGACACGTAGAGGAGGCGCCAAGGCAGTTCCAGCGCCTCGGGGCCCCAGAGCAGCCCTCTGCCGATGATCAGCATGAGGGCGGCGACGGGCAGGAGCAAGGCAGCGAGGACACTCAGCAACGCCGACAGCACCAGCGGCCTCCCTAGCGGTGTGCGGTGAGTGGGTTCGGGTTCTGGTCCACGATGGGCACGCCTACGAGACTACGGTCCATGTCGCCGCTTCGAGGAGGGAGCGGGAGCAGGAACCGACCCTTGACCTGGCCGGGTTCGACGGGAGTTGCGTGTTCCCTGGGCAGATGTCGGGTATTACTTCCGGGCGGTGGCGGGTCCGCCTGCTTCCGGGAGGGGGTGCCATGACCGGCAAGAATCGGATTCGGATTCTGAGCAAGAACCGTGTCATCGGTCTGCTCATGACCGTGTCCACGATGGTGGCCGCGATTCCACTGGGCGTTCTGGCGTTCGCCGATCACGCGCTCTGGGCGTACGGCCTCTTCGAACTGCTGCTCGGCGTTCTGATCTTCGGTGTCGCCATGCTGATCATGGGGGATCACTTCGAGGAGTCCGGGGGCGAAACCAGCGGGAACGACGGGGTCGGCCTCGGAGGTCTGTAGGCTCGGCGCGTCGGTGGCGAGTCGGTGAGCGCGGCGTCAGGTCGGCTCGGGCGCCGTCAGCCGCATCACCCACCGCCACTTCGCGATCTTGCGTTGGCGGACGAAACCGAAGCGCACGTACAAGTCTTCAGGGCCCGTCTGGAAGTAGGCACCGCGCTGTGGCGGTCGGCCCTCGGACTGTTCCGGGTAGGCCTCGACCGTTCCCCCGCCCGCCGCTGTGATCGCCTCCAGCGCGGCGCCGACCGCGGCGCGGGCCACTCCCTGTCCGCGGTGCCTTGAGGCGGTGAAGACGCAGCCGATCCGCCAGTCAGGTAGGCGGTCGAGGTCTTCGGCGTAGGTGGCGGTGTTCTTGATGGTGGGGAGCTCCGCCGGAGCGCCGAACTGGCACCAGCCGACGCACTCGTCGCCGGAGTAGACGAGCACCTGATGGCAGGTACCGCGGTCGACGTGGGCGCGTTTGGCGGTTCGGTTGTCCTCCGGGCTCCTGGCGTTCCGCACCCCCTCCGGGTGGAACGCCATGCACCAGCAACCGCCCCACACCCCGTTGTGCTTCTCCACGAGGGCCGCGAAGTCACCCCAGGTCTCCGAGGTGAGCAGCCGAGTTGTGTACGTGGGTGCGTGCCCTTCCGTCATCACCGCATCATCGGGCGTCACTTCGGTACCGGGCAAGTGGATGGATCGGATCACGGGACGCGATGCGGCTCCGGCCAGTGACCACCGGGCTGCGGGCTCCGGCCAGCGGGCTGTCGGGCTGTCGGGCTGTCGGGCTGTCGGGCTGTCGGGCTGTCGGGCTGTCGGGCTGTCGGGCTGCGGCAGCGCTCTCCCCGCCCCCCTCGTGTGTCACGATCACGCGCCTGACGGGTGATCTTCCTGCCGTTCCGTGTCGGGCCGGCCGCCAGCGTGGTGGTCGACCTCGATACTCCGGCCATGAGATCAGCCCGTTCACCCCGGCCGCGGCTCGCCGCGGTCACCGCTCTGGCCGCGCTCCTCGCCCTCGGCGCCCCGGCCACCGCAGTCGGCACCACAGCCCGCACCACCACGTCCGGCGGTACGGCGGCCCGCACGGCCGTGGGCGCGGCGGAACGCGACGGTCATCGCCGGGCCTGCGTCAGTTCCGCGGCGCCCGGGCGCGGCAAGGCACGTGACATCCGTCGGATCGCCGAGAAGGCCCAGGTCGAATCAGGGCTCAAGTCCGTGATCCTGCGGGTCACGCTCGGCGGCCGGGAGATCATCACCACCGCGCTCGGCGAATCGATGACGGGGGTTCCGGCGCGGCCCGCCATGCATTTCCGCAACGGCAACATCGCCATCAGCTACATGGGCACAGCCCTGCTGCGGCTGGTGGACCAGGGCCGGGTACGCCTCGACGACCCCGTCGCACGGTGGCTGCCCGACCTCAAGGACGGCGAGCGGATCACGCTCCGCATGCTGGCGTCGTCGACGACCGGGCTCGCCGACTACGTCACCGCGCCGGGATTCGCCCAGACCATCGCCGCCAACCCGTTCCGTCAGTGGAGGGCCAGGGAACTGGTGGACGTCTCCACCAGCAGGCCGCACTGGTACCGGCCGGGCACCAACTGGAACTACTCGCACGCCAACTTCGTGCTGCTCGGCGCCGCCCTGGAGAAGATCACCGGGACCCGTCTGGACGTCCTCCTCGAACGGGAGGTCATGGGGCCGCTCGGGCTGCGTGAGACCCGTAACAGCTTCACGCCCGAGATCCCCGAACCCGTCCTGCACGCCTTCACCTCCGACCGGGGCACCTACGAGGAGTCCACCTTCTGGAGCCCCTCCTGGACCACGGCCCCCGGCGCCGTGCAGACGACCGACATCTGCGACCTCGCCCGTTCCGCGACCGGCATCGGCTCCGGTGCGCTCCTCTCCGCCGACGCCTACCGGGAGCTCCTGGATCCCGGCACCGTGGGTCTGGGCAAGCCGACCCGTACCTGCCCGGCAACCATCTGCCTCGCCAACACGAAGAAGACCCACTACGGGATGGGCGTCCTCGTGCTCGGGGACTGGGTCGCCCAGCACCCCCTCTTCTTCGGGTACTCCGCGTCGCAGGCCTACCTCCCCGACCAGGATCTCGCCATCGCCGTCGCCACCACACAAGGGCCCACAAGTCCCGACGGCCACACCGCTCACGCCGTCGTCCAACGCATCGCCGCCGCCCTCACCCCCGACCACCCCATCCCCAACTACCCGTGATCCGGGGGAGAGTGGGGGAGATCGGAAGCGCCGGGAGCCGGGGCGGATACGGGTAACGTGTCGGATCGCCGGACGAGACGGCCGGTGATCCGGACCGCCCCAAGCCTCCCTGGGAGTACTCCTCATGACCATGGTCGACGGCATCGACGTCCGGGGTATGCAGCACTGCGAGACCACCACGCTCGCGGTGCTGCTGCGCCATCAAGGACTCGATCTGTCCGAAGCCATGCTCTTCGGGCTCGGTGCCGGGCTGTCCTTCATCTACTGGGACAGCAAAAGCATGGACTTCCCCTTCCTCGGGGGGCGCGTCAAGCCCTTCACTCTCACCACCGGCCTCGCGGAGAGGCTGGGGCTGGAACTCCAGGTGAAGGAGACCACCTCGCCCCGCAAGGCCTGGGAGAACGTGACGGCCGCCGTCGAGGCCGGCCGGCCCGTGGGGCTGCAGCTGGACAGCTATCACCTCGACTACTTCACCTCCCGCGTGCACTTCGGCGGGCACATCGTCGCCCTCTACGGCTACGACGACCAGCACGCCCATCTCGTCGACACGGCCCAGCAGGGCGGCGCGGTGACCACCAGCCTGGACGGTCTCGCCCGGGCCCGGGCCGAACGCGGGCCGATGACCGCGAGGCACCGCTCCTTCACCCTCACCGTCCCGGCGGACGCCGCCCCGCCCCGGGAACGGATCGTCCCGGCCATCACCGCCTGCGCCGGCGCCTTCCTCGACCCGCCCATCGCCAACCTGGGCCACCGGGGCATCGACAAAGCCGGAAAGCTGGTCCCCACCTGGCTCCGGCGGAGCGACAATCCCGAGCGCGATCTGCCGCAGGCGGCCCTGCTGATGGAGAAGGCCGGTACCGGCGGTGCCCTCTTCCGCAACCTCTACCGCGACTTCCTCGCCGAATGCGCCGAGCAGATCGACAGCCCCCACCTGCGCACGGGGCACGCGCTGTACGCCGAAGCCGCCGGGCTGTGGACGCACACCGCGGCACTCATCACCCGAGCCGGTCAGACCGGCGACGCCCAGTACCTCGTACAAGCCGGCACCCAGCTGCGTGAACTCGCACGGATGGAACGCGAAGCCATGCAGGCGCTCAGCCGTCTGGAGTTCTGAACGCGCTCACGGCCCGCCGGCGTTCTTCGCAAGCAGCCGGCGGTGCGGCGTACGGCATCCGACGGTGCGTCGTACGTCATTCGGCGGCGGGCGGTCGTACCGTCGGACGCGTCACCGAGGAGGACTTCTGATGCGCAGAGTGACCTATTCGATGAATATCTCGCTCGACGGGTACATCGTCGGGCCGGACGGCGGCTTCGACTGGGCGCCGCCCGACGAGGAGGTCTTCCGTTCCTGGATCGACGAGATCCGAGGGGTCGGCACCCATCTGCTGGGGCGGCGGCTGTACGAGACGATGCTGTACTGGGAGACCGCCGACGAGGACCCCTCGCTCGACGAGTCGCAGCAGGAGTGGACCGCGCTCTGGAAGCCGCTTCCCAAGGTGGTGTTCTCCACCACGCTGTCGACGGTGCAGGGCCATGCCCGCCTGGCATCGGGCGGCCTGGCGGAGGAGATCGAGCGGCTGCGGGCCGAGCCGGGGACCGGCGACATCGCGATCGGCGGCGCGACGCTCGCCGCCAAGGCCGCCGAGCAGGGGCTGATCGACGAGTACCGGGCCAGGGTCTACCCCGTGCTGGTCGGGGGTGGCATTTCCTTCTTCCCCCGGCACGAGCGGCACGTGGATCTCGAACTCCTCGACACCCGCACCTTCACTTCGAAGGTCGTCTACCTCCGCTACCGCGTGGTGCGGTGAGAGCCGCCCCCGGCATCTCTCCGTCCGCCCACTGCCGCGTCATCTCCTCCGCGAGAGCCTCCGCCGCCGGCGACGTCCACCGCCTGCGGTGGCGGGCCAGCCGTACGGGCACATCGCTGAAGTCCGGCGCCGGTACGCGCGCCAGTCTGCCCTGGCGCACCTGCTCCTCCACGCTCGTCAGCGGCAGCAGGGTCAGACCCAGTCCGGCGGCGACGCACGAGCGGGCCGCGTCGACGCCGCCGAACCGGGTCAGCCGGGGCCGGGCGTCCGGCACGGCGAGCAGCCGCCGCTCCAGTGCGTCGCTGTACGAGCAGCCCTCCTCCAGCAGGAAGAAGGTCTCCCTCGCCAACCGCGCCCAGGTCGGAGCGTGTTCGCGTCCCGCGAGGGGGTGCCCGGAGGCGCAGACGAGGGCGAGTTCCTCACGCGCGACCGTCTCGGCCTCGACATCCGGGAAGGGCAGCTCCGCCTCCTCCTCCAGCAGCAGCGCCAGATCCAGCCGCCCGGACCGCAGCCCCTCCACGCATTCGCCCGTTCCGGCCGCGTACAGGTCGACGTCCACCTCGGGATGACGGGTCCGCAGTGCGGCGATCACCGGGGGCAGCCTGGTCGCGCACAGCGACTCGGGGGTACCGACGCGCACCCGCCCCCGTAGGACCC
>NZ_LIRK01000157.1 GCF_001419765.1 Streptomyces torulosus
TCGTGGCGGCCGAGACCTCCCACGGCGGCTTCGCGGTCGTCGCCGTCCTCCCGGGGGACGGCGGCCCCGGCAACGACACCACCGCACCCGACCCCCACCCCGACCACCGACCGCCCACGCCCCGCGGCCCCTCGGCCCGCGCGGACACGACAGGAGAACGCACTCCATGACGAGCAGCACCATCCGCGTACTGATCGCCGACGACCAGCAGATGGTCCGGCAGGGCTTCTCGGTGCTGCTCAACACCCAGCCCGACATCGACGTCGTCGGCCAGGCGGTGCACGGCCTCGACGCCATCGACAAGGTCGCCGACCTCGCCCCACAGGTCGTCCTGATGGACATCCGCATGCCCGAGCTCGGCGGTATCGAGGCCACCCGCCGCATCACCACAGAGAACCCGCACATCAAGGTCCTCGTGCTCACGACCTTCGACCTCGACGAGTACGTCTACGAGGCCCTGCGCGCGGGAGCCTCCGGGTTCCTCCTCAAGGACGCCTCCGCGGACCAGCTCGCCGAAGCGGTCCGGGTCGTGGCCGCGGGCGACGCTCTGCTCGCGCCCGGCATCACCCGCAGACTCATCACCGAGTTCTCCCGCCTCGGCACGCCGCCCCGCGCCCCGCTGAAGGACCGCGTCGGCGACCTGACCGAACGGGAGACGGAAGTGCTGTCCCTGATCGCCCAGGGCCTGTCCAACGCGGAGATCGCCCAGCGCCTCGTCGTCGCCGAACAGACGGTGAAGACCCACGTGGGCCGCATCCTGGTGAAACTCGGCCTGCGCGACCGCACCCAGGCAGCGGTCTTCGCCTATGAGTGCGGCCTGGTCCGGCCCACGGGCTACTGAGCGCGCAGGCCGACCCGGTGCCGGGTCCGTACGCGTGACCCGTAGTACCTGAGACGGACCCGGACAGACCCTCCTCACTGGTGACGACGGCGACCCCGCCCCCCGCCTACCGTTTTCAACGTGACCGAGACGACTCACACCCAGCCCACACCACCGCGACGCGGTGCCAAGGACCGCAGCCCGGAGTTCAGACTCGCCGTCAACGCTCTGAACGGGCTGTGGCAGGACATGTTCCACGACGCCTTCGCGTACCGACCACTGTCCCGCATGCGCAGGGACGGACCGGTCGTCCGGCAGCTGCCCCTGCGGCTCCGCGAGCGCGCCGTCTGGGCCCCGCACGCGGTGGTGATCTTCGGTGCCCTGATAGCGATGTACGCCTCGATGGAGGGCAACGGAGGCAGTGATCTCACCCAGCTGATCACGGGCGTCCTCTCCCTGACGGCGGTCCTGCTGACGCTCGCCAGGCCCGTCGGCGCCTTCTGGGCCTCCATGGCCGCCACCTTGATCGGCACCGTGATCGGCAGCGACTTCGACGACTGGCCGTGGATCCCCGGCGCCTTCGTGACCCACGTCATCGTCCTCACGGTCGTCGCCCTGCGCACCAGGCCCCGGATCGCGGCGTGGATGTGGGGCGTCACCGCGCTCTACAGCCTGCTCGCCGAGACCTTCTTCTCCTCCCGCTATCTGAACTACGGCTACTACAGCGCCAACACCGGGCCGATGCTGACCGTCGCGGCCTTCGTCCTCCTGTCCGTCTCCGTCTGGCAGATACGGCGCACGGCCCAGCGGGAGGTCACCGCCCAGCAGACGGTGACCGAGCACGAGCGTTCCAAGCGGACCCTCCTGGAGGAGCGCACGACGATCGCCCGCGAGCTGCACGACGTGGTCGCCCACCACATGTCGGTGGTCGCCATCCAGGCCGAGGCCGCGCCCTACCGCGTGGAGAACCCGCCGCCCGAGCTGGAGCAGGCGTTCGCCACGATCCGGGAGAACGCGGTGGCCGCCCTCACCGAACTGCGCCGTGTCCTCGGCGTCGTCCGCGCCGAGGACTACGAGGCCCCGGACGCCCCGCAGCCCACCCTCGCCGACCTCGACAGCCTGCTCGCCAATGTGCGGGAGGCCGGCCTGACCGTCGAGAAGGCCGTCACCGGAGCGGTGCGGGAACTCCCGCAGGGCGTGGAACTGTCGGCCTACCGAATAGTCCAGGAGGCCCTCAGTAACACCCTGCGGCACGCGCCCGGCGCGACGGCCCGCGTGGAGATCGGCTACGTCCTGGGCGGGCTGGGCCTGCGCATAGTCAACGGCCCCTCCCCGGAGGTGACCCTGGTGAAGTCCACCCACGGCGCCGGCCACGGCATCACCGGCATGCGTGAGCGCGTCACGATGCTGAACGGCGAGATGACCACGGGCGAGACGGAGGACGGAGGCTACGAGGTGACGGTGTTCCTGCCGGTGGCCAGCGCGAGCGAGGACGACGCATGACGATCCGTGTGCTGATCGCCGACGACCAGATGATGGTCCGCGAGGGCTTCTCGGTACTGCTCGGCGCGATGCCGGACATCGAGGTGGTCGGCGAGGCGGTCAACGGCCGGGACGCCGTCGACCGTGTCCGGGAGCTGTCCCCGGACGTCGTCCTGATGGACATCCGCATGCCGGAGATGAACGGCATCGAGGCCACACGGGAGATCGTGGCGGCCGACGGCGGCGCCAAGGTGCTGGTGCTGACCACGTTCGACCTCGACGAGTACGTGTACCAGGCGCTGCGCGCGGGCGCCTCCGGGTTCCTGCTCAAGGACGCCTCGGCCCGCCAACTCGCCGAAGGGGTACGGGTCGTGGCCGCAGGGGAGGCGCTGCTCGCCCCGTCGGTCACCAAGCGTCTGATCACCGAGTTCTCCAAACTGGCCGAGACACCCCGTCCCTCGGCGGCCGCCCAGCTGGCCTACGGGGAGCTGACCGACCGCGAGACGGAGGTGCTCGTCCTGATCGCCCAGGGGCTCTCCAACTCCGAGATAGCCGAGCGCCTGGTCGTGGCGGAGTCGACCATCAAGACCCATGTCAGCCGGGTCCTGGTGAAGTTGGGCCTCCGTGACCGCACCCAGGCGGCGGTCTTCGCCTACGAGGCCAGGCTGGTCACCCCCGGCTGAGCCGGCCCGAAGATCACTTCGTGGTACGTTCGGCACCGCCGTGCTTCGCCGCGAACCGAGGAGGTGAGACCGATCAACGCTGTGACAGGTCGGGGCTCCCTCCCTCGCATGGCCTAGGGAGCGCCCGCAGAAGGCATCCCGAAAGGCTTGAACCGCTCATGCGTTTCAACTCCGAGACGTCGTCAGACGGCGTCCGCGAACACCTCTTCACCCTCGACGAGATCCCCGGCGTGCTGTGGACGCCGGAGGGTGCCGTCGGTCCGCGTCCGCTGATCGTGATGGGCCACGGCGGCGGACAGCACAAGAAGGCGCCCGGCATCGTGGCGCGTGCGCTCCGTTTCGTCACCGAGTGCGGGTTCGCCGTCGTCGCGGTGGATGTGCCGGGACACGGTGACCGGCCCAAGGACGAGAACTACGACCGGATAGTGACGGAGAACCAGGCCCGGGCGGCTGCGGGCGAGGAGCTGGCTCCGCTGATCGCCGGGTTCCAGGCGCTCGTGGCGCGCCGGACCGTCCCGGAGTGGCAGGCGGTCCTGGACGCCGTGCAGGAGCTTCCGTTCGTCGGCGCCGGGCCGGTGGGCTACTGGGGGGTGTCCCTGGGGTGCGGGCTCGGTGTTCCGTTCGTCGCCGCCGAGCCCCGGGTCCGGGCGGCGGTGCTGGGCCTGGGCGGGGCCCTGGCCTCGGCGGAGGCAGCCCGACGGATCACGGTCCCGGTGGAGTTCCTGGTGCAGTGGGACGACGAGCGGGTGCCCAGGGAACAGGGGCTCGCCCTGTTCGACGCCCTGGGGTCGGCCGAGAAGACCCTGCACGCCAATCCGGGCGGGCACGGGGAGATCCCGCGCTTCGAACTGGACAGCACCCTACGGTTCTTCGCCCGCCACCTGAGCTGACACGACCGTCGCCGTGCGGCGCGGAAGCCCCACCTTGGGCCAACGCACCGCACGGCCGGCACGGGGGAGGGACCTCCCCCTCCAGGACGGTTTGTCGAGGTCATGCGGCGGGTCGGCTCTGTTCAGGGAGGCGGATCGCGGGTTAGCGTCCGTTCATGGCACCTGCTTCCCCTCTCGCTTTCGATCCGTGGGACCCCGACTTCGTGGCGGACCCGTACCCGGCGTACGCCGAGCTGCGGGCGCTGGGCCGGGTGCGGTACTTCGAGCCTACGAACCAGTGGCTCGTCGCCCACCACGCGGATGTCTCGGCGCTGCTGCGGGACCGGCGCCTGGGCCGGACGTACCAGCACAGGTTCACGCACGAGGACTTCGGGCGCAGTGCGCCGCCGCCGGAGCACGAGCCGTTCCACACGCTGAACGACCACGGGATGCTGGACCTGGAACCGCCGGACCACACCCGGATCAGGCGGCTGGTGTCGAAGGCGTTCACACCGCGCACGGTGGAGCGGCTGAAGCCGTATGTGGAGGGGCTGGCGGGCGAGCTGGTGGCCCGGCTGGTCGAGGCCGGCGGCGGTGATCTGTTGGCGGATGTCGCGGAGCCGCTCCCGGTGGCGGTGATCGCCGAGATGCTCGGTGTCCCCGAGTCGGACCGGGCGCAGCTGCGGCCCTGGTCGGCGGACATCTGCGGGATGTACGAGCTGAGCCCGTCGGAGGCGACGGCGAAGAAGGCGGTGCGGGCGTCGGTGGAGTTCTCGGAGTACCTCCGGGAGCTGATCGCGCACCGTCGGGAGAAGCCGGGCGAGGACCTGATCTCGGGGCTGATCGCGGCGTACGACGAGGGCGACCGGCTCACCGAGCAGGAGATGATCTCGACCTGTGTGCTGCTGCTGAACGCGGGCCACGAGGCGACGGTGAACGCCACCGTGAACGGCTGGTGGGCGCTGTTCCGCAACCCCGACCAGCTGGCCGCCCTGCGGGCGGACCACTCGCTGGTGCCGACGGCCGTGGAGGAGCTGATGCGGTACGACACCCCGCTCCAGCTCTTCGAGCGCTGGGTGCTGGACGACATCGAGATCGACGGCACGACCGTCCCGCGAGGCGCGGAGATCGCCATGCTGTTCGGCTCCGCGAACCACGACCCGGCCGTCTTCGACGCCCCGGAGAAGCTGGACCTCACCCGTCAGGAGAACCCGCACATCTCGTTCAGCGCCGGTATCCACTACTGCATCGGCGCGCCCCTCGCCCGGATCGAGCTGGCGGCGTCGATGACGGCCCTGCTGGAGAAGGCCCCCACCCTGTCCCTCGCGACGGAGCCGAAGCGTAAGCCGAACTTCGTGATCCGGGGGCTGGAGGGGCTCGACGTGGAGGTGGCGTAGAGCGCGCCGCTTTCCGCGGTCGCCGGCCCACTCCTCCGGCCCCCCCGC
>NZ_LIRK01000158.1 GCF_001419765.1 Streptomyces torulosus
ACGTCCTGTCCATGCCCCGCGGCGCCGCCGTGGTCTACCCCAAGGACGCGGGGCATGGACAGGACGTAGTCGGGGAGCAGGGGGCGCAGCGCGAGGTAGGCGACGTTACCGGTGGTGCGGACAACGCTGCCCTCGGGTGCGCCGATCAGCTCGTCGTGGGGGAAGGAACCCTTGTGGGTGTGGAAGTTCTTTCCCTCTTCGAGCGTGAACGTGTAGTGGCGGCCCTTGGGGTCGGTCAGCTGAACCTGGTCCCCGACCTTGAAGGGCCCGCGACGGCGGGCGGCACCGGTCGGTTCGGACATGTGACCAGCCTACCGGTCCCCGAAGGGGCCGCAGACCACGGCTGTGCCCGGGTGGTGGGGGGCCGTGCGGGTCAGGAGGGCCTGGCCATGGCCTTGACGAAGGCGCGTTCCACGTCGGCGGCGGAGAGGACGCCGTAGATCTCGCCGGTCTCCTCGACGACGAGGTATTCGGTGGCGGGGGTGGCGCGGAGGGCGTCGAGGAGTTCTTCTCCGGCGAGTTCCGCGGAGACGCGCATGCCGTCGGTGAGGTCCTGGGCGAGGCCGCTGACGACGACCCAGGGGCGGCGGTGTTCGGGGACGCCGACGATGGCGGCCTCGCGGACGAGGGAGAGGGGTTCGCCGTCGGCGTCGACGACGACGAGGGCGCGGGCGCCGGCCTCGTTGGCGCGGCGGAGGGCTTCGGAGAGGGGGGTGTCGGTCTCGACGGGGACGGCGCGGCGGGTGAGGGCGCGGGCGCGCAGTTCGGGGAGGTGTTCGCGCAGGCGGGCCATGCGGAGGCTGTTGCCGGCGCCGGTCCAGATGATGGCGGCGAGGATCGCGGCGAGCAGGGCGTCGAGGACGGTGTCCATGCCGACGCTGTCGGTGGCGTCGGCGCCGAGGAGGCCGGACTGGGTGAGCCAGGGCAGTCCGATGAGGACGGAGAGGGCGAGGGCGCGGCCGACCCAGGCGGCGGCGACGGTGCCGCTCATGGGCTTGCCGGTGATCTTCCAGACGACGGCGCGGAGCATGCGGCCGCCGTCGAGGGGCAGGCCGGGGAGGAGGTTGAAGGCGGCGACGATCAGGTTGGAGATCATCAGGCCGGCCAGCAGGACGCCGGGGACCGTGCCGGGTTCCACGGCGAGGAGGGCGAGGTAGAAGGCGCCGGCGAGGATCAGGGAGAGGAGGGGGCCGACGAAGGCGAGGACGAACTCGCGGCCGGGGGTCTCGGACTCCTTCTCGATCTCGGAGACACCGCCGAAGAACTGGAGCTGGATGCGGCGTACGGGGAGTTTGAAGCGGAGGGCGGCGATGGTGTGGGCGAGTTCGTGGACGAGGACGGAGGCGTAGAAGGCGACCGCGAAGAAGAGGGAGACGAGGTAGCGGAGGGCGCCGAGTTCGGGCAGGACGCGGTCGAGTTGGCCGCCGAAGACCCAGGTGATGAGGGCGGCGACGAGGAACCAGCTGGGCGCGACGTACACGGGTACGCCGAAGGGGCGTCCCATGAGGATGCCGCCCCCGGGCTCCTTGGGCCGCTCGGGAGGCTTGGGCCCGCCGCCGTGGGCGAAGGGCCGAGCGGTACTGGCGGTGTCGTCCTCGGGCCCGGCGGAGGACCCGGTCGAGGGGCCCTTGCGCAGGGAGGTGGGGCCGGCTGGCGGGTGGGTCGCGTCGGACGGCTGAGAGCTCTCGGAGGAGGGGGTGTCTGCGGCTGGCCGGTGGCCTTGCGGCGTGAGGGCGTCCGCGGGCCGCTGGGGGCCGTCGGCCGGGCGGGGTTCCTCGGACGGCTGCGCGTCCGCCGAGGGCGTGGGGTCCTCGGACGGCTGCGCGTCCACTGAGGGCGCGGGCTGCTCGGAGGGCTGCGGGTCGGCGGATGGCTGCTGCGCGTCGGCGGGCGACCGGGGGTCCTCGGCGGCGTCCGGTCGCTCGGGCCGGCCGGGGGTCGTCGGGGCCTCGGCCTGGCCGGGGGTCGTCGGGGTCTCGGGCCGGTCGGCGGTTGCGCGGCGATCCGGTCGGCCGGTGGCCTCGGCGCCCCTGGTGCGGCCCGTGCCCGCGGACTCCTCGGAAGCGTCCGGCTCACCGAACTCCCCCGCGCCTCCGGCGGCCTCCGGCGTCCGGGCACCCCCGGTGGCGCCGTGCTTCCCGGCTCCCCCGGAGGCCTTCGTGTCCGCCCCGGTCTCGTCCGTGAGGTCCGAGGGTTCGGTGCCCTCGGTGCCCTCCGTGGTCTGCGGGTCTCGACCGGGGGCGGGGGTGCCCTCGGGTGTCGGTTCGGCAGGGTTGGTGGGGGCGAGGTCGGCGGTGTGGGTGGTCACGCCGTCCGTGTGTTCGGTCGCGTCGTCGTTGCCCGACCGCGGCTGCCCGCTCCCGCCGCTCGTCTCCACGATGTCCCCTCGTTCGAAGCGTCTTCCGCGCCCGTGTCTAGGGGCGGAAGGGTCTGTGGTCGATGCTATGCGGTCGCCGTCATGGGTTCCGCCCCGGCACCCCCTCAGTTTTCCCCGCGTCGCAGCAGGCACACGGGCCTCTCGGTGGGCGGGGGCGGCCCGGGAACGTGCGGGCCGGTCGGCCGTCCGTCGCCGACGGCCCCGTGGCGGTCACTGTCAGTGGTGGGCCGTATGGTCTGTCGTCATGGAAATCAGCACCGACGGTACCGGCGCCGACACCGCCCCCTCCGGCGCGGCGGAGGGCACCGGCGAAGAGGGCGCGCGCCCTGCGCGGGAGGCGGCGCCCCCGGCCTCGTTGTCGCCCTCGCGGGCCAGTGACTTCATGCAGTGTCCGCTGCTGTACCGGTTCCGGGTGATCGACCGGCTGCCGGAGAAGCCGAGCGAGGCGGCGACGCGGGGCACCCTGGTGCACGCGGTGCTTGAGCGGCTGTTCGACGCGCCGGCGGCGGAGCGGACGGCGCCGAAGGCCAAGTCGCTGGTGCCGGCGCAGTGGGACCGGCTGCGGGAGTCGCGGCCGGAGGTCGTGGAGCTGTTCGCGGACGACCCGGAGGGCGAGCGGCTCGCGGGCTGGCTGGCGGAGGCCGAGCGGCTGGTGGAGCGCTGGTTCACGCTGGAGGACCCGACCCGGTTGGAGCCGGTCGAGCGGGAGTTGTTCGTGGAGGCGGAGCTGGATTCGGGGCTCAGGCTGCGCGGGATCATCGACCGGGTGGACGTGGCGCCGACGGGTGAGGTGCGGATCGTCGACTACAAGACGGGGAAGGCGCCGCGGCCCGAGTACGCGGAGGGCGCGCTGTTCCAGATGAAGTTCTACGCGCTGGTGGTGTGGCGGCTGAAGCGGGTGGTGCCGCGCCGGCTGCAGCTGGTGTATCTGGGCAGTGGCGATGTGCTGACGTACGACCCGGTGATGGCGGATCTGGAGCGGGTGGAGCGCAAGCTGCTGGCGCTGTGGGAGGCGATCCGGCTGGCCACGGAGACCGGTGAGTGGCGGCCCCGGCCGACGAAGCTGTGCGGCTGGTGCGACCACCAGGCGGTGTGTCCGGAATTCGGTGGTACTCCCCCGCCGTATCCCTTGCAGGTGAGGTCGCCGGAGTCTCCCGCCGAGGCGCAGGGCAGAATGGGCCCGGACTAGCGAAGGAGATTTTCGTGGCCATCCGCGTCCTACTGGTCGACGACCAGCCGCTGCTGCGTACCGGCTTCCGGATGATTCTGGAGGCGGAGCAGGATCTCGCGGTCGTCGGGGAGGCCGGAGACGGCCTCCAGGCGCTCGACCAGGTGCGGGCGTTGCAGCCCGATGTGGTTCTGATGGACATTCGTATGCCCCGTATGGACGGGGTGGAGGCGACCCGTCAGATCACCGGTCCCGGGCGGGACGGTCCGGCGAAGGTGCTGGTGCTGACCACGTTCGATCTGGACGAGTACGTGGTGGAGGCGTTGCGGGCGGGGGCCAGCGGGTTCCTGCTGAAGGACGCGCCCGCACATGAGCTGGTGCAGGCGATCCGGGTGGTCGCGGGGGGTGAGGCGATGCTGGCGCCGAGCATCACGCGCCGGCTCCTCGACAAGTACGCGGAGCATCTGCCGTCGGGGGACGAGCCGGTGCCGGACACGCTGCACACGCTGACCGACCGTGAGGTCGAGGTGCTGAAGCTGGTGGCGCGGGGGCTGTCGAACGCGGAGATCGCGGCCGATCTGTTCGTCAGCGAGACGACGGTGAAAACGCATGTGGGGCATGTGCTCACCAAGTTGGGGCTGCGGGACCGGGTGCAGGCGGCGGTGTACGCGTACGAGAGCGGGCTGGTGCGTCCCGGCGCGCAGTAGCGGACACGGGGTCGACGACGCGCCGAGGGCGCCCTCTTCGTGGTGAAGGGGGCGCCCTCGGGTGTTGATGGGGGGCTCAACGGCTGGTGGGCCGTCAGGGGACGGGCTGTCAGTCCTTGCTGATCTCCCAGAAGCGGAACACGGTGGACGCGTCGAGGCAGTACTCGAGGCCGTAGACGTTGTCGCGGATGACGGCGTACTGCTTGGCCTGCCAGACGGGGAGGAGGGGGACCTCCTCGGCGACGAGGTTCTGCAGTTCGGCGTATTCCTGCTCGGTGGCGGAGCGGTCGCTCTGGGCGGCTGTGCTCGGCAGGAGATCACCGGTGATGGTCTTGTTGGTGTAGTTGTTGTCGAGGACGTTGCCCTTGCCGAAGAAGGGGCTGGTGAAGTTGTCGGGGTCCGGGTAGTCCGGGACCCAGCCCTTGACGTAGAGGCCGTACTTGCCGGCGGCTATGTCCTTCTCGTACTGGGCGAACTCGACGGACTTCACCTTGGCGTCGAACAGGCCGGAGTCGTTGAGCTGCTTGGCGATGGCCTCGAGCTCCTGGTCGGTGGAAGGGCCGTAGCGGGACGGCGTGGACCAGAGGGTGAGTTCGACCTTGTCGGTGATGCCGTCGGCGCGCAGGGCCGCCTCGGCCTTGGCCTTCGAGGGGCGGGCGCCGTAGGTGTCGAAGAAGGCGGTGTTGTGGCCGGTGATGCCCGCCGGGATGATCGAGTACAGCGGGGTGGCGGTGCCCTGGTAGACCTCGTCGACGAGGGCCTCGCGGTCGAGGAGGTGGGCGATGGCGCGGCGGACGCCGATCTTGCCGGTGACCGGGTCGCTCATGTTGAAGACCAGGTGCTGGACCTCGGCGCCGGTGCCGTCGACGAGTTCGACGCCGCTGGCGGTGGAGGTGTCGGTCTCGATGTCGGAGATGGCTCCGGCGCTGAGGCCACGGAAGGCGACGTCGACCTCACCCTCCAGGAGGGCCTTCTTCAGGGCGTCCTGCTTGCCGTGGAAGAACTTGAGGGTGATGCCCTCGTTCTCGACGTCGGCGGGGCCCTTGTAGTTGTCATTGACGGCGAAGACGGCCTGGTCCTTGCCGAAGGACTCCAGCTTGTAGGGGCCGGAGCCGACCGCTTCGCCGTCCTTGCGGAGGCCGTCGGCGTCGTAGGAGCTCTCGTCGACGATGGCGCCGGCGCCGGAGGCGATCTTGCTGGGGAAGGTGGCGTCGGCGTACTTCAGGTTGAAGCGGACGGTGGTGTCGTCCGGCGTCTCGACGTTGTCGAGCATGGGGAACATGATCGCCGGGCCCGCGTCGTCGTTGATCTTCAGCATGCGGTCGAAGGAGAACTTGACGTCCTTCGCGGTGAGGTCCTCACCGTTGCTGAACTTCAGGCCCTTCTTCAGGGTGCACTCGTAGACGGTGGTCTTGGAGTCGGCGAAGGAGCACTCCTCGGCGAGGTCCGGCTCGGGCTCGGTGGCGCCGTTGGGGAAGCTCAGCAGCGACTGGAAGACGTTGTTGAAGAGGAGCCAGGAACCCGGGTCGTAGCCGGAGGCGGGGTCGGTGGCCAGGACGTCGTCGGACATCCCCAGCACCACGTTGGAGCCGGAGTCCCCGGTCCCCCCGGATTCGGAGCCGCAGCCGGTCAGCAGGCCGGCGGCCAGCCCTGTCGCGATGGTCAGGACGGGCCACTGGGTGCGCATGTTCACGTGTGAGTGCCTTGTGTTGTCGTCGGGTGTCGGGACGCGCCGGGCTCCCCCGGGTTCGGCGCGCGTGGTGAAGAGTGCGGTCAGTCGCCGATGCCGCGGCCGAGCTGCCACAGCTGGAGCGTGGAGGCGGAGTTGAGTGCGTACTCGGCGCCGGTGACGTCGTCGCGGGCGGCGACATACTGGTTGCCCTGCCACAGCGGGAGGATCGGCACGTCGTCGGCGACGATGTCCTGGATGCCGGTGAGGCTCTCCGAGGCCGTGAGCCGGTCGGCCTCGCGACGGGACTCGGGGATCAGCTTGCTGCGGATCTCGCTGTTGTCGTACGGCGAGTTGAGGAAGTTGTCCTTGTCGAGGAAGGGCGCGAGGTAGTTGTCGGCGTCCGGGAAGTCCGGGAACCAGCCCATGCCGTAGACGGCGTACTCGCCCTTCTGTTCGGCGGGGCGGAACGTGGACCAGGGCGCGCCCTTGATGGTGACGTCGAACAGGCCGCTGTCGTCGAGCTGCTTCTTCAGGACCTCGAACTCGGTCTTCGTGGCGGCGCCGTAGTGGTCGGTCGTGTAGTGCAGGGTCAGCTTGACCGGGGTGGTGATGCCGGCCTGCTTCAGGGTCGCGGTGGCCTTGGAGACGCTGGGGTCGCCGTACTTGTTGAAGAACGAGTTGGAGTGGCCGGTGATGCCCGCCGGGACGATCGAGAAGAGGGGCTCGGACTGGGAGCCGTAGACCTTGGAGACGAGTGCGCCGCGGTCGATGATCTGGGCGACGGCCCGGCGGACGGCGGTGCTCTTGACCGGGGACGCGTCGGTGTTGAAGGCGAGGTAGCGGATCTCCAGGCCGGAGGACTCGACGAGGTCGATGTTCTTGTCCTGGGACTTGGCGTACTTGTCGATCTGTGCCGGCGTCATGGTCCGGGTCATCAGGTCGATGTCGCCGCTCTCGAGCGCGCTGCCCATGGCGTCGGGGTCGGCGAAGGAACGCAGTTCGATCTGGTCGTTCTTCGGGTCCAAGTGGCCCCGGTAGTGGGGGTTCTTGGTGAAGACGGCCTTGACGAGTTCGTTGTTCTCGACCTCGGCGTCCAGGGTGTAGGGGCCGGAGCCGTCGACCTTGAAGCCGTCGCGGAGCTTGTCCTTGTCGTAGTCGGCGGGGTTGACGATGCCGGCGACGGGGGTGGACAGCTTGTACGGGAGGGTGGCGTCGGGGCCGTTGAGGTGGAAGATGACCTGCTTGTCGCCCTTGGTCTCGACGAGGTCGATGGTGGACAGCAGGGCGAAGACACCGCTGTCGGCCTTGATGGAGCGGGCACGGTCGATGGAGAACTTGACGTCCTCGGCGGTGATCGGGCTGCCGTCGGCGAACTTGAGGCCGTCGCGCAGGGTGCAGACGTAGCGCTCGCTGCCGGTGTCGGTGAAGCCGCAGCGGGAGGCGGCCTCGGGCTCCGGTTCGCCGTCGCCGCTGGGCTGGACGAGGAGGGTCTGGACGGTCTGGCGGAGGATGTTCCAGGTGCCGACGTCGTAGGCGTAGGCCGGGTCGATCGGGGCCGGGGCCTCCTTCGAGGCGGTGAACCGGTCGGTGGTGCCGACGACGATCGCGTCACCGTCGCTGCTCGCGCCGTCGGTGGCGCCGCAGGCGGCGATCACCGGGGCGAGCAGGCCGAGGACGGCCGGCAGCACCAGGGTCTTGCGGTTCATGCTCGAGTTTCTCCAGAGCTCAATTCCGGGACGGGTGCCTGCGGGGTGGTGCGGGCGGGTCCCGGGCGGTACGGCGATGTTTCCGCGTCGAGATTAGCCCGCCCCCGTGTAAGGCGCCCGCGCGCACCGGAGTTGAGTTCACCTCACGCTGTGGAGCCGGGTGTGGACGCACGGATGAGGGCGTCGGTGGAATGTTTGGTGCACCCTGCATCAATCGGGACACATGGGCGCGCTAATCGCCCCTGAAAGCGGGGTTTGGACGTGCCCGGCCCGGCCGCGAGGGCCGGGGCCGAGTGGTCAACGTCACAGGCCGAAGGGGCTTCCCGATGGCGGGAATTCAGTTTTCCCCGGCCGGAATTCCGGGCGCCGGAAGCCCGTTAATGATCTTGAGTTTTTATTGTGCTTTCAATTGTTCACGCTGGGTGCATGGACGGGCCCATTTCCGTCGCCGTCAGAGCGTGATCAGGCCGTGCAGGAATGGCAGGTCGACCTCTTCCAGCGAGGTCACGACGGTACGCCGGGCGGCGGGGGTGATGGGGGCCACGGAGGGCACGGCGACGACGTGGCAGCCCGCCGCCTCGGCGGCCGCGACACCGGTCGCGGTGTCCTCGATGACCGCGCACCGGCCCGGGTCGGCGCCCAGCCCGGTGGCCGCCAGGAGGTAGGGGTCGGGGAACGGCTTGGTGCGTTCCACCTCGTCGCCGGCGACGGTCAGGGCGAAGTGCTGGGGGCCGAGGGTGGTCAGGACGCGGTCGATGATGCGCCGGTGGGAGGCGGAGACCAGGGCGGTGGGGACGCCGTGCGCGGCGAGTTCGGCGAGGAGTCTCGCCGCACCGGGCATCAGCGGCAGGGCGTGTCCGATCCGGGCCTCGAAGCCGTCGTTGAGCAGCACGGACAGGTCGGCGAGGGTGATGTCGGCGCCGGTGGCCTCGATGAGAAAGCCCGCGCTGCGGCTCATGGGGCCGCCGACCACGACATGGCGCCAGGACTCGTCGAGGGTGTGGCCGAGGGAGCGGAAGACCTCGACCTCCACGTCCCACCAGAAACCCTCGGTGTCCACCAGGGTTCCGTCCATGTCGAGGAGCACGGCCTGCAGGGCGGAGCCTTCGGCCGTCCGGGTTCCTAGCGCGGGGATCGTCGTGGTCATCCGGCGCACCTCCTTGTGGGACGAGCAGGCCGGTTCCCGGGTGGGGAACCGGCCTGCGGTGGACCGACCAGTGTACGACGCCGCGCGGCGAAGCGCCTTTCGTCGAGGCCGACCGACCCGACGACGGACCCGGTACGCGACCGGACGCCGGCCAGTGCTGTGACCGGAAGGGTTTGCCGGAAAGCTCGCGGCGTCCGGTGCGGTGCCTCGCAAGGCGGAGCATGACCCGCGTACTGGATGTACTCGGGTCATGCGACAACGCCGCGAGGTGCCGTGCCGGGCGTCGCGAGCCGGTGAACCTTTCCGGTCAC
>NZ_LIRK01000159.1 GCF_001419765.1 Streptomyces torulosus
TCGGTGCTGCGGGACCGGGCGGCCGGGATAGCCGACCGGGCCGTGTTCTACGCGGGGTTGAGGGGCCGGGACCACCCGGCGCTGCGGCACGCGACGCGGACGAGCGACTGGGTGCCGGGGCGGGCGCCGTCGTCGCGGGCACTGCTGGTGTCGCTGCCGCAGTGAGGCCGCCGGGAGCCTGGGGCGGGGAGTTCATCGAGCCGTACCTGCCGATCGGCGAGTACGGCCCGTGCCCCGAGCGACTGCGGCACCGGTTCGAGGGCGTGATCCGGTGGTTCAAGACGGGCGGGCAGGAGTAGTCAACGGTCGACCAGCCGTGGAAGCGGGGCTTCACCCGTGGATTCCGCGTCGGTGTCGTCGGTGCCGACCGGGCCGCGGGGAAGCATCCCGTCCAGCCACTTCGGCAGCCACCAGTTGGTCCGGCCGAGGAGTGTCATGGTCGCCGGTACCAGCACCATGCGTACGACCGTGGCGTCGATGAAGATCGCGGTGGCCAGGCCGAGTCCGAACATTTTGGTGGAGGGGTCCTCGGCGACGGCGAAGGACAGGAACACCGCCACCATGATGAGGGCGGCCGAGGTGATGATCCGGGCGGTGCGCGAGACGCCCTCGACGATCGCCGTGCCGTTGTCGCCGGTGCGCAGGTACTCCTCGCGTACGCGCGAGAGGAGGAACACCTCGTAGTCCATCGACAGGCCGAACAGAATGGCGAAGAGGAACATCGGGATGAACGACACGATCGGAACCGTCGCTTCCAGCCCGATGAACGCGCCTCCCCAGCCCCATTGGAAGACCGCGACCATGACGCCGTAGGCCGCGCCGATACTCAGCAGATTCAGCAGTACCGCCTTGAGCGGTACGAGTATCGAGCGGAAGACCAGCATCAGCAGCAGGAACGACATCGCCAGCACGGCGGCGACCAACACCGGCAGGCGTTGGCTGGTGCGTCGGCCCACATCGGACAGGCTCGCGGCGGCGCCGCCGACGTGGGCCCTGGCCGGGCCGTGCCCGATCGCCGTGGGAAGCACGTCGGTGCGCAGCCGGGCGATGGTGTCGGCCGTGGCCTTGTCCTGAGGGCTGGTGGTCGGGAACACCACGAGGGTCGCGATGCCGGTGGCCCGATCGATGTGTGTCGGCGCGACGGACGCGATGCCCGGATCCGCCGCGACCGTGGAGACGAGACGGTCCACCACTCCCCCGTCGCCGGTGGGGTCCACGGCGATGACGAGGGGACCGTTGGTGCCCGGGCCGAACCCCTCGGCGACGAGGTCGTAGGCGCGGCGTTCGGTACGGCTCTGCGGCAGTGAGCCGTCGTCGGGCAGGCCGACGCGCAGGCCGAGCACGGGCAGCGTCGCGGTCAGCAGCAGCCCCGCCGCGCCGACCGCGTACGGCACCGGGTGCCGGCTGACGTGCCCGATCCAGCGACGCCACCCGGCGGCGTGGGCGGCGCCTGCCGCCGGGTCCCGCCGCCGTGCGAGTCGGCCCCGCGTCCTGATCTGTAGAGCCCGGCCGATCCGGCCGGCCCGGCCCAGCCGTGGGCCGGCCGCGCCGAGGAAGGCCGGCAGCAGCGTCACCGACGCGAGCACCATGATCAGGACGACGATCGAGACTGCCAGGCCGCCCACCGTCATGAACGGCACGTTCGCGACCGCCAGGCCGAGGATCGATACGACGACGGTGCCGCCGGCGAAGACCACGGGCCGCCCC
The DNA here is from genome assembly GCF_001419765.1 of Streptomyces torulosus. Taxonomy (GTDB): domain Bacteria; phylum Actinomycetota; class Actinomycetes; order Streptomycetales; family Streptomycetaceae; genus Streptomyces; species Streptomyces torulosus. The sequence goes on from NZ_LIRK01000159.1 coordinate 1,708, forward strand.
GCCGTGGCCACCGCCCGTCCGGCTGCCTCGTGTGGATCGAGCCCGAGCGCGAGGTACTCCCGGTGTCTGGCGAGCACGAACAGCGCGTAGTCGATGCCCACTCCGAGCCCGACCATGCTGCCCAGGACCGGTGCGAAGGTGGGGACCTCTGTCATCCCCGCCAGTACCGTCATCGTGGCGACCCCGACGGTCAGCCCGAAGACCGCCATGCCGATCGGCAGCGCGGCGGCGACGAGCGAACCGAACGCCAGGAACAGGATCGCGGCCGCGGCGAGGAGGCCGATCAGCTCGCTCGCGCCGCCGTCGGGGTCGGAGAAGGCGTAGAAGAGGCTCCCGCCCATCTCGATCCGCAGGGGCAGTTCGGCGCGCAGCCGGTCGCCGAGATCGACGAGGGCGTCGAGGTCCTCGGCCGACAGTCGGCTCTGGTCGGGGTACTGCACCCGGACGACCGCGATCCGCCCGTCGGCCGAGACGAGTCCGCCGCGCACGGCGGTGTCCCGGCCTGCGTCGAGCGCCCCCGCCGGGTCGCTCGTGCCGAGCACGTGCGGCAGCCGCTTCACCTCGGCCCGCAGCCGTGTGAGGGCGGTGCGCGCGCCGTCGTCGCCGAAGAACGTCGCACCGTCGTCGAGGGGGGTGACGACCACTTGGGCGGTCATCCCCTCCTGGCCGGTGCCTGCCCGCTCGATCAGCTCCGCGGCGCGTCGGGAGTCCAGCCCCGGAGCGGTCATCGAGTCCGCGGTACGCCCGCCGAAGGCGACGGCGGCGAGGACGGCGAGCGTGGCGGCGATCAGCCATGCCGCGATCACCCGCCAGGGATGGCGGGCGGCGCTTGCGCCCAGGCGCAACAGGGCTTTCGAGAGCATCGGGTCCTCCAACCACCTCGTCGGCCGTCCTTGTACGGCCGCCGATGCCGAGGCTCGTCGCCACGGCGCTCCGCGGCATCGGCCCACGGGCCGCGGATCCGTAGGCCCCGGGGCGGAGTGACGACCCGTCCTTTCGGCCGATGCGCGCCACGCCGCGGTCCCTAGGCTGGGAACCGTGCTCCGAGACGACCTGCGAACCCTGTGGACCGAACCCCGGCCGCCCGACGCGCCCGCCCGGGTGCGGCGGGACTGGGCGCTGCTCGCCGCGGGCCTTGCCGGTGTGGCGCTGGAGGCCACCCTGCGCGAGAACGTCGTGTGGCGGCCGGTGGCGGTGGTGTTCACCGTATGGCTGTGCCTGCTGCCCCTGTGGCGCCGGACCCGCCCGCTGGCGACGGTGACGCTGGCGTTCGGCTCGGTGCTCCTGCTCACGGTGGCCTCGCTCGTCGCCGCACCGCGCGAGCCCGTCGGCCTGTACACCGGCGCGGTGGTGCTCGTGCTGGTGTACGCGCTGCCCCGGTGGGGATCGGGACGCGAGATCGTGCTGGGCGGCGCGGTGACCCTCGCGACCGGCGCGCTGTGCGTCGTCATGGACGAGACCCCGGTCGTCGAAAAGGTCGTGGGCTTCGTCTTCCTGCTGCTGCCCGGCGCGGTCGGGGCTGCCGTACGGTTCCGGGCGACCGCTCGCGAGCGGCAGTTGGAGCAGCTGCGCTCCCGCGAGCGCGAGCAGCTCGCCCGGGAACTGCACGACACGGTGGCCCACCACGTGTCGGCCATGGTGATCATCGCCCAGGCGGGCCGGGTGCTCGCGGGCACCGACCCGTCCGCCGCCGTCCAGGCTCTGGAGGGGGTCGAGGAGGAAGGGGCGCGCACGCTGGAGGAAATGCGCGCCATGGTCGCCGCGCTGCGCGACCGCGGGGTCGGCGCCGAGCTGGCGCCCCCTGCCGGAGTCGCGGATCTGGAGCGCCTGGTGCGCACCCCGAGTGGTCGCCTCAGGGTCGACCTGGGGCTCGACGGCGAACTGGACGCGCTGCCCCCGGCCGTGGACGCGGCCGTCTACCGGATCGTGCAGGAGTCGGTGACCAACGCGCTGCGCCATGCGGTCGACGCGACCGAGCTCGTCGTTCGGGTCGCCGCGGAACGGCACACGGTACGGGTGAACGTGCGCGACAACGGCCGGCGCACCGGCCGAGGCCGCGACGGTTACGGACTCACCGGACTGCGCGAGCGCGCGACCCTGCTCGGCGGCACACTACGAGCCGGCCCGGGTACTGACCAGGGCTGGCATGTCGAAGCCGAACTGCCGAGAGCGAGGAGCGAGAGCGGTGTCCATTCGCGTCCTCGTCGCTGACGACCAGACGATCATCCGCACCGGGTTGCGGATCATGCTGAACGCCCAGCCCGGCATCGAGGTGGTCGGCGAGGCCGCCGACGGGCGGGAAGCGGTACGTCTGGCCCGCGAACTACGCCCCGGCGTCTGCCTGTTCGACATCCGCATGCCCGTACTCGACGGGCTTGAGGCCACCCGGCTGGTCGCCGGGCCGGGCGTCGCCGACCCGCTGGCCGTGGTCGTCATCACCACGTTCGACCTCGACGAGTACGTCTACGGCGCGCTGCGTGCCGGCGCCCGCGGATTCCTCCTCAAGGACACGGGACCGGACCTTCTGGCCCAGGCCGTACGGTCGGCGTCCGACGGTGAGGCGCTCATCGCGCCCAGCGTCACCGTCCGTCTGCTCCAGGCCTTCTCGGACCTGCCCGCCGGCCGGCCCGTGGTCCAGCCGGTCTCCCCCGTCACCGCCCGCGAGGAGCAGGTGCTCCTCGCCGTCGCTCGCGGGCTGACCAACACCGAGATCGCCGACGCACTGCGCATCAGCCTCAGCACGGTGAAGACGCATCTGGCCAGCCTGATGGCCAAACTCGGCGCCCGCAACCGGGTCGAGATCGCGATGTGGGCCTACGAAACGCGCCGTATCCTCCCCGGAACCTGAGCCGGGTTCCGAACCATGCCCCCTACGCGCCCCAGTGGCGTGGGGGTGCGTGTTCGTCGGCGGGCGCGGGTGGATGAATGGGCCGGGCCGCAGGCCCATGCCTTCAGGGGCGCGGGGAACTGCGCGACCAGCCCCCAC
>NZ_LIRK01000016.1 GCF_001419765.1 Streptomyces torulosus
GACGAGGCCGGTGGCGACGACCGCGCCGACGCCGAAGAAGGCGCCGTGCGGCAGACCGCTGAGGAAGCGGGCGGCGAGCAGCCAGTGCTCGTCGGGGGCGAGCGCGGAGAGCGCGTTGCCGGCCACGAACAGGGCCATCAGGCCGATGAGGACCGTGCGGCGGGGCATCCGGGCCGTGGCCGCCGCGAGCAGCGGGGCGCCGACGACGACGCCGAGCGCGTACGCGGAGACGAGGTGGCCGGCGGCGGGGATCGAGACACCGAGGTCGGCCGCGACATCGGGCAGCAGGCCCATCATGACGAACTCGGTCGTCCCGATACCGAAGGCTCCTACGGCGAGGGCGAGCAGGGCCAAGGGCATGGGGAGACCTTTCGGGGAGGAGAGCAGCGGGAAGGAGGGATTCCTCGGGGTTCCTTCCCCACTATATGTTCACTGTCGGAACAAACTCTCCGGGCTCTCCATTCCCGCCCCGCTGACCTGCGGGATCAGCGACCTGACGTGGTGATCGTCACCCGTGCCGCCACCGGCAGGTGGTCGCTGCCCGTCGCCGGGAGGGTCCAGGACGCCATCGGCTCAAGGCCCCGGACCATGATCTGGTCGATACGGGCCATCGGGAACGACGCCGGCCAGCTGAAGCCGAAGCCGTCGCCGGCCGCGCCCTGGGTGGAGCGCATCTGGGCGGTGACGGCGTTCAGGGCGCGGTCGTTCATGGTGCCGTTGAGGTCGCCGAGGAGGACCACGTCCTGGATGGGCTCGTCGGCGATGGCCTCACCCAGCGCGTTGGCGCTCTTGTCGCGCTGGCGGGCGGTGAACCCGGCCTCCAGCTTCACCCGCACCGAGGGCAGATGGGCGACGTACACGGCCACCGGGCCCTCGGGGGTGGTCACGGTGGAGCGCATGGCGCGCTCCCAGCCGAGCTTGATGTCGACGGGCTTGGTGGCGCTCATCGGGTACTTGCTCCACAGCCCGACGGTGCCGACGACCTCGTGGTGCGGGTACGTCGCCGCGAGCGCCTTCTCGTACACCGGCACCGCGGCCTCCGTCAGCTCCTCAAGGGCGACGACGTCCGCGCCGGAGGCGGCGACGTCCCCGGCGGTTCCGGACGGGTCGGCGTTGTCCGCGTTGACGTTGTGGGTGACGACCATGAGGTCGCCGCCGCTGCCGGTCTTGCTGGTGACGAGTCCGCCGAAGAGGTTCAGCCAGACGATCGTGGGGACCAGCACCGCGATCAGCGCGATCGCCGACTTGCGGACGATCGCCAGGACCAGCAGCAGCGGGATCGCGATGCCCAGCCAGGGCAGGAACGTCTCGGTCAGACTGCCCAGGTTGCCCACGCTGTTGGGGACCTGCGCGTGCAGCACCATCGCGAGCGCGACGAGCAGGGCGAGGACCGCGACGACGACGCCGCGCCGCCAGATCCTGCGGTCGCCTCTCCAGCCGCCGAACCACCGGCCGAGCAGGCGCCGGAGCCGGGATCCTTCGCGGCCCTCGCCCGTGCCGCCGCCGCCCGTCTCCGTCATGTACGCCTGCGCCATACCGTCGCCTCACAACCTGCCGTGCACACCGTCCCCCGCGCCCGGGGAGTACCGGGAAGTCCACGACACCGGGGTGTGGTGCGGGACTTCGCGGCACCCCTTAGACCCTAGGGGATGATCGCCGTCGATCCTGCCGCCGCGTGGCGGCCGTACGGGCACGAGGACGAACAACCCGCTGTTCGGAGTTCCGAACCGGCGGTGAACGGGTGAGCTCTGTAACGGAATGCGAACATTCGCTGTGACTCAGCTCGCAGGCGGACGCAGCCCTTCGAGCACCGTGTCGACCATGACCTCCGCGAGGTCCTCGGGGAGCGGCGAGTCGGGACGCATGACGGTGCGCACGAGCATCGGGCCGAAGACGAGGTCGCCGATGACGTCGAGGTCGACGTCGGCGCGGAGTTCGCCGTTGCCCTGTCCGCGCCGCAGGACGTCGGCGAGGATCCGGCGGCGCGGGGTGACGACGTTCGCGTGGTAGGCGTCCCAGATCTTGGGGCTGGACTTCATCTGGGCGAAGACGTTGTGCAGGATCGCCGAGGAGCGGTTGACGAGTCCGCGCCGGCGGACTGCCTCCAGCAGGACGACCAGGTCGTCCCGCATGGAGGTGCCGGGCAGCACCGGGTCGGGCGGTTCGGCGGCGCGCAGGACGTCGACGAACAGCTCCTCCTTGCCCCGCCACCGGCGGTAGATGGTGGCCTTGCCGACACCGGCGGTGCGGGCCACCCGTTCTATGGACAGCTCCGCGAGGGGCACACCGTCCTCCAAGAGCTTCATCACGCCCTCGATGATGGAGCGCTCCACGGCCTCGCTGCGGGGCCGCCCCCGCACGGGGCTCACTTCCCGGGCCCGTCCGTCCTGGGCCCGGCTTCCGGCGAGGCTCACGGTCCACTCCGTCTCTGTTGTCGCACCGGGGTGATTCTCCCCCGGCCGCGACCCCGAAGGGCGCCCCCCTCCGCCCCGTTGGCCGAACCTCAGTGCTTCTGGGCCACCAACTCGGCCTCCTTCTCGTCCGGTTGGCCGCCCGTCGGCCGGCCCGGCAGGAAGACGGCCATGGCGACCGCGCCGAGGACGGCCACGGCGGCCCCGCACAGCGCCGTCACGTGCATGGCGTGCAGGAAGGCGTCGTGGGCCGGGCCGACCAGGGCCGCGCCCCGGTCGCCGAGACGGGCGGCGAGACCGAGGGTGGCCTCGATGGACTCGGCGGCGGCGTGCGGGGCGCCGGCCGGCAGTTCGTCCTCGATGCCGGAGCGGTACGCCGTGGACAGCACGGAGCCGAGGACGGCGATGCCGAGGGCGCCGCCGACCTGGCGGAAGGTGTTGCTGAGCGCGGACGCGGAGCCCGCCTTCTCACGGGGCAGGGCCTGCATGATGACCACGCTCAGCGGGGTCATGACGTGGGCCATGCCGACACCCATCAGGAAGAAAATGACTTCGAGGAGCCAGATCGGTGTGTCCCCGTCCAGGATGGCGAACGCGGCCAGCATCCCGGCGATCAGCAGCATGCCCGCCGTGCACACCGCGCTGTTGCCGAAGCGGTCGACGACGAGTCGGGCGCGTGGGGCGAACACCAGCTGGGCGACGGCCAGCGGCAGCATCAGCAGACCGGTCTGCAGCGGCGAGTAGCCGCGGACGGTCTGGGTGTAGAAGACCGAGAAGAAGGTCACGCCCATCAGGGCGAAGAAGACCAGGCCGATCACACCGATGGCCGCGGAGAAGACCTTGTTCCGGAAGAACGAGATGTCGATGGACGGGTGGTCGCTGCGCTTCTCGAACACGACGAACGCGGCGAGGACGGCGAGACCGGCGGCGATGGCGCCGAGGACCGTGGCGTCGGTGAAGTCGGCGAGCTGGCCGCCCCGGATGATGCCGTAGACGAGCAGCACCAGACCGACGACGGAGAGCAGCACACCGACGGGGTCGATCCGGCCGGGGTTCGGGTCGCGCGAGTCGGGGACCAGCCAGAGCATCAGGCCGAGCGCGAGGACGACGATCGGCACGTTGATCAGGAAGACCGAGCCCCACCAGAAGTGGTCCAGCAGGACACCGCCGGTGATGGGGCCGATGGCGATGGCGAGGCCGACGCCGCCCGCCCAGATGCCGATGGCCTTCGGCTGCTCCTCGCGTTCGAAGACGTTCATCAGGACCGCGAGGGTCGCGGGCATCACGAAGGCGGCGCCGAGACCCATGACCGCGCGGAACGCGATGAGCTCCACGGGCGAGCCGGAGCCGGCCGCCAGCGCCGAGCCGATGCCGAAGACGACCAGACCGCCGAGCAGCACCTTCTTGCGGCCGAGCCGGTCGCCGAGCAGGCCCGCGGTGAACAGCAGTCCCGCGAAGACGAGCGTGTAGGCGTTGATCGCCCACTCCAGCTCGCTCTGCGTGGCGCCGAGACCGGTCGGCTCGGGGGTGGAGATCGTCTTGATGGCGACATTGAGGATCGAGTTGTCGAGCACCACGATCAGCAGGCTCAGCATCAGCACGCCGAGGATCGCCCAGCGGCGCCGGTGCACCGCTTCCGGTATCCGGGATTCAGGGGCTGCGGAAGTCATGCCTTCGAGAGTAGGCCATTTCCGATACGGGACCGTCTCGTATCGAAATTCTTTTACCGAGGTCTTACGTGAGGGGTGCCTGAACGGTCACACCCACCTGCTCTGGCCCTCGCCGGGCCGAGGTGCCACCATGGAGTCGGTCCGGGGACGCCGTCAGGGCGCCTCGAGATGACATGAAGGAGCCGTGGCAATGACGCAGCTTTCGGCTGCCCAGACGAAGCCCTCCGACGGCAGCAAGGCGCTGTACGGGGGCAAGGGCACACGCCGCATCACCGTCCGCGACATCGCCCTCGCCAAGGAACGCGGCGAGAAGTGGCCGATGCTCACCGCGTACGACGCGATGACCGCGTCCGTCTTCGACGAGGCCGGGATCCCGGTCATGCTCGTCGGCGACTCGGCGGGCAACTGCCACCTGGGGTACGACACGACCGTGCCCGTCACCCTCGACGAGATGACCATGCTGTCGGCGGCCGTCGTACGGGGCACCAGCCGTGCCCTGATCGTCGGCGACCTGCCCTTCGGCTCCTACCAGGAGGGCCCGGTGCAGGCGCTGCGCTCGGCGACCCGGCTGGTGAAGGAGGCCGGGGTGGGCGCCGTGAAGCTGGAGGGCGGCGAACGGTCGTACGAACAGATCCGGCTGCTGGTGGAGTCCGGCATCCCCGTCATGGCCCACATCGGTCTCACCCCGCAGTCCGTCAACGCGATGGGCTACCGGGTGCAGGGCCGGGGCGAGGAGGCGGCGGCGCAGCTGCTGCGCGACGCGAAGGCCGTGCAGGACGCGGGCGCGTTCGCGGTGGTCCTGGAGCTGGTCCCGGCGGAGCTGGCCGCGGAGGTCACGCGGGTGCTGCACATCCCGACCGTGGGGATCGGTGCGGGGGCCGAGACCGACGCCCAGGTATTGGTGTGGACGGACATGCTCGGGCTGACCGGCGGGCGGATGCCGAAGTTCGTGAAGCAGTACGCGGACCTGCGGGGCGTCATGACCGACGCGGCGAAGGCATTCGCGGAGGACGTGGTCGGCGGGACGTTCCCGCTGGAGGAGCACTCGGTTCACTAGGCCGTTGGCCTGGTGGCCCTACAGCCACTGCGGTACGGAGCAGCCCGCCGATCTTCCCCCAGTCGGCGGGCTGTGGCGTTCGGTCGCCTGACAGCCCGGGGCCCCTGAAAGGCGCCCGGGGCTACGCCCCGTGCTTTTCATGGGGAGGGCGGGCCGCAGGCCCGTCCCTCCAGGGGTGCGGGGAACTGCGCGAGAAACCACGAATCACCCGCAGCCGCCCGACAACAGTGGCCCCCGAGCTCTTAGGCGCCCGGCCGCCCCTGTCGGTGACCTGTCGGTCGTTTGTCGGCGGCCCCTGACACCGTCGTCCGCATGACACGAATCGACAAGGAACCCAGCGGCGCGACCCGCGCTGTCACCGTACGGGGGCTGGTCAAGCACTACGGCGAGACCAGGGCGCTGGACGGTGTCGATCTGGACGTCCGCGAGGGCACCGTGATGGGCGTGCTCGGCCCGAACGGCGCCGGCAAGACCACACTCGTCCGGTGCCTGTCCACGCTCGTCACGCCCGACTCGGGGCAGGCGACCGTGGCCGGCTACGACGTCGTACGCCAGCCGCGCGCCCTGCGCCGGGTGATCGGCCTCACCGGCCAGTACGCCTCGGTGGACGAGAAACTCTCCGGCTTCGAGAACCTCTACATGATCGGCCGTCTGCTCGACCTGTCCCGCAAGGACGCCCGGGGCCGGGCGAACGGTCTGCTGGAGCGGTTCTCGCTGACCGAGGCGGCGGGGCGCCCGGTGGCCACGTACTCCGGCGGTATGCGGCGGCGGCTCGACCTCGCCGCGTCGATGATGGGCCGCCCGGCCGTGCTCTACCTGGACGAGCCGACGACCGGCCTGGACCCGCGCACCCGGATCGAGGTGTGGGACGAGGTCAAGCGCATGGTGGGCGACGGGGTGACCGTGCTGCTGACCACCCAGTACATGGAGGAGGCCGAGCAGCTGGCCTCCGAGCTGACCGTGATCGACCGCGGCAAGGTCATCGCCAAGGGCGGCATCGACGAACTGAAGGCGCAGGTCGGCGGCCGTACGCTGCGTGTCCGCCCGGCCGACCCGGCGCAGCTGCGGCCGCTCGCGAGGGAACTGGACGGCCTGGGGATCACCGGGCTCGCCACCACCACCGTCGATGCCGAGAACGGCACCCTGCTCGTGCCGATCCTCAGCGACGAGCAGCTCACCGCCGTCGTCGGCGCGATCAGCGACCGCGGCGTCACCATCGGCTCGATCAGCACCGAACTGCCCAGTCTCGACGAGGTGTTCCTGTCCCTCACCGGCCACAAGGCCAGTGCCCCGCAGGACCCGGCCCCGTCCACCACCTACGAGGAGGTCGCCGTATGAGCTCCCACCCGTCGCCCACGGCCACCCTGAACGAGGCGCTACGCGCCGCCCCTTTGAACACCCTGCCCCGCACCGGCGACGCCGACGGCCGGATCGGGCTGCGCGCGCAGGCCCGGCACACGGGCGCCCTCGTGCGCCGCAATCTGCTGTGGATCCGCAACGACCCGCAGTCCGTCGCCGACGCGGTCCTCATGCCGATCGTGTTCGCCCTGCTGTTCGTGTACGTCTTCGGCGGCTCCATCGGGCAGGCGCTGGGCGGCGGCCAGGAGCGGTATGTGCAGTACGTGATCCCGGGGCTGATGGCGATGCTCGGCATGAACATCGCGATGGGCGTCGGCACCGGCTTCAACGAGGACTTCCAGAAAGGCATCATGGACCGCTTCCGGTCGCTGCCGATCGGCCGGTCCTCGGTGCTGCTCGCGAAGATCTCCGTCGAGCTGCTGCGGATGCTGCTCGCCACGACCATCCTGCTGACCGTCGCCGTCCTCATCGGCTTCGACATCACCAGCTGGCCGGGCCTGTTCGCCGCGGTGGGCCTGTCCGTCGTCTTCGGCTCGTCCCTGATGTGGATCTTCCTGGTGCTGGGCGTGACCCTGAAGAACGCGCAGTCGGTGCAGGCGATGGGCTTCCTGGTGCTGTTCCCGCTGCAGTTCGGCTCGTCGATCTTCGCGCCGCCGCAGTCGATGCCGGGCTGGCTGCGGAGCTTCACCGACTACAACCCGCTGTCCTCCCTGGCGGACGCGGCCCGCGGTCTGATGACGGGCGGGCCGGTCGCCCACGACGTGATGATCACGCTCGGCTGGTCCGTGGCGTTGACGGCGGTCATGGCCCCGATCGCGATCCACAAGTTCCGCACCAAGAGCTGATCCGCCGGTCAGGGACGCCGGATCAGCTCTTGGTGCGGAACTTGTGGATCGCGATCGGGGCCATGACCGCCGNNCGTCGCGAGCCGGTGAACCTTTCCGGTCACAGCGCTAGATCAGGGCGCCTGCCTCCTCCAGGGTGAGCCCGGCGCCCTCGGCGTACGCCGCCTCGTACGCCTCGTCGGCCAGTCGCGCCCGGACCTCGGCCTCCGCCTGCGCGCGCCCCTCGGCCTCCAGCGGGCTGGGGTGGTGGCCGCGCGGGAGGTGCGCGTCGGAGGCGCCCAGGAGCCGGGCCGCGTCCCCGGCGCGGGCACCGCCGTCCCCGCCCACGACCGCGACGGCGGCGGTGACCAGATGGGAGGCGGGCAGCTGGGGGGTGATCGTCTGGGCCAGCGGGTCCATGGCCTGCTCGAACGCCTTCCGGATGCGTTCGCGAGCCTCGGTGTGGCGTCCGTCCATGGTCATCAGCCATGCCTCCAGACCGAGGACGAAGCCGGCGAACAGCACGAAGTCGACGGCCTCGAACTCCTCGCGCAGCCGTGTGATGTGCCGCCACGCCTCGTCCATGCGCCCGGTGCGGCCGAACCAGATGGCGACGTAGAGACGGGCCGCGGGCAGCGCCTCCTTGGGCGTGTCGTGCCGCGCCAGCACGTCCAGCAGCATCTTCTCGCCGAGTTCGGCCTCCCCGCACTCCAGGAGCACGTTGCCGAGCCGGACCCCGAGGACGCCCGAGTGGGCGTTGGTGCCGATCCGTTCGGCGTGGACGATGGCCCGCCGGTAGTCGGCCGCGGCGAGGTCGAACCGGCCCGTGCGCTCGTGGCTCATGGCGCGCGCCGAGAGCGCCTCGGCGGCGACCCAGGCGTCCCCGAGCCGTTCGCACAGCTCCAGCGCCTCGTCGGCGTCGCGGGTGGCGTCGCCGGACCAGTCGCTGCGGTTGGCGAGGATGTTGGCCCGCATGTGCAGGGCCTGGGCCAGCTCCCAGGTGTAGCCGAGGTCACGGGCGGTGGCGATGCTCGCGTCGAGGATCTCCCGCAGCCGCTCCATGTCGCCGGAGAGCACGACGGCGTAGAACCACATGAAGCCCGGGAAGCGGCAGGTCTGCGGCTGGCCCGGACGGTAGGTGTCCCGGATGACCTGGAGCTTCTCCCGCCCTTCGGGTGTCTCCCAGACGGAGATCTCCATGTCCATGCAGGCGAGATGGATGAGGTGGAGTGCGCGCCGGGCCTCGTCGAGCACCTCGGGGCGCATCGGCGGCGGACTGTCGGTGAGGCCCTCGCGCACATCGGGGACGGGGCGGGCCGGCGGGGCGAACGGGTCGGGGCTGAGCGCCATGACCTGGGTGGCCCAGTGCCGGGCCTCGGTCTTCAGGTCGCGCATCTGCCAGTACCAGGCCAGCGACAGGATCAGGCAGAGCGCCTCCTGCTCGTCGCGTTCGGCGACGGCGTGCCGCAGGGCGGTGCGGAGGTTCTCGTACTCCAGCTCCAGCAGTTCGTTGGCCCGGCGCTGGCCGGGGCCGCGCAGCAACGGGTCGGTGGTGCGCGCGAGTTCGCGGTAGTACGTGCGGTGGGCGCGTTCGGCGGCGGGGCGGGCGCCGGCCTCGGCGAGGCGTTCGCCGGCGTACTCGGCGACGGTCTCCAGGAGCCGGTAGCGCATCCCGCCGTTCGCGGTGGGGGCCGCGACGACGAGTGACCTGTCGACGAGGGAGCCGAGCGCCTCCAGCGCGGCGGGGCCGCAGACGGCCTCCGCGGCGGCGAGGTCGCAGCCGCCGGCGAACACGGACAGCCGCCGCAGGACGTCCCGTTCCTCCTCGTCGAGGAGTTCCCAGGACCAGTCGACGACCGCGCGCAGGGTCTGCTGGCGGGGCAGGACGGTGCGGCTGCCGGAGGTGAGGAGCCGGAAGCGGTCGTCGAGCCGGTCGGCGATCTGGCGCGGTGTCAGCATGCGCAGCCGTGCCGCCGCGAGTTCGATCGCGAGGGGGAGGCCGTCGAGGCGGCGGCAGATCTCGGCGGCGGCCTCCGGGTCGTCCGCGACGGTGAAGCCGGGCCGGGCGGCGGCGCCCCGGTCGGCGAGCAGCCGCAGGGCGTGGGGCTGGTCCAGGGGTTCCACCGGCCGCACCAACTCCCCCGGTACGCCGAGGGGTTCGCGGCTGGTGGCGAGGACGGTCAGGCCCGGGCAGTGCTGGAGGAGATGTTCGACGAGGTGGGCGGCGGCGGCCACGACGTGTTCGCAGTTGTCGAGGATGAGCAGCATCCGGCGTCTGGCGCAGTGCTCGGTGAGCCGGCCCAGGGGGTCGTCGTGGCGGTCGGAGACCACGCGCATCTCCTCGGCGCCGGCGCCGCGCAGGACGGTCTCGCGGGCGCCGAGTGCGGTGACGACGGCCTCCGGGACGTCGACGGGGTCGTCGACGGGGGCGAGTTCGGCGAGCCAGACCCCGTCGGGAGCGGACGCCGCGACCGCCTCGCCGGCCTCCTGGGAGAGACGTGTCTTCCCGGCGCCGCCGGGCCCGAGGAGGGTGACCAGGCGGGCGGCGGCCAGGTCGGTACGGATGGTGTCGATGTCGACGTCCCGGCCCACGAAGGAGGTGAGCCGGGCCCGAAGGTTGCCGCGCGGGCGGCCGCCGGGGGTCGGCCGGCCGGGGCGGGCGTCGGCAGGTTGCTGGGCGGGACCGTCGTCCACGGGGTGTTGAGGGGCCCGTCGTCCCCTGGGGCGGGGTGCGGCCGTCGTGCCGTCGGTGTGCAGTAGTTCCTCGTGCAGGGACCGTAGTTCGGGGCCCGGGTCCGTGCCGAGGCGGTGGGCCAGGAGGCGGCGTACGGAGTCGTACGCGGCCAGGGCCTCCGCCGGGCGGCCGGTGTCGCGCAGGGCGCGCAGACGCAGGCACTGGAGGGGCTCGTCGAGGGGGTGCGTGTCGCACAGGGCGGTGAGTTCGGGGAGGGCGGTCCCAGCGCGGCCGAGGGCGAGCGCGGCGGTGAGGCGGGCGCGCTGCGCGTCGAGCCGGCGGGTCTCCCAGCGGGCGGCCTCGGCGGTCCGGTCGGGCAGGTCGGCCAGCGGCGGGTCCTGCCAGAGGGCGAGCGCGTCGTCGAGGACCACGGCCGCCTTGGCGGGGTCGCCGTCGGCCAGCGCGCGGGCGCCCTCGGCCGCGAGACGGTCGAAACGGTGCAGGTCGATGTCGTCGGGGGCGGCGGTGAGCCGGTAGCCGCCGTGCGTCGACAGGATCGCGTCCGGGCCGAGCACCCGGCGCAGCCGGCCCACCAGCGCCTGGAGCGCGCCGCTCGCGTCGGCGGGCGGGTCACCGGCCCACACTTCGTCGACCAGCGTGGACACGGTGACCGTACGGCCCGGGCGCAGCGCGAGCACGGTCAGCAGGGCGCGCAGCCGGGCGCCGCCGACCGGGACCGGGGTGCCGTCGGCGTGCGATGCCTGAGTGGTGCCGAGGATGCGGTAACGCACGGGGTCCATTGTCTCCGTCGGTTCGGTGCCGGTGGCTGGGCCGTCGCAGGGGGGGGCGGCCGGGACGGCCCTGGACCGCCGACCGTACGTCCCCCGACCGCACGTCCCCGCCTTCATGTCCCCCACCTTCCTAGGAACCAGGAGGTGACCGCGAGACGTTTTCGCCTTGCGCCCGGTACGGTCGGGCAGTCCGTACGAGTGATCGACACGTCCACGAGTGCCCTAGGAGCCCCATGACCACCGCCGCGTCCCGTCGGAGCGACCGGAGGATCAGCCCCGTCTTCGTGGGGATCGTGGCCGTCATGGCGGTCACGGGCTGGGCCACCTGGACCGGGTTCGCCGAGCAGCCCGGTCTGGCCGTCTTCCTGTTCGTGACGTCGGCGTGGATCGTCTCGCTGTGTCTGCACGAGTACGCCCACGCCCGTACCGCCCTGCACAGCGGCGACATCTCCATCGGCGCGAAGGGCTATCTCACGCTCAACCCGCTGAAGTACACGCACGCCCTGCTCAGCATCGTGCTGCCGGTCGTGTTCGTGATCATGGGGGGTATCGGTCTGCCGGGCGGCGCCGTCTTCATCGAGCGGAACCGTATCCAGGGCCGCTGGAAGCACAGCCTGATCTCGGCGTCCGGCCCGCTGACGAACGTGCTGTTCGCCGCGGTCTGCACGGCGCCGTTCTGGCTGGGGGTGACGGACGGGGTGCCGGCGGCGTTCCTGTTCGCCCTCGCGTTCCTGGCGATGCTCCAGGTCACGGCGGCGATTCTGAACTTCCTGCCGGTGCCGGGCCTCGACGGCTACGGCGTGATCGAGCCCTGGCTGTCGTACAAGATCCGCCGTCAGGTGGAGCCGCTCGCGCCGTTCGGGCTGCTGCTCGTCTTCGCGGTGCTGTGGATCCCGGCGGTCAACGGCGTGTTCTGGGACGTGATCGACGCGTTCATGCGGGGCCTCGGCATCGAGGACCAGCTCTCCGACTGCGGCTACTGGCTGTACCGCTTCTGGCGCGAGGACAGCGACGTGTGTCTGACCGGTCTGTGACGGTCGAGCGGGTCCGTGACGGGCGGCCGGGTCTTGCGACGGGCGGGCGAGGCGGGCTCAGCTCGCGGCGGACCGCCGCTCCAGCTTCGCGCGGCGCACGTAGTACCAGGTCATGTTGGACGACAGCCCGGCCATCAGCACCCACACCACACCCAGCCAGCTGCCCCGGGCGAAGGACACCACGGCCGCGGTGATCGCGAGCAGACAGACGACGAGGGCGTAGACGGCGAGGCGGGGCATGGGGGTCGGCTCCTGACAGGGCGGTCGGACGAGGCGGTACGGCATGGTCGTACGGCGTCCAGTGTCCCCCATGCCCGGCGCGGCCTCACACGTCGGTCAGGCGGATCCCGGCGTGCGCCTTGTAGCGGCGGTTCACGGAGATCAGGTTGGCGACCAGCGCCTCCACCTGGTGGGCGTTGCGCAGCCGACCCGCGAAGACGCCCCGCATACCGGGGATGCGGCCCGCCAGCGCCTGCACGATCTCGACGTCGGCCCGGACCTCGCCGAGCACCATCACGTCGGTGTCGATCTCCTCGATCGCCGGGTCCTCCAGGAGGACGGCGGACAGATGGTGGAAGGCGGCCGTGACCCGTGAGTCGGGCAGCAGGGCGGCGGCCTGCTCGGCGGCGCTGCCCTCCTCCGGCTTCAGCGCGTAGGCGCCCTTCTTGTCGAAGCCGAGCGGGTTGACGCAGTCGACGACGAGCTTGCCGGCCAGTTCCTCACGCAGGGACTCCAGGGTCTTGGCGTGCCCGTCCCACGGCACCGCGACGATCACGATGTCGCTGCGGCGCGCGGTCTCGGCGTTGTCGGCGCCCTCCACGCCGTGGCCGAGTTCCTCGGCGGCGGCCTGCGCGCGGTCGGCGGCCCGCGAGCCGATGATCACCTTCTGGCCGGCTTTGGCGAAGCGGTACGCGAGGCCCTTGCCCTGCGGCCCGGTGCCCCCGAGCACGCCGACGACGAGCCCGGAGACGTCGGGGAGGTCCCAGGGGTCCTTGGCCGGGGCCTTGGCGGGCGCCGCGCCGGGAGTCTCGGGCGTGCCGGGGGTCGTCTGTGCACTGTCAGTAGAGGTCATGGGCTGACTTTACGTGCGCGGTCGTGGCGGGGGTGGGTGCAGGTCGAGTGAGGGGCAGGTCAGACGGGGATAGGC
>NZ_LIRK01000160.1 GCF_001419765.1 Streptomyces torulosus
ACCTTGCCGTGCTCGTCGCCGAGGGTGGCCCCGGCGACGATCGGCGTGCCGGCCGAGACGCGGATCTCCAGTCGGGCCTCGGGCAGTGGATGGTTCTGCCCCCGGACCAGCTCGGCCGTCATCGACTTCGTCCCCCTGTGTCGCTTGCTGCGTGATGCGTCGGGCTGCCTACAGGACCGGCAGGATCGCCGGCATCAGGTCCTGGAA
Organism: Streptomyces torulosus; assembly: GCF_001419765.1. Lineage (GTDB taxonomy): Bacteria > Actinomycetota > Actinomycetes > Streptomycetales > Streptomycetaceae > Streptomyces > Streptomyces torulosus. The sequence goes on from NZ_LIRK01000160.1 coordinate 208, forward strand.
GGTGCGGCCGTTGGCGGGCGAGCCGATGGCCGTCATCTGCCAGCCGGCGCCGGAACGGTGCACCTTGGCCATGATCTGGGCCGTGTACTGGCCGCCGCCCGCGAGCGTGTAGCGGGCCAGCTCCTGGCCGTTGGTCTCGTCCACCAGACGGCAGAACGCGTTCTGCACTTCCTGGAAGGTCTGGCCGGTGAACGAGTTGACGGTGAAGACGATCTGGTCGATGTGGACCGGGACCCGGGCCAGGTCGACGAGGATCGCCTCGTCGTCGCCGCCCGCGCCGACACCGCCGACGAGGTTGTCACCGGTGTGACGGACGGAGCCGTCGTCGCTCACCAGGTGGCGGAAGAAGACGACGTCGACGGGCTGCTTGTCCGCGAACAGCACGGCGGAGGCGTCGAGGTCGATCTCACGGGTACGGGACCCGAACAGGCCACGCCGGGGGGCAGCCTGCCAGCCGAGACCCATGCGGACCGCGGTCAGGCTGCCTCCGTCGTTCTTCTGCAGACTGATGGCCTGACCCTTGGTCATGTTGACGGTCACGCGCCGATTCCCCTCTCGAACTGTCCCCTGTTGCCGCGGACTCCGCGGATGTGCAGCACCTTACGCAGCGGCACTGACATTGCCGCAGCCTGTGTCGCACTTTGTGTCGGTCTTGCAACACAGTGCGCCGCGCCGGGGTCACCGCTTCTCCCCCGCCGCCTCTCGGGCCCGTCAGGCCAGCCCCGCCTCCTTCATCTGCCGGAGTTCCTTCTTCATCTCGGACACCTCGTCGCGCAGCCGGGCGGCGATCTCGAACTGCAGGTCGGCGGCTGCCGCGCGCATCCGCTCCGTCATGTCCTCGATCTGCTGGGCGAGGTCGGCCGCCGGGCGGTCGGTCGGGACGGTCTCCTTGGCCTTGCCCTTGCCCTTGCTCGTGGTGGACTTGGCCGCCTTGCCGCCGAGGGACGGCACCGGGGCCTTGGCGCCCTTGCCGTCCTTCCCGCCCTTGCGGTAGCCCGTGCCGAGCAGCTGTTCGGTGTCGACGTCCTCGCGGGCGATCTGCGCGACGATGTCGTTGATCTTCTTGCGGAGCGGCTGCGGGTCGATGCCGTTGGCCTTGTTGTACGCGACCTGCTTCTCCCGGCGGCGGTTGGTCTCGTCGATGGCCTTCTCCATCGCCGGGGTGATCTTGTCGGCGTACATATGGACCTGGCCGGACACATTGCGCGCCGCGCGGCCGATGGTCTGGATGAGCGAGGTCCCCGAGCGCAGGAAGCCCTCCTTGTCGGCGTCGAGGATCGCGACCAGGGAGACCTCGGGCAGGTCGAGGCCCTCCCGGAGGAGGTTGATGCCGACCAGGACGTCGTACTCGCCGGCGCGCAGCTCGCGCAGCAGCTCGACCCGGCGCAGGGTGTCGACGTCGCTGTGCAGGTAGCGGACCTGGATACCGAGTTCCAGGAAGTAGTCGGTGAGGTCCTCGGCCATCTTCTTGGTGAGCGTGGTGACGAGGACCCGCTCGTCCTTCTCCGTGCGCTTGCGGATCTCGTGCACCAGGTCGTCGATCTGGCCCTCGGTGGGCTTGACGACCACCTCGGGGTCGATGAGGCCGGTGGGGCGGATGATCTGCTCGACCTGGCCGTCGGAGCGGGACAGCTCGTACTGGCCGGGGGTGGCCGAGAGGTAGACCGTCTGTCCGATGCGCTCCTGGAACTCCTCCCACTTCAGCGGGCGGTTGTCCAGCGCGGACGGCAGCCGGAAGCCGTGGTCGACGAGGGTGCGCTTGCGGGAGGCGTCGCCCTCGTACATCGCGCCGATCTGCGGGACCGTCACATGGGACTCGTCGATGACGAGGAGGAAGTCGTCCGGGAAGTAGTCGAGCAGGGTGTTCGGCGGGGAGCCGGGCTCGCGGCCGTCGAAGTGCATCGAGTAGTTCTCCACGCCGGAGCAGGAGCCGATCTGGCGGAGCATCTCGATGTCGTACGTGGTGCGCATGCGCAGGCGCTGGGCCTCCAGGAGCTTGCCCTGCTTCTCCAGCTCCGCGAGGCGCTCCCCCAGCTCCTTCTCGATGTCGTTGACGGCCCGCTCCATGCGTTCGGGTCCGGCGACGTAGTGGGAGGCGGGGAAGACGTACAGCTGCTCGTCGTCGCTGATGATCTCGCCGGTCAGCGGGTGCAGGGTGGAGAGGGCCTCGATCTCGTCGCCGAACATCTCGATGCGGACCGCGAGCTCCTCGTAGACCGGGAAGATCTCGATCGTGTCGCCGCGGACGCGGAAGGTGCCACGGGTGAACGCCAGGTCGTTGCGGGTGTACTGGATGTCGACGAAGCGGCGCAGCATCTCGTCCCGGTCGATCTCCTCGCCGACCTTGAGGGGGACCATGCGGTCCACGTACTCCTGGGGCGTGCCGAGGCCGTAGATGCAGGAGACGGAGGCGACCACGACGACATCGCGACGGGTGAGCAGCGAGTTGGTCGCGGAGTGACGCAGCCGCTCCACCTCCTCGTTGATCGAGGAGTCCTTCTCGATGTAGGTGTCCGACTGGGGGACGTACGCCTCGGGCTGGTAGTAGTCGTAGTACGAGACGAAGTATTCGACCGCGTTGTTCGGCAGGAGCTCGCGGAACTCGTTGGCCAGCTGGGCGGCCAGCGTCTTGTTCGGCGCCATCACCAGGGTGGGGCGCTGGAGCTTCTCGATCATCCACGCGGTGGTGGCGGACTTGCCGGTGCCGGTCGCGCCGAGCAGGACGACGTCCTTCTCACCTGCTTCGATGCGCCGGGCCAGGTCGGCGATGGCCGTGGGCTGGTCGCCGCTCGGCTGGTAGGGGCTGACGACCTCGAAGGGCGCCACCGTGCGTTCGATCTTGGAAACGGGCCGCATGGAATCCACCGTACGACCCCGCACTGACAACGGGGTCGGGTCAGCGGTTCTGCGGGGTGCGGGAGCGGGGTGCGCGGTGTTCGTGCTCGGCGCGGCGCGAGGGGCGGCCGACGCCGGCGAGCGGTCGCCGGTCGGTGTGCGCGCAGGCGTGGGTGGGGACTCCGGGCCGCCGTTCGGCGGGGGCGCCGTGGAACTTGCCCATGATCATGAAGGGGTCGAACATCACCACGACGCCCGCCAGGAGCAGGAAGACGAGCGGGCCGATCATCAGCGGGGCGAGGAGGGCCGCGGACGACGAGCCGTCGGCCGGGGCGGCGTCGGCCGCGCCGTGCAGATGGACGCTGAGGGCGGCCATGCCCGTGTAGTGCATGCCGCTGACCGCGATGCCCATGACGAGGCTCGCGCCGACGCTCCACAGGAAGCCGCGTACCTGTCCGGCGGCCCACAGGGCGGCGATCGCGGCCACCACGGCGATGACGACGGAGGCGGCGACGGTCACGGTGTTGTACTCGAGTGTGCCGTTGAGGCGCATTCCGGCCATGCCGAGGTAGTGCATGGAGGCGATGCCGAGGCCGGTGATCGTGCCGCCGGTGAAGAGCGCGGCCCCGGTCGCTCCTTTGGAGCCGACCATGAAGATGCCGATGCCGACCATGACGATCGCGACGGCGAGGCTCGCGAACGTCATCAGCGGGTCGTAGTGGACCGGGGTCTGCAGGACCTTGAACCCCATCATCGCGACGAAGTGCATGGTCCATATGCCGGAGCCGATGGCGGCCGAGCCCAGCGCCAGCCAGCCGATCCGAAGGCGGCCGTCGACCAGCATCGATCTGGTGGTGCAGCGCAGACCGAGCGCGCCACCCAGGCAGGCCATGAGGTAGGCCGCCACCGGTGTGACGAGTCCGTAGCTGAAGCCGTCGACCGTGCCCTGCATCCGCGGCTGCCTTTCCCGCCCTGTCGCGTCCCTGGATTCCCTGTACTGCCCCCACCCCCGGGTCCGCCACAACGGTCAGGGTTGTCGCAGAGAGTATGACCCCCACCGGAATGGTCGAACGACTTTCCCGCAAAGAAACACGGCCTTGCCCCACTTGTGCGGCGCCCGTGTGCGGACTTGGGCAACTCCATTCAATTCATGGCCATCCTGTACCCCCTCTGCCGTTGACTCGCTGCTGTCACGCTTGAGCTGACCGTGACCGATCGACGCGAGGAGTACGCATGCATGTGCGCGCAGTTGCCGCCGCGGCCGCCGCGTTCATGGGGGCCGCCGGCCTCCTGCTCCCCACTTCGGCCGCCGAGGCGGCCTCGTACGCCGACAATCTGATGGTCGTGGCGCATCGTGGAGCTTCCGCCTATGCACCCGAGAACACCTTGGCCGCCGTCGACAGGGCCGACGAGATGGGCTTCAGCTGGGTCGAGAACGACGTCCAGCGCACCAAGGACGGCGCGCTCGTCGTCGTCCATGACGCGACGCTGGCCCGCACGACCGATGTCGAGCAGGTCTTTCCGGACCGCGCGCCGTGGAACGTACGCGACTTCACCGTCGCCGAGATCGCCCGTCTGGACGCGGGCAGCTGGTTCGACACGCGCTACGCGGGCGCGCGCGTGCCGACCTTGGAGCAGTACATGAGGCGGCTGTCCCGCAATCATCAGAAGCTCGTCCTGGAGATCAAGAATCCCCAGCTCTACCCGGGCATCGAACAGCAGACCCTGAAGGTGCTGGCCAACGAGGGCTGGCTGACGCCTCTGCACCTGCGGGACCGGCTGGTGGTGCAGAGCTTCAGCCCGGACACGGTGCGGCGGGTGCACGAACTGAGCCCCGGCGTGAAGACCGGCTTCCTCGGCACCCCGGACATCGCGGACCTGCCCGAGTACGCGACCTTCGCCGACCAGATCAACTCCTCCTACACGACCATCTCGCACTCCTACGTCGCCACGATCCACGCCTTCGAGGGTCCGCACGGCAAGCCGTTGGAGACGCTCACCTGGACCGTCAACGACGCGGAGAACGCGCGCAGGGTCGCCCGGTACGGCGTGGACGGCATCATCACGAACAAGCCGGACGTGGTCGAGGAGGCCACACGGGACTGACCGCTCTGACCGCTCGCGACCGGGAGGGGTGACCTTCACACGGGCGTGCGTCCGGTGGCCCGGCGTCGATCGGGGGCCACGGCCGGCGCCGCGCACGCCGCGAGCGTTGTCAGTGGCGGGCCGTACGGTGGTCGCATGAACAGCCACGGGCAGTACGAGCATCAGGTCGTGTGGGCCGTCGTGGGCACGGACATCGGTCCGCTGCTGCTGGCCGCGACGGACGACGGCCTGGTGAACGTCGTGTTCCACGCCACGGACTCGGTCCGGGACAAGGCCCTCGACCGCCTCGCGTCCCGGCTCGGCACCCAGCCCGTCGAGGCGCCCGGTGCCCCGCAGCTGGCCGAGGCGATACGCCAGGTCGGCGCGTACTTCGCGGGTGACCGGCAGGTGTTCGAGCTGCCCCTGGACTGGTCGCTGATCTCCGGTTTCAACCGCCAGGTGCTGCGGGAGCTGGCGGTCGGTGTCCCCTTCGGCTCGGTCGTGGGCTACGGCGACCTGGCCCGCCGGGTCGGGCAGCCGGGCGCGTCCCAGGCGGTGGGCATGGCGATGGGGGCGAATCCGCTGCCCGTGGTGGTGCCGTGCCATCGGGTGGTGGAGAGCGATGGCGGCATCGGCGGGTTCGGCGGCGGGCTGGAGACCAAGCGGAAGCTGCTGGCGCTGGAAGGAGTGCTGCCCGAGCCGCTGTTCTGAGCCGTCGGCTCCCCTCCCTCGCCCAGGCGCTGTTCCGACCCCGCGTGCGGCCGTCCGCGCTACTCGTAGTGCCGGGCCTCGACGATGTTGCCGTCCGGGTCCCGGAAGTAGAAGCTGCGCCGGGCCGCGCCTCGGGCGCCGAAGGAGTCGTACGACAGGTCGGAGACCGGGACCGCCCGTTCCTCCAGCCGGGATCGCAGTTCCTCGAAGTGGTCAGCGGGCAGGGCCAGGCACACATGGTTGACGGGGTGGCCGGCGCTGTCGGCGGCGCCGGGCAGCATCCTCATGCGCTCCGCCGAGCTGAGCGGCATGAGGTCGAGGATGGTCTCGTCGTTGACGCGTACGGAGGGAAAGGGCACCGTTCCCTCGGAGTACTCGGTGAGGCGTACGGGTGCCAGGCCCACGGCCGTCTCGTAGAAGTCGGCCGCGGCGACAGGCTCCCGCACCCAGAGGACGACGTGGTCGAGACGTGTGGTGTTCTCCGTCATGCTCCCCAGGCTGGTGTCCCTCACCACAGGTCGCAAGGGTTTGACCGGGCGCGTCGGCCGCCAGTGATGAGGGAGGAACGACTGACAGGAGGCAAGCGCGTGCTGATGGTGTCGGAAGAGGTGCGGGACGCGGTTGACGCGCGTCGACCCGTGGTGGCGCTCGAGTCCACGATCATCGCGCACGGCCTGCCCCGGCCGCGCAATCTGCAGGTGGCCCGGGAGCTGGAGGACGTCGTACGGCAAGAGGGCGCCGTACCGGCGACCATCGCCGTGCTCGACGGGCGGCCGCACATCGGCCTCGACAAGGACCAGTTGGAGCGGGTCGCGAACGAGGACGGCATCCGCAAGCTCGGCCATCGGGACCTGCCGCTCGCGGTGGCCTCCGGGGTGAGCGGCGCGACGACCGTGTCGGCGACCGCCCAGCTGGCGTCCCTGGCGGGCGTACGGGTGTTCGCGACGGGCGGTCTCGGCGGGGTGCACCGGGAGTGGACGACGACGCAGGACGAGTCGGCCGACCTCGGGCTGCTGGCGCGCACCCGGATCACGGTGGTGTGCGCGGGCGTGAAGTCGATCCTGGATGTGCCGGCGACGCTGCAGCGCCTGGAGACGCTGGGTGTCGCGGTCGCCGGGTACGGCACGGACCGCTTCCCCGGCTTCTACCTCTCCGACTCCGGGCACCCCGTGGAGTGGACGCTCCGGTCGCCCGGCGAGGTCGCCGAGGTCATGCGGGCCCAGGACGCGCTCGACGGGCCGGAGTCGGCGCTGATCGTCGCGAACCCGGTGCCCGAGGAGGAGCAACTCGATCCCGATCTCCACGCGCGTGTGCTCGCGGAGGCGCTGCGTGCGGCCGAGGAGGAGGGGATCACGGGGCAGGCGGTCACACCGTTCCTGCTGAGCCATCTCGTGCGGCACACGGACGGCGCCTCCCTGAGCGCCAATCTGGCGGCGGTCCGGGGGAACGTACGGCTCGCCGCGCGGATCGCGGCGGCCTGGACCGGGGCGTGAGATGGCCGGGCGGGGCGGGCAGGGGCCCGGCGGCGCGATGAACCCGCCGGGCACCGACGGGACGGGCGCCGACGAGAAGTCGGGTGGGGCGCTGCTCGTCGTGGGCGACGTCGTCACGGATGTCGTCGCCCGGCATCGCGGGCCGCTCGCGCCGGGCACCGACACGGCCTCCGCGATCCGTACGCTGCCCGGCGGCGCGGGCGCCAATGTGGCCTGCTGGGCGGCCCATCAGGGCTGTGCGGACGTGCGGCTGCTCGGACGCGTGGGCACGGACGCGGCAGGGTGGCACGAGCGGGAGCTGCGCGCCTCGGGGGTACGGCCCCACCTCGTCGTCGACCCGGAGGCCGCGACGGGCACGGTGATCTGCCTGGTGGACACGGGCGCCGCCGCCGAACGTACGTTCCTCACGGACAGCGGTGCCTCACTGCGGCTGGACCCGGACGACTGGTCACCGGCTCTGCTCGACGGGGTGGCCCGGCTGCATCTGTCGGGCTACCTGTTCTTCTCGGAGCCGAGCCGGGCGCTGGTATCGGTGGCCCTCGCGTCGGCACGCGCGCGTGGGGTGCCGGTGAGTGTGGATCCGGCCTCGGCGGGGTTCCTGACGGAGCTGGGCGTGGACCGTTTCCTCGCACTCGTCGAGGGAGTGGATGTGCTGCTGCCCAGCCGGGACGAGGCGTGTCTGCTCACCGGGCTGCCCGATCCGGCCGACGCGGCGGCCAAGTTGAGCCGCCTCTTCCCGCTGGTGGTGGCCAAGCAGGGGGCCGAGGGCGCCCTGATCGCCCAGGGGGGCGGCGTGCGGGCCCGGGTTCCGGCGGCCCCCGCCGTGCCCCGGGACACGACCGGCGCGGGCGACGCGTTCACCGGTGCGTTCCTCGCCGCCCTGCTCGCGGGCGCGGAGCCGGAGGACGCGGCGGCACAGGGATGCCGGGCGGGCGCGCTGGCCGTGGGGAAGGTGGGCGGGCGGCCACCGGTGGGCTGAGAGGGTGCGGGGCGCGTTGCTGCCCCGTACCCGTTCTGCGTGACGTCGGCCGCGTGGTGGCTGTCGCGCGCCACGCCTACGGCCTCCTCCCCCACGCCGAGACGAGCGGTGTGGCGGCGATGTCCATCGCACCGGAGGACAAGTTGGCCAGATGGCGGTCGATCTCCTCGTCCGTGGCGAGACCGGCGGTGACGAGGGCCGTACGGAGCCGTTGGATCGTGGAGGACTCCAGAGCGGCGCAGGCGGGCAAGGCAATAGGGAAGTACACATCGGCCTCCACGCCGCGCAGCCCGGCCCCACGCAGCAGACGCGGGAGCCTGCGGCCGTGCGCCGGGTCCACCCCGCGCTCGTCGAGGAGAGCGCGGATGGCCTGCCGCAGCCGGTTGGCCAGCTGCTGGTCGGGGCCGGTCTCCTCGAGGCAGGCCAGGGGCTGGAGCGCGGGGTCGGCGTCCTCGATCAGCAGGCGCCCGCCGGGCCGCAGGGCCTTGATCATCGACACCACGGCCCGCTCGCGGTCCGGGGCGTGGACCAGGGCCAGGCGGGCGTGGACGAGGTCGAATCCGTCGCCCGGCGGCTGGTCGACGCCCACGTGGTGGACGAGGACCTCGACCGGTGGGCGGGTGACCGAGGGGACCGCCCAGGAGAGGTCGATGCCGGTGGCGATGACCTTCCCCGTGGGCCCGACCTTCTTGGCCAGCCAGGAGACGACCGAGGCCCCGCTCGCGCCGACCTCCCAGCAGCGCCAGCCGGATCCGAGGCCGAAGCCCTCCATGTGCCGGAACGTCGTGCGGTCGAAGAGGGTGGCGAAGGCGTCGGAGCGCTGCCCCGTCTCGCCCTGCCGGTGGTCGAGGAGATGTCCGTCGGTTCGCATCATGCCGCGATCATCCCATTTACCCGACTTATCACTCTTCGCGACGCTCCAACAGTCCCCCACCCTGGCGCCATCCGGACCGAAGCCCCGGAGACCACAAACGAAGTGGAGCGCTCCGTTCCCACAGCCTTACCCGCAGCTCAAGGACGCCTGGCACACTGGCGCGACAAGGCACGAAGTGCGGTGCGAGGGGATCCACGCAAGGAGATCCAGATGTCCATGGCAGGGAATCTGCGGAAGGTCACCGGCCTCGACAGGGTCGGCGGCCTGCGCAAGGTGGCACGGCTGGCACGGCGTCGCGCCCGCGTCGACCTGAGCCACCCGGCCCGCTCCCCCCTGGGCACCTCCGTGGTGAACTGCGTGACGTACCACAAGGGCGTGCGCGCCCCCGGCGGCCGCGATGTCGTCGAGGCCCTCAGGCAGGTGCGCAGGGCCGACCACGGCTTCGTCTGGCTCGGGCTGCACGAGCCGACGGAGCGAGAGTTCGCCGGCATCGCCGAGCTCTTCGACCTGCACCCGCTGGCGGTCGAGGACGCGGTCGAGGCCCATCAGCGCCCGAAGCTGGAGCGGTACGGCGACACGCTGTTCGCGGTGTTCAAGACCGTCTGCTACGTCGAGCACACGGAACTGACCGCGACGAGCGAGGTGGTGAACACCGGCGAGATCATGGTCTTCGTCGGCCCCGACTTCGTGATCTCGGTGCGGCACGGACGCCACGGCTCGCTCGGCCCGCTGCGCGAGGAGCTGGAGGCGGACCCGGAGCAGCTCGCCAAGGGCCCGGCCGCCGTCCTGCACGCGATCGCCGACCATGTCGTCGACGACTATCTGACGGTCACGGACTCGGTGCAGGCGGACATCGACCAGGTGGAGACGGACGTGTTCGCGGCGAACGGCGCGCGCGTCGACCCCGGTCGGATCTACCAGCTCAAGCGGGAACTGCTCGAACTGAAGCGGGCGGTGGCCCCGCTCGCCCGGCCGCTACTGGAACTGACCACACGGCCCATCCGGGTGGTGGAGCCGGAGATACAGGCCTACTTCCGTGATGTCTCCGACCACCTGCTGAGGGCGACCGAGCAGATCGCCGCGTTCGACGAACTGCTCAACTCGATCCTTCAGGCGCACCTGGCGCAGGTCAGCGTCGCGCAGAACGAGGACATGCGGAAGATCACCGCGTGGGCGGCGCTGATCGCCGTGCCGACCATGGTCTGCGGGGTGTACGGCATGAACTTCAAGTACATGCCGGAGCTGACCTGGAAATTCGGCTACCCGCTGGTCCTGGGTGTCATCGCCGTGGCCTGCGTCGTCCTGTACCGGGGCTTCAAGCGCAACGGCTGGCTCTGAATCCGGCACCAGTCACCGGCACCGGCTAGTGCTGTGACCGGAAAGGTTCACCGGCTCGCGACGCCCGGCACGGCACCTCGCGGCGTTGTCGCATGACCCGAGTACATCCAGTACGCGGGTCATGCTCCGCCTTGCGAGGCACCGCACCGGACGCCGCGAGCTTTCCGGCAAACCTTTCCGGCCACAGCACTAGCCGACGAGCCGGATCGCCGGGACCCGTCGGCAGGCCATCCGGACGTGACCGCCCCGCCCGTGCCGAACGGGCGGGGCGGTCACGTACTGGCGTACGGGAAAGATCCGGACAACCGCTCCACGGCCCGCGGCCGGGCCGGGCTCGAACTCAGTGACCGGTACCGGCACTCGTGCGCGACCCAGCGTCAACTACGGTCCTGCGGACCGCACGGACCGGTGACGGGCCGTGTCGACGGGATCACGCCGCGCGCCCGGCCGGGCGGCCGGAGCGGCTCCCTCACTGGCGTGAACTGTGAGCATGGCCCCTCACCGGGTTTACGGGGATGTGACGGGCGCGTGAAACGGTTTGCCGAACATGCGTAGGGTGCAGAGAACTCATCAGGACAACCGCGCCGGATGAGTGCCGGGCCGTCGACCATCCGTACTCGGAGCCGTAGGCGCCCTCGGCCCGACCTGTGAACGAAGACCCCGGACCAAGAGCGACGAGCGAAGGAGGGAGCCGGAGCTATGGGCGACCACAAAGAGCAGCCCCTTCGGGTGGGCGCGGCCGTCCGGCGGCGGCGCCGGGCACTGGAGCTCACGCTCTCGGCCGTGGCCGAGCGCAGCGGCCTGTCGGTTCCCTTCCTCAGCCAGGTCGAGAACGAGCGGGCCCGCCCGAGCAAGCCCTCCCTGGAACGCATCGCGGACGCCCTCGGCACCACCGCCGTCGAACTGCTCGCCGCGGCCGACCCGGCGTGCAGCGTCGATGTCGTGCGCGCCGAGGACGACTCCCTCACGCCCCCCGTCTCCCGCACGCGCTCCCTGGTACGTGGTCACCACCAGTTGCACGCCATGGAGTTCACCGGCGACCACGACGAGGGCCGCGAGGTCCAGCACCGCAACGACGAGCTGATGTACGTCGTCGAAGGCGCCGTCGAGGTCGAGGCCGAGGGCCGCGCCCACCGGCTGGGGCGCGGCGACACGCTGTACATGTCCGGTGGCGTACGGCACCGCTGGCGGGCCACCGTCCCCGACACCCGCGTCGTCGTGGTCGCCGTCGCCGACCACATCGAGGCGCTGGAGGACCGGCACCGCAGGGGGAAGTGACGCCGTGCGGCGCGTCGTCTCCCTCGTCCCGTCCCTGACCGAGGCCGTCGCGGCCACGCTCCCCGGCGCGCTGGTCGGCGCCACCGACTGGTGCGACCATCCGCGTGATCTCGACGTCGTACGGATCGGCGGCACCAAGAACCCCTCGGTCGACACGATCGTGAAGCTCGCCCCCGACCTGGTCGTCGCCAACGAGGAGGAGAACCGCGCCGTCGACCTGACCGCCCTGCGCGAGGCGGGCGTCGAGGTCCTCGTCACCGAGGTGCGCGGCGTCCCCGAGGCCTTCACCGAACTGGACCGCGTCCTGCGCGCCTGCGGCGCCCCGTCCCGGCCCGGCTGGCTCGACGAGGCCGAGTCGGCGTGGGCCCGGCTGCCGGACCCGGGCCGCCGGACGAGAGCCGTGGTGCCCATCTGGCGGCGGCCCTGGATGGTGCTCGGCCGGGACACCTTCGCCGGTGACGTCCTCGCCCGGCTCGGCGTGGACAACCTGTACGGCGGGCACGCCGAGCGCTACCCGAAGGTGCCCGTCGAGGAGCTGCGCGCCGCCGCCCCCGAGGTCGTGGTCCTCCCCGACGAGCCGTACCGCTTCACCGCCGACGACGGCCCCGAGGCGTTCCCCGGCCTGCCGTGCGCGTTGCTGAGCGGCCGCCACCTCACCTGGTACGGGCCGTCGCTGGCCGAGGCGCCGCGGGTGCTCGGCGAGGCCCTGCGAGCAGCTCTGCGCTGACCAGCCCCCGCACGGTACGGACGGCGGCCGTCGCCCAGGCCGCCAGCAGCAGCGCGTACAGCGCGACGGCGAGGACGTCGCAGGCGACGAGCCCCGTGTGCCGGGCCAGGCCCTCCGCGCCGGTCACACACGTGCCCACCGGGAAGGTGAACGCCCACCACGCCAACGAGAACTCCATGCCCCGCCGCCGCGCCCGCACGGCCAGCGCCCCCGCCAGGGCCAACCACAGCAGCGCGAAACCCATGACCGGCACCCCGTACAGGACGGCGAGGGCGGGCCCGTACGGCGACGACGAGGGCAGGGCGGTGGGCGCCGCGTCCGCGAGGTTGCCGGCCGCGGTGGTCGACTGGCCGAGCGGCCCCAGCACCAGGAACAGGCTCGGAGTCACGGCGAGCGGCAGCGGACCGGCCGTCACCAGTCGCGCCACGATCAGCGGCAGCACCAGCAGCGTGGCCAGCAGACTCAGCCCGAACAGCGCGAGACAGCCGAACAGCAGGGTCTGCCGGGCCTGACCGGCCGGCAGGTACGGCACGAGGAGCGGGCCGAGCGCGGCGGACACCATCGGCGCCACGAGGGGGAGCAGCAGGACGGGGGTGACCCGGCCGGGCTCCACACGGTGCCGGACGATCAGGAGATACGGCACGACGACCGCCGCGCCGACCCCGACGAGTGTGCCTGCCCCGAAGAGCACGGCGTCCAGTGCGACGGCCGCCGGCACGCCGATCCAGTCCCGGCCGACGACCAGGGCGCCGCCGCCCACGGCGAGCAGGGCCATGGAGAGGCAGCCGTAGAAGGGGGCCACGGCGGGGTCGAGGAGATGGGCGCGGGCCTGGTCGCGGTGATGACGCCAGTGCAGGGCGCGGGTGCCCAGCACGGCGACCAGGGCGAGCAGCGCGAGGGCCCAGACCGCCGCGCAGATCGTCCCGACGCCCGGCAGGTCCCCGGGAAGCCCGGCACCGGCCGTGGCGACGATCGCGGTGCCCATGACCGGGGCGTACCACTGGGGGCCGAGGTGGCGGAACGACGGGGCTCGGAGGGCTGGGTCTCGGAGGG
>NZ_LIRK01000161.1 GCF_001419765.1 Streptomyces torulosus
CCCCCCGCCCCACCTCGTCCCGTGCGCTCCCTTGACCGGAAGAAACTTCCCGGATATTCGTGACTCCTCGGAAGTTTCCTTCAGTGGATCTTCTCCGGAAGGAGCGCACGTGCCCTCCAGACGTACCGTCCTCGCCGCCTCGGCGGGCGTCACCGCGGCCCTGGCCGTCGGCCCGGCCGCACAGGCCGCCGGACCCGACGACAAGGCGCTGCGCCGCCTCGTCTCCCGTATGACGCTGAAAGAGAAGGTCGGCCAGCTGTTCGTGATGCGGGTCTACGGCCATTCCGCGACCAGACCCGACCAGGCCGACATCGACGCCAACCTCCAGGAGATCGGCGTGCGGACGGCCGCCGAGCTGGTGGCGAAGTACCGGGTCGGCGGGATCATCTACTTCTCCTGGGCGCACAACACCCGCGACCCGCACCAGATCGCCGCGCTGTCGAACGGCATCCAGAAGGCCTCCCTCAAGCTGCCGCGCGGGCTCCCCGTGCTGATCTCCACCGACCAGGAGCACGGCATCGTGGCCCGCGTCGGCAAGCCGGCGACGCTGCTGCCGGGCGCGATGGCCCTCGGCGCGGGAGGCTCTCCGACCGACGCCCGCGAGGCCGGGCGGATCGGCGGGGCCGAACTCCGCGCGCTCGGCNNCGTCCGCTCCTTCGGCGCCGACCCGACGGCCGTCGCCGGGCTGGTCGCCGCGCAGGTGAAGGGGTATCAGGGGTCCGGGGTCGCGGCGACCGCCAAGCACTTCCCGGGGCACGGGGACACGGCCGTCGACAGCCACTACGGCTTCCCCGTCATCGAGCACACCCGGCAGCAGTGGGAGACCCTCGACGCTCCGCCGTTCAGGGCCGCGATCCGGGCCGGCATCGACTCGATCATGACCGCGCACATCATGGTCCCGGCCCTCGACCCGTCCGGTGACCCGGCCACCCTCTCCCGCCCCATCCTCACCGGCATCCTGCGCGAACGGCTCGGCTACGACGGGGTCGTGGTCACCGACTCGCTCGGTATGCAGGGCGTACGGGAGAAGTACGGCGACGACCAGGTGCCGGTGCTGGCGCTGAAGGCCGGCGTCGACCAGCTCCTCAACCCGCCCTCGCTGGACGTCGCGTGGAACGCGGTCCTGAACGCCGTGCGCGCCGGTGAGCTGACCGAGGCCCGCCTCGACCGGTCGGTCCTGCGGATCCTGCGGCTCAAGGCGAAGCTGGGGCTCCTCGACAAGCCGTACGTCACCGCCGCGGGCGTCGACCGGGTGGTGGGCGTCCGGCGGCATCTCGACGCCGCCGACCGGATCGCCGAGCGGACCACGACCCTGCTGGTCAACGAGGGCTCGCTGCTGCCGCTGTCCCGGCGTACGCACAAGAAGGTGCTGGTGGTGGGCGCCGACCCGGCGTCCCCGTCGGGCACCACGGGCCCACCCACGGCCGTCCTCGCCGCCGAACTCGCCTCCCTCGGCTTCACCACGAGCCGGCTGCCCACCGGTACGGCGCCCACGCAGGCCCTGATCGACCAGGCGGTCGCGGCGGCACGCGGCAAGGACGCGGTGGTCGTGGGGACGTACAACGTGACCGCGGGCAGCACCCAGCGGACGCTGGTCGAGCGGCTCCTCGCCACCGGGGTCCCGGTGGTCGCGGTGGCGCTCCGCAACCCCTACGACGTGGCGCAACTGCCGCAGGTGAAGGGGTGTCTGGCCGCGTACTCGTGGACGGACGTCGAGGTGCGGGCCGCCGCCCGGGTGCTGGCCGGGCGGGTCGCGCCGCGCGGACGGCTGCCGGTGCCGGTGCAGCGGGCCGACGACCCGACCCGGGTGCTGTACGCCATCGGACACGGGCTGAGCTACAGGTCCTGACCGATGGGGCCCGGCATGCGGAGTCCCGCACACGGAGTCCCGGCGTACGGGCCCTGACGTACGGAACGTACGCCGCGCTCCTCGCGCACCACCCGCAACGTACGCAATGCGCCCGGTATGCCGGGCAGGGCTCGGCGCCGCCGGGTCACGCTGGACGCGTACGTCGGGGGGTGATCATGCGAGGGGTGCGCCGCGCCGGAGGGGTGCGTCCGGCGGCCGGGCCCGCCACGGCCGCCGCGTCCGTCGCTCTGGCCGTGTCGCTGCTGTCCGGCTGCCAGATCTGGCCGGGCGGTTCGGGTCCGGAGCCCGAGCAGCGGACGACGACCACCGCGCCCACCCGGCCCGCCGGGTACGGGACCGTGTTCCTCGGCATCGACGAGTGCAGCTCCTTCGGGACGACCAGCTTCACCGAGGTGCCCTGCGCCAGCGAGCGGGCCGCCGCCCGGGTCGTCGCCCGCCACGACGGAGGGGTCCCGCAGGGGCCGCCGTGCCCGGCGACCACCGACTTCGTCCTCCACATCAGCGAGTCACGGCCCGCCCCCGGCGCGGACGAGGACGGCGACGGCTCGGTGCCGCAGGGCTACGCCTGCATGCGCAAGCTCCAGCCGCCGCACCCGGGCGACCCCGGCGGCGGAGGAGGGCCCCGCACCATCGTCGGCGACTGCGTCTACGGCGCGGGGCGCGGCGAGGTCCGCGAGACCGCCTGCGACGCCGACACCGACAGTGACGGCGACAGCGACGGCGAGCACGCCCCGGAGTACCGGGTCACGGCCGCCGTCGAGAAGAGGACCCAGTGCCCCGTCTCCACCGACCTGTACGTGCAGTTGGGCGGCAGCAAGCCGGTGGGCTGCGCCCGACCCGTCTGAACACCTGGCCCGTATGAACGCCCGGCGTCGCGCACACCTTTGACGACACCCCAGGTCGAACACCCCTCCGAACGGCAGCAGGCCGGATCGATATCATCCGTTTGCGGTTGACGGTCCGTACGACGACGGTGGGGGGACGATGGCCCAGGAAGCCCAGGGCGCTCCGGGCAACGAGGAGCTGCCGGACATCCCCGGCTACCGCATCGACTCCCACCTCGGCTCCGGCGGCATGGGCCATGTCTACCTCGGCACATCGCCCTCGGGCCGCCAGGTCGCCGTGAAGGTGATCCGCGGCAACCTCGCCCACCAGCCCGACTTCCGCGGCCGTTTCCGGCGTGAGGTGACCGCCGCCCGGCAGGTCAGCGGGGCCTTCACCGCGCCCGTCGTGGACGCCGACCCGGACGCCGACCCGCCCTGGATGGCGACCCTCTTCGTGCCGGGGCAGCCGCTCGACGAGCGGGTCACCAAGGGGCCCGCCCTCACCGACGAGGAGCTGTACCGTCTCGCCACCGGGCTCGCGGAGGCGCTGCGGGACATCCACCGCGTCGGGATCGTGCACCGGGACCTCAAGCCGGGCAATGTGCTGCTGGCCGACGACGGGCCCCGCGTCATCGACTTCGGCATCGTGCGCGCGGCCGACGACGCCGCGCTCACGGCCCCCGGCCTGACCGGGACCGGCGTCACGATCGGCACCCCGCCGTTCATGTCGCCGGAGCAGATACGCGCCCAGAAGGACGTCGGGCCGCGCAGCGACATCTTCTCGCTGGGCTCGATGCTGACGTACGCGTCGAGCGGCCGGGTGCCGTTCGACGCGACGGACGTGTACACGCTGGTGTACCAACTCGTGCACGAGCCGCCGAAGCTGGACGCCCTGCCGGGCTGGCTGCGGCCGACGGTGGAGCGCTGCCTGGCCAAAGAGCCGGACGACCGCCCCGACGCGGCGGAGCTGCTCGCACTGCTGGCCGACACGTACCCGGGCACCTTGGAGGGGCCCGCGACTGCACCGGCCGCGAGCCCGGCCCAGGCCGCCCCCGACGCGGGCGCGGACGCGGCGGCCGGCACTGCCCCGGGCGCGCCCGGGGACACCGCGTCCGACTCCGGGCCGGACGTCGACACCCCCTCCGACGCCACGGACATGGGGTCCGTGACAACGGACCTGGGCCGCCTCCCCACGCCCCCGCCCCGGCGCGGGCGCCGCCGCCGGGCGCTGACCGTGGCGGCGGCGGTCATGGCGGTGAGCACGATCGCGGGTGGGCTGGTGTACGGGTTCCACGAGGGCGGGGAGGATACGGGTTCGCACCCGAGGACCCGGGCACGCACGGTGACGACCCAGCCGGCTGGCTCCGCGACGTACCTGAGCTCGAAGTCCGGCTCGGGTGGCTTCTCGTTCACGTACCACGACAGCCCCGAACGCCGCCCGGACGGCTGGCGGGCCTGGCAGTACAACCTCCAGAACAGCGACTGCGTGTACGCGGAGTCGTCCCTGGTGTGCGTCGGCGACCGGACAGTGCGGATCGACGCGGCGACCGGCAAGGAGGTGTGGCGGACCGACAAGGCGATGGCGTACGGAAGCCAGAACAGCCCGGTTGTCGTGGGCGACACGGTGGTGGTCGACGCGGGTGACCGCCTCGTGGGCCTCGGCCTCGCCGACGGCGACGTCAAGTGGCGCTACGCGACGGTGTCGCTCACCGAGAACCTCATA
Organism: Streptomyces torulosus; assembly: GCF_001419765.1. Classification (GTDB taxonomy): domain Bacteria; phylum Actinomycetota; class Actinomycetes; order Streptomycetales; family Streptomycetaceae; genus Streptomyces; species Streptomyces torulosus. The sequence continues at coordinate 4,418 of NZ_LIRK01000161.1, forward strand.
GGCGACGGTGAACGGGTGTACGCGACCGACGAGAGCGGCATCGTGTACTCCGTCGACGCCCGTACGGGCCGGAAGGCGTGGACCTACGTCGCGCCCTTCACCTTCCCGACTCAGAACGTGGGCTATCCCCCGCTGCGGATCATGGACGGCCGGCTCTACGTCTTCACCACGATCAAGAAACTCGGCTTCGGCGACGACTACGTCACGGTCATCGACCCGGGGACCGGCAAGAAGGTCTCGGCGTTCAAGCTGTCCGGAACGTGCGTCGCCGGCACCGAGGCGGTGCTGAAGGAGGATGGCACCCTCCGGCTGTACTGCGCGCTGTTGAACGAGAAGGAGGCCCCCATGAGCAGGGCCCTCCTGCGGCAGGAACTGGTGAAGGACGCCAAGGGTGTGCGCACGGAGCTCTCCGCCGCCCTGGGCGGTGGCCAGAAGGGCGCGCCCGAGCTCTCGGTGACTCCGGGCCGCGTGCTGTTCGTGTCACCGACCACCACCGGTGGTGAACTGGTCGCCGTCGACGTGGCACGGCGGAAGGAAGTGTGGCGCACGACGGTGCCCAGCCTGGGGCAGTCCGACATTCCCCCCGTGCAGGCCGGCGACCGTGTCTACGTCGCCAACACCCGAGGAGTCGCCGCCTTCGACGCGCGCACGGGCAAGCTGCGCTACCGCCACAGCCTGCCGTTCACCGACGACCACAGCGGCTTCGACACCGGCCTCGACACCGAACCCCTCGTCGCCGGCGGCATCCTCTACGCGCCCTCGACGAAGGCCGGTTGGGTGGCCCTGGACACCGAGGCCACCTGAGGCCCCCGAGGCGCCGGACCCGGACACGGGTGAGCCCCGGTGCCGCCGTCGGGCGGCACCGGGGCTCTGTCGCGCCTGGTGTTAAGGACGCAGCGTCATCTCGCGCTCGACATCCCGCTTGTCGAGCTTGGAGTCGAACTTCGCCAGCGGCTTCGCCTTGCTCGCGTCCTGCTGGACCGCGGCCGGGGCGACGCCCGCCCACTTCAGGATGCGGGCCGTGGCGAGGGCCTTCTGCGAGGCGACGAGGCCCTCGACCCGGGCGCCGTGGTTGGCGCCGGGGGCCGTGAAGACGTACGAGTCACGGGCCTTCTTGCCGAGGTGGAACGGCTCGGCGCCCCACGGGTCGTTCTCGCCGTACACGAAGAGCATGTGACGGGCGTTGTTGCGGACCCAGGTGTCGACGTCGCGCATGGCGTGCGGCTGGAACTTCATCTTGATGTCCCGCGGGACGAAGTTCCGCGGCGGCTGGTAGCCGTAGCGGATGTACTTCTTCTCGATGTGCGGGAACTTGATGGTCGGCGCGCCGAGCTGCGTGCCCGCCTGGTAGTAGTACGGCGTGTACGTCTCCAGGCCCTGGTCGGCGTAGGCGGAGAACCCGGAGATCGCGTCGATCGAGTTCCAGATCTCGTCGTCCGTGGCGGCCTTGGCGTCCTTCGGGATGGTGTCGCCGTCGCAGTCGGCGAGCAGGCTGTACTGCCAGAAGCCCCACACGTAGTCGAGGACGACGGCCTCGTACGCCTTGTCGAGGCTGCCGATAGTGTGGAAGGTGAGGTTCTCGGCGGCGGCGAACTGCGCGTACTTCTTCTCCAGCGGCTCGCGGCGCACCAGCGCCTCGCGCTGCACCGCGTTCAGCCGGTCGCGGCACTCCTTGGTGCCGACCTTGGCGAAGAACCGGTCGTACGCCGAGTCCTCCTTGTTCACCACGTCGTTGGGGGCGACGTAGGCGACGACGCCGTCCATGTCCTTCGGGTAGAAGCGCTCGTAGTACGTGGCGGTCATCCCGCCCTTGGAGCCGCCCGTGGAGACCCACTTCTTGTCGTAGATCTTCTTGAACGCCTTGAAGATGCGGTGCTGGTCGCTGGCGGCCTGCCAGATGTCCAGCTTGGTCCAGTCGGCCGGGGCCGGACGGGACGGCGTGAAGAAGCGGTACTCCATGGAGACCTGGTTGCCGTCCACGATCTGCGTGGGCTCGCGGCGGCTCGGGGTCGTGGAGACGTTGTAGCCGCCGGTGTAGAAGACCGTCGGGCGGCTGGTGTCCTTGTGCAGGACGGTGATCCGCTGCTGGAAGGTGCCCTTGGCCGGGTGGCGGTGATCGACCGGCTGCGTGAAGTTGAGGACGAAGAAGCGGTAACCCGGGTACGGCTTCTCCTCGATGAGGCTCACACCCGGAATCGCGAGCAGTCGGTCCTTGATGTCGGTGGTGTCCGGCTGTGCGGCGGTGGCCGCGCCCGCCGTGCTCAGAGTGCCTATGAGCACCACGAGCGACAGCACCCACCTGAGCGCTTTGCGCATGCGTTCTCTCCCCTATGGAACGGCTGTGCGCCGGAAGCTATCGGAGCGACCGCCGGGGCACCAGGGAAGAAAGGGGCCAACTGGACTGCTTTCAGGCGCAGATGGCGGAGATAGGGAAAACCCTGTGTGCCCGGCCCCGGCGGCGGGCGCGGGGGCGGGTGGTCAGCGCAGGATCCAGCCCGAGGTGTAGCGCACGGAGCCGACCCGCGCGTGCACGCACACGGGGCGCCGGCCCGCGTGCACGGTGACCGGGCCCGCCGGATGCTGCTTGTTCCTCACCCACTGCCCGGCCCACGCCCGGATGCGGATGGTGCCCTTGCGGGCCTTCCACCCACCCTTGCCCATGACCTGCTTGCGGGGCACGAGCACGGCGCACACGTATCGGCTGCCCTTGCGGTAGACGTGCACGGTCCCGGCGTCGAAGGTCAGGGTCCGCACCTTGCGGCCGGGGCAGGACGAGGCCGCCGTCGCGCTGCCCGCGGGGCCGGCCAGGGCCAGCAGCCCGGCCAGGGTCAGTACGGCCAGCGCGAGCGCCAGCGGCCGACGGATCGCGCCCTTCGCACCCCTGCTCACCGACTGTCCCTCCCACCGCAGAAGCGTACTGATATTCGGACGCACAAGGAGTACCGAACGGTTGCGCGACGGGAGGGAAAAACCGGCGGCGGCCGCCTACGCCTTCATCGCCGGCTCGCCCACGAAGGTCCGCCAGAGCCGCGCGTACTGTCCGTCGAGGGCGAGGAGTTCGTCATGGGTGCCGTCCTCGGCGACCCGGCCGTGGTCCATGACGACGACGCGGTCGGCGCGGGCGGCGGTGGTGAGGCGGTGGGCCACGACGAGCGTGGTGCGGCGGCCGGCGAGGCGGTCGGTGGCCTGGTTGACCTGAGCCTCGGTGGCCAGGTCGAGGGCCGCCGTCGCCTCGTCCAGCAGCAGGACGTCCGGGTTCACCAGCTCGGCCCGCGCCAGGGCGATCAGCTGGCGCTGGCCCGCGGAGAGGTTGCGGCCGCGTTCGGCGACCTCGTGGAGGTAGCCGCCGTCGAGGGTGGCGATCATGTCGTGGGCGCCGACTGCCCGCGCGGCGGCCTCCACCTCGGCGTCGGTGGCGTCGGGGCGGCCATAGGCGATGGCGTCCCTGACGGTGCCCTGGAAGAGGTACGCCTCCTGCGGGACGACGCCCAGCCGGTGCCGGTACGAGGCGAGGTCGAGGGCGCGCAGATCGGTGCCGTCGACGGTGACCCGGCCGCCGGTCGGGTCGTAGAAACGGGCGACCAGCTTGACGAGGGTGGACTTCCCGGCGCCGGTCTCGCCGACGAAGGCGACGGTCTGCCCGGCCGGGATCCGCAGGGAGACGCCGCTGAGGGCCGCTTCCTCGCCGCCCGAGCCCCCGTACTGGAAGTCCACGCCCTCGAAGGCGATGTCGCCGCGCAGCGACAGCACCTCCAGGGGTTCGTCGGCGGACTTCGTGGACGTCGGCTCCTGGAGCAGTTCCTGGATGCGGCCCAGGGAGACGGTGGCCTGCTGGTAGCCGTCGAAGACCTGGGAGAGCTGCTGGACGGGGGCGAAGAACAGGTCGATGTAGAGCAGGTACGCCACCAGGGCGCCGGTGGTCAGGGTGCCGGCGTCGACCCGCTGGCCGCCCACGACGAGCACCGCCGCGGCCGCGACCGACGACAGCAGCTGCACGAACGGGAAGTACACGGAGATCAGCCACTGGCCGCGCACCCGGGCCTCGCGGTAGCCGGCGCTGCCGGCCGCGAACCGCTCGGCGCCCGCGCGCTCGCGCCGGAACGCCTGCACGATCCGCAGTCCGGCCACCGACTCCTGGAGGTCGGCGTTGACGACGGAGACCCGCTCACGGGCGAGTTCGTACGCCTTCACGCTCGCGCGGCGGAAGAAGAACGTGCAGAAGATCAGCGGCGGGAGCGTCGCGAACACGACCAGGGCGAGCTGTACGTCGATCACGATCAGGGCGCCCATGATGCCGAAGAAGGTGACGACGGAGACGAACGCGGTGACCAGGCCGGTCTGGAGGAACGTCGACAGGGCGTCCACGTCGGTCGTCATCCGGGTCATGATCCGGCCGGTCAGCTCCCGCTCGTAGTAGTCGAGTCCGAGCCGCTGGAGCTGGGCGAAGATCTTCAGCCGGAGCGAGTACAGGACGCGCTCGCCGGTACGGCCGGTCATCCGCATCTCGCCGACCTGGGCCGC
>NZ_LIRK01000162.1 GCF_001419765.1 Streptomyces torulosus
GCGGTGGGGTGGGGCTGTGCGGGGGTGTCGGTCATACGTCCCACTCTGTCACCGCAGGTCCGGTTGGCGTGGGGTGCTGCGGGGTGCCGGTCACCAGATCGCAACCTGGAGGGTCTGTTGCTGTGTGGAATGTACGGGTCAGAATCTACGCGCGTTATCACGTGTGGCCTTTTTTGTTGTTCGCTGGTCTACGCGCGTTGAGATCCCGTTCCTCCCGAGGAGTACCGATATGGCCTTGAACCGCCGGAAGTTTCTGAAGAAGTCAGCCGTGACCGGTGCCGGGGTGGCCATCGCCGGTTCGGCTCTGGCGCCGAACGCGCAGGCGGCCGAGGTGACCGGCGGCAAGGAGAAGGCCCCGAAGCGGTACCGGTTCACCGTGATGGGGACGACGGACCTGCACGGCAACGTCTTCAACTGGGACTACTTCACGGACAAGGAGTTCGACGACAAGGCGCACAACGACGTCGGCCTCGCGAAGATCTCCACGCTGGTGAGCCAGGTCCGCAAGGAGAAGGGGCGCGGCAACACGCTCCTCATCGACGCCGGTGACACCATCCAGGGCACGCAGCTGTCGTACTACTACGCGAAGGTCGACCCGATCACGGCCAAGGGCGGCCCCGTCCACCCGATGGCGCAGGCGATGAACGCGATCGACTACGACGCGGCGGCGCTCGGGAACCACGAGTTCAACTACGGCATTCCGGTGCTGCGGAAGTTCCAGGAGCAGTGTCGTTTCCCGCTGCTGGGTGCGAACGCGCTGGACGCGAAGACGCTGCGTCCGGCGTTCCCGCCGTTCAGCATGCACCGGCTGCGGACGCCGTTCGGCCGTGATGTGAAGGTGGCGGTGCTGGGTCTGACGAACCCGGGCATCGCGATCTGGGACAAGGCGAACGTGCAGGGGAAGATGACGTTCCCGGGTCTGGAGGAGCAGGCGGCGAAGTGGGTGCCGAAGCTCAGGTCGATGGGCGCGGACGTCGTCATCGTGTCGGCGCACAGCGGTTCGTCGGGGACGTCGTCGTACGGGGACCAGCTGCCGTACATCGAGAACGCGGCCGGGCTGGTGGCGGAGCAGGTGCCGGGGATCGACGCGATCCTGGTGGGGCACGCGCACACGGAGATCCCGGAGTACTTCGTCACCAACAAGAAGACCGGCAAGCAGGTCGTGCTGTCGGAGCCGCTCAAGTGGGGTCAGCGGCTGACGCTGTTCGACTTCGAGATGGTGTGGAGCCGGGGCTGCTGGAGCGTCGAGAAGGTCGGGTCGCAGGTCCTCAACTCCAACGCGGTGGAGGAGGACCCGAAGATCGTGAAGCTGCTGTCGGACGAGCACGCGAAGGTCGTGACGTACGTCAACCAGGTGATCGGTACGAACGCCGCGGAGATGAGGTCGGAGGAGGCGCCATACAAGGACGTCCCGATCATCGACCTGATCAACCACATCCAGGCGGACACGGTGAGGCAGGCGCTCGCGTCCTCGGAGTACGCGTCGCTGCCGGTGCTGTCGCAGGCCGCCGCGTTCTCCCGCACGGCGGTGATCCCGGCGGGGAACGTCACCATCCGTGATGTCGCCGGTCTGTATGTCTTCGAGAACACGCTGGAGGCGCGTCTGATGACGGGTGCGCAGATGAAGGCGTACCTGGAGTTCTCGGCGAACTACTTCGCGCAGACGGCGCCGGACGCGGTGGTGGACCCGGCGAAGCTGACGAACGCGAACGGTACGCCGGACTACAACTACGACGCGGTGAGTGGTCTGTCGTACGAGATCGACATCGCGCAGCCGGCGGGTTCGCGGATCAAGAACGTGCGGTTCGAGGGTGCGCCGTTGGCGGACGACCAGAAGTTCGTGTTCGCGGTGAACAACTACCGGGCCAATGGTGGCGGCAACTTCCCGCATGTGGCGGCGGCGCCGATGCTGTGGTCGAACTCGGACGAGATCCGTAACACGATGATCGCGTGGGTGAAGGCGAAGGGGTCGATCGACCCGGCGGCGTTCGCGTCGGTGGACTGGAAGCTGACCCGGAACGGTACGCCGGTCTTCTAGGGTTCGGTTCCCGTTCGCGGGAGTGGCAGGTCGACGGCGTCGGCGCCCGGTGGGTGCGCCGACGCCGTCGGTGTGTGTGCTGTGGCCTCGCCGGTGGCGGTCAGCGCACGTCGGCCAGGGGGGTCAGGGGGCCCGTGGTCCGCTCGTCCCTGGCGCGGGGGATGTGGG
>NZ_LIRK01000163.1 GCF_001419765.1 Streptomyces torulosus
ATCCCCGCCATGGCCTCCACGACGACCGCCTGGTCCATAGCCCCCGAACCGTTCGACTCGCCCGTCGCGGCCGCGCTCTGGCGGGCGTACTACACGGAGGTCAGCGACCGCTGGTACCTGCTGCACGAGGGCCGCGCCACCGACCCCGACGAACTGGAGCGGGAGATCGCGGCGAACACCGGGGACCGGCTCGCGCCGCCGGACGGGGTGCTGCTGGTGGCGCGGTACGCCGGCGAACCGGCCGGCACGGCGGGCGTCCGGCTGATGGACGCGGCCACGGCGGAACTCAAGCGGGTCTTCCTCCGTACGGACGCCCGCGGCAAGGGCGGCGCCGCGCTGCTCGTGACGGCGGCCGAGGACCAGGCACGGCGCCTCGGCGCGGAGCGGATCGTGCTCGACACCCGCGCCGACCTCGTCGAGGCCCGCGCGCTGTACGCCCGGCTCGGCTACGAGGAGAGCGAGCCGCACAACGACGACCCGTACGCGGACCACTGGTTCACGAAGAAACTGGTGCGGCCGGCGGCTCCGACGCGCGGGTGACCGGCCGTTCGTCGTGCGGGCGCTCGGCGTCCGAGCCGCACATCTCGTCGGTGAGCTCCTCGACCAGACGGACCAGATCGGTCGGCCGGTCGGGCCCCCACCAGTCGCCCAGCAGCTCCGCCAGGGAATCCTCACGGGCCTTGGCGAGCCGCTCGGCGGCAGCGCGCCCGGTGCCGGTCAGCACGAGGTCGAGACCCTCACGGCGGGCGAGCCGGCGCTCCTCGACCTGCCGCGACGCGGCCATGATCACATCCAGCGGCACGGTGCTGCGCTCGGCGAGCACGGCGGGTTCGACCCAGCCGTACCTCCGGATCCGCAGCAGCAGCCAGCTCGCGGCGGGCAGCAGGTCGTAACCGGCCCGCGCGGTGATCGTCCGGTAGATCTCCCGCCGGCCCTCCCGCGACCCGAGCAGGGACAGCGCCCGGCACACCTCGTCGTACGACGACCGCTCGACGGGGTTGCTGGCGAAGGTCTCCGTGCCGTCGGGGGCCGTCACCGAGGCGCGCAGCCGGTCCTCGCGCAGGAACCAGGCGAGGACGAAGCCGAGGAGAGCGACGGGGGCCGCGTAGACGAAGACGTCGGTGATCGCCTCGGCGTAGGCGTCGAGGGCGGCGGGACGCAGCGAGGACGGCAGCTCGGCGATCTCCCGCGGGTCCGCCTTCAGTCCGTCCACGCTGACGCCGGCCGGCAGCCGGGCACCGTCCAGGGCGCTCGCCAGCTTGTCCCCGAGGTGCCCCGCGAAGACCGTGCCGAAGACGGCCACCCCGAACGCGGCCCCGATGGACCGGAAGAAGGTCGCGCCGGAGGTGGCGACGCCCAGGTCCTCGTACGGGACGGCGTTCTGCACGATCAGCACGAGCACCTGCATGACGAGGCCGAGCCCGAGCCCGAAGACGAAGAGGTACGCGCTCATCTCGCCGTCGCCGCTGTGCGCGTCCAGCTGGTGCAGGAGCAGCAGGCCGAGCGTCGTCACCGCGGTCCCGGCGACGGGGAACACCTTCCAGCGGCCCGTACGGCTGACGATCTGCCCGGACACCGTCGACGACAGCAGCAGACCGAACACCATCGGCAGCATGTGCACACCGGACATGGTCGGCGACACACCGCGCACGACCTGGAGGAACGTCGGCAGATAGGTCATCGCCCCGAACATCGCGAAGCCGATGATGAAGCTGATCACGGCGGAGAGGGTGAAGGTGCGGACGCGGAAGAGCTTCAGGGGCAGCACGGGTTCGGCCGCCCGCCCCTCCACGGCCACGAAGACCACGGCGAGCGCCACGCCCAGCACGGCGAGACCGATGATCTGCGGCGAGCCCCAGTCCCAGGTCGTACCGCCGAGGGAGGCGACGAGGACCAGGCAGGTGGCGACGGAGGCGATGAGGAAGGTGCCGAGGTAGTCGATGACGTGCCGCTCGGCCTTGCGGGGGACGTGCAGGACGGCGGCGATGACGATCAGCGCGACCGCCCCGACCGGCAGATTGACGTAGAACACCCAGCGCCAGCTCAGATGCTCGGTGAACAGCCCGCCGAGCAGCGGCCCGAGCACACTGGTGGCGCCGAACACGGCCCCGAACAGCCCTTGGTAGCGCCCCCGTTCCCGCGGCGGGACGAGATCCCCGACGATCGCCATCGACAGGACCATCAACCCGCCGCCGCCCAGGCCCTGGAGCGCCCGGAACCCGATCAACTGCGGCATGTCCTGCGCCATTCCGCACAGCGCCGACCCCACGAGGAAGATCCCGATCGCCGTCTGGAACAGCCGCTTGCGGCCGTACTGGTCCCCGAGCTTCCCCCACAGCGGTGTCGCCGCCGTCGCGGCCAGCATGTAGGCGGTCACGACCCACGACAGATGGTCCAGCCCGCCCAGATCGCTCACGATCGTCGGCAGCGCCGTCGACACGATCGTCTGGTCCAGCGCGGCCAGCAGCATCCCGAGCAGCAGGGCCCCGATGGACACCATGACCCCACCGGGCACGTGCTCGGCGGCCCCCGCGGCACGACGCCGAGCACCGGCCGGGTCCGACGCCGCCGCACTCCCCGCCGGATCTCCCACCGTGCGCCCCGCCCCGCGCCCCGCCGTGCGGCCGCCGTCGTCGTGCGCGGTGTCGTCGGTCATGCGGACCTCCCGAGGGCCTCCGAGGGTCTCGTACAGCGTCCCCGGTCTCCTCATTCCTCCGGTGTTCATTCCATCGTGGGCGGTGTGACCGGTTATGGCCTGTCGAACCACTGCGGCGCCGGTCACTCCTGTGACGATCGGGAGGTTGTGTGACGACGGTTTGCATAAACTCGGGAGTCTTCACGGGGAGGGACCACACGTGAGTGAACCGAACAGCCACATATGCCCGGAGTGCTTCGCTCCCCGGGCCACGGACGGGACCCCGTCCTGCGGCTGTGGCCGCCGCGCCTCCGAAGCACTCCTGGAAGCCCGCACGGCACAGGCGGCGGCCGCCGAGGACTTCGACCCGCTGCGCATCCGCCCGTACGTGGAACTGGGCGACGCCGAGGACGACCACGGGCACCAGGACGACACCGGCCCCCGCACGGGCCCGGGGCACGCGCGCGGCCCCGGACACGCCGAGGCGGCGACGATGCGGCTGGCGGCCTTCCGGGCCCCGCGCACGACCACACCGGCCGACGACCGCACCCGGCCGCTCACGGTCCCGCCGCCCGCTTCCGCCTCCGGGCACCCGCACACCCGCTCCTCGACGCCCGCACGCCCCCGCTCCGCGGGCCGTCGCCGCCGTACGGGGCTGATCGTCGCGCTCGGGGGCACGGCGGCGGCCGGGGTGATGGCGGCGGCCGGCTTCATGAGCGGCCTCTTCTCCTACGAGGCGCCCGAGCGGAACGGGGCACTCCCGGACGACGTGCGGGCGAGCGCGCCGGACACCACGGTGGACGGCGACAAGACGCCGGTGCAGACGCCCGAGGAGGCCACCGGGGGCGGGGCGCCCGCACCGGCGCCGCCGGGTGGCGCCGGACGGGCGAAGCCGTCCGGGAGCCCGTCCCCCTCCGCCTCGAAGTCGTCCGCGTCGCCGTCGGCGTCCCCGTCGCCCAGCGCCAGCGAGGCGTCGCCCAGCGCCCGGGCCTCCGACAGGTCGACGGCCGACGACGCGAACAAGAAGGGGGACAGCCGGCTGGAGGCCCCGAAGACGCTCCGCCTCGGCGACGACGACCCCGAGGTCACCGAACTCCAGCTGCGGCTGCGCCAGTTGGGCCTCTACAACGGCGACATCGACCAGAGCTTCGACCGCCAGGTCGAACAGGCCGTCATCGACTACCAGACCACACGGGCCGTCTCGAAGGACGACGAGCCCGGCGTCTACGGCCTGGCGACCCGAGCCCGCCTGGAAGCGGAAACCCAGGAACCCTGACGCCGGGGTCGGCGCACACCCCCGTCGCCCCCGTGATGCAGGATGACCCCATGAGCATCGTCAAGATCAACGTCCTCACTGTCCCCGCGGAGCAGCGCGAGGTGCTGGAGAAGCGGTTCGCCTCTCGTGCCGGGGTGGTGGAGAGTTCCGACGGGTTCGAGTGGTTCGAGCTGCTGCGGCCCGTCGACGGCACCGACAACTACCTCGTGTACACCCGGTGGCGCGACGAGGCGTCGTTCGAGGCGTGGATGGAGGGCCCGATGAAGCAGGCCCACCAGGGCGGCGGCGACCAGCCCCCGGCCGACCGCCCCAAGCCGGCCGCGTCCGCCTCCACCGTCTGGTCCTTCGAGGTGGTCCAGCAGACGGGCCCGAAGAACACCGGAGCCTGACAGCCACCGCCCCGCGCCCCGTCCGGGGCGCGGCGGCCGCCTCCAGCCGATGGCGCGGCGGCCGGGCTAGGCGACGTGCAGCCGGACCGGCCCGTCCTCGCCCGTCTCGACCCGTACCGAGCGCAGATCGGGCACCACGACGTCCGGCCCGTGGGCGGCCGCGCGCGATCCGATGCCCACGACGCGCATGCCGGCGGCGCGGCCCGCCTGGATGCCCGCCTCGGAGTCCTCGAAGACGACGCAGTCCTCGGGGGCGATGCCCAGTTCGGCGGCGCCCTTCAGGAATCCCTCGGGGTCGGGCTTGCTCGCACCGACGGACTCGGCGGTGACCCGGACGTCGGGCAGGGCCAGCCCGGCGGCGGTCATCCTCGCCGTGGAGAGGGGAACGTTCGCGGAGGTCACCAGCGCGTGCGGCACTCCGCCGGCGGTGAGGGACGCGAGGAACTCCGGCGCGCCCGGGATGGGGACGACCCCGTCCACGTCGGCCGTCTCCTCCTCCAGCATCCGCGCGTTGTCCGCGTAGTTCTGTTCCATGGGCCGGTCCGGCAGGAGTACGGCCATCGTGGCGTACCCCTGGCGTCCGTGGACCACCCGCATGACCTCGGTGCCGTCGAGCCCGTTCCGCTCGGCCCAGCGCCGCCAGACCCGCTCGACCGCGGCGTCCGAGTTGACGAGGGTGCCGTCCATGTCGAGCAGGAAGGCGCGGGCGGTCAGAACGGTCGTGGCCGGCATCGGCAAGCTCCAGGGCGCGGGAACGCGGGAAGGGGCCGGGCGGTGCGGAGACGGCGGTACGGCCCCGTGACAGGACAAGGCGGCCCCGCCCACCGGTCAGGGAATGCGGGCGGGAGCCACTTTGTTTCTCCACGGTACAAAACAACGGTGCTCACCGCCACCCCCTTCGTCATCCCGTCACGGCTTCCCACAAACTCCACACACCGAGCCCCGTCATCAGCACGGCCGCGATCTGGGTGATCAGCTTCAGCGGCACCCTCTTCATCAGCGCCCGGCCGCCGACGATCCCGAGCCCGGCCACGGCCCACAGCGCGAGGACGGCCCCGAGGCCCACGGAGAGCGGGTCGTCGTACCGCGCCGCGAGGTTCGCCGTCATGATCTGGGTCAGGTCGCCGAACTCGGCGACGAGGATGAGCATGAAGCCCGCGCCGGAGACCTTCCAGAAGCCCTGGTTCTCCGGCCTGCGGACTTCTTCCTCGTCCTCGTCCTTCTTCATCAGCAGCACCGCCGCGCCGCCCAGGAACAGCACACCGGTCAGCGCGTGCACGATCTGCTGGGGCAGCAGGGTGAGGACGCTGCCCGCGGCGACCGCCAGCGCGACGTGCACGGCGAAGGCCGCAGCGACGCCGGCGAAGACGTACGAGGCGCGGTAGCGGGTGCCGAGGACGAGGCCGGCGAGCGCGGTCTTGTCGGGGAGCTCGGCGAGGAAGACGACGCCGAAGACGAGCGCCATGACACTGAAGCTGATCAAGGGTCCTCAATCGGTCGGGCTGCCCCACCGAGAGAAACGGTCCGCTGACGCGACACCTCGGCACGGCAGCACACGTTCACCCGTGCGGGGTCGCACGGGTGTGCACTGCTTGCCGAAGGTCTCGCTGGCGGGCCCCTTGTCGATGGACCCGCTCCGGGCGCCGGCTCAGACGAGCTGAGCAGTATGTCGACGGTCCGGCGAAGAGCTACTCCCCTTCTGCGGGGCCCATGGTACGCGACGCGCCGCGGGGGGGCCGCGGTGGCCGCCTATCGGGTGCTGTTCCTTATACACATCT
>NZ_LIRK01000164.1 GCF_001419765.1 Streptomyces torulosus
GCGGGCCCCGGCGGCCGGGCAGCCCGGCCGCCGGGGCCCGCTCACTCCTCGCTCACTCCGCGCTCAGGCCACCCGCGTGGCGCCGGTGAACGGCATTTCGTCGAGGGGGGCCACGCGTACCGGGGCGGAGGGGTTCGGGGCGTGGATCATCTGGCCGTTGCCCACATAGATGCCCACGTGGCTGATGCCGGAGTAGAAGAAGACCAGGTCGCCGGGGAGCAGTTCCGCGCGGGAGACGCGGCGGCCGGCGCCGATCTGGCCGTAGGTGGTGCGGGGGAGGGAGACACCGGCGGAGCGGTAGGCGGCCTGGGTGAGGCCGGAGCAGTCGAAGGCGTGGGGGCCGGTGGCACCCCAGACGTACGGGCTGCCGAGCTTGGAGTACGCGTAGGAAACGGCCGAGGCGGCACGGGGATTGGGGGCGTCGGAGGCGGAGGAGGCCGGTGAGACCGGGCCGGTGACGGTGCGCGGGGAGGAGAGGGCGGAGCGCGAGGCGTGACCTGTGCCGGAGCCGGGGCTGCTCAGACGGGTGCGGTCCTCGGGCGTCAGGCGGTCGAGGAGCCGCCGTGCCTCGGTCAACTTCGAGGTGACCGTCTTCTTGTGCCGCTTGACCTCCTGCTGCTTGGTCCTGAGGGTGCCCAGTTCGACACGGGCGGCCCCGCGGAGCCGTTCGATCTCCAGCAACTGCTGCCGTACTCCGGCCACATCGGCCGCCTGCCGGTTGCCGACGCGTTCGGCGAGGGCGGCGTTGTCGAGGTACTGGTCCGGATCACCGGAGAGCGCCAGCTGCCACGACGGGTCGATGCCGCCGGTCCGGTACTGCGCGGTGGCCAGCGAACCCAGCTGCTCGCGGGCGGAGTTGAGCCGGTCGGTGCGGCGGGCCGCCTGGTCGCGCAGTTCCTCCAGGTTCTCCTGCGCCTTGTCGGCCTTCTCCTTGGCCCCGTTGTACTTGTCGGTGGCGACCTCCGCCTCCTCGTACAGCTTGTCCACCTTCGCCTTGATCTGCTCGGGCGTGAGGTGAGGGTCGGCGTGCCCGGTACCGTCGAAACCGGTCGCGGTCGCCGCGCCGGCGAGCGCGAGGGTCGCGGCCGTGCGGACCGTCGGGCCGCCGAGCGAGCGCTGTCTGGGCTTGCGGTGCGCTGCCACGTGGGACTCCATGTCCTCTCGTACGACCGCCGTCCGTACGTCGGAGCGCACAGACCGCCTGGGGGAGCGGTGACGCATCCGGCGGCGGCCCGCACAGGGGGGAGCGGGACGCCGCCGGACTTTCTCGGCGGTGGTGTCCGACTGCCGCCCCTGGCCCGGGCGGCGGTGGGGAGCCGGTCACCTGAGGGAGGACGCTAAACCTGACTGTGTCGGGCCGGTAACGCCTTGTACGGAAGTGGCGCCCACCGAGCGCGAGGTGACCGTATGTGACCGTGATCCCGCCCTGACGCCGCCGTAATCACGCTGCGCGATGACCGATGCGCCGATTCCCGGCCGGAGAGGGGCGAGACGGTGCTATGGGGCGCATATATGCAAGATCGATCCCGCCGTGGCCGGGTGCGGCGCAGGGTCCTGGCCCACGTCCGGCAGCCCCCACCTCCGGAAGTTTCCCCGCGCCCGGAAGCACCTCACGCCGGAGAGGCACAGCACCCCGCCCCCGGTGCCCGGCCGGTCGTCGCCTCCTCATTAGGCTCCGCCCATGGACGTACTCATCCACCTCTTCGTCGCGCTCCACATCATCGGGATCGCCGCTCTCCTGGGCGGTTTCCTCACCCAGATGAAGGCCATGGGCCAGGGCACCGCCCGCTTCGTCCCCGCCATGCTGCACGGCGCGCTCACCATGCTGATCACCGGAGCCGTCCTCGTCGGCCTCAACCAGGCGGACGACCAGCCTGTCAACAACATCAAGATCGGCATCAAGATGGCGCTGCTGGTCGTGATCCTGGGGCTGGTGTACGTCAAGCGCGACGAGGAGACCGTGGACAAGTCGCTGTTCGGGCTGGTGGGCGCACTCACCATGGCGAACGTCTTCATCGCGGTGCTCTGGACCTGAGTCGGCCCGCCTCCCCAGCGGACCGGCCGTACGGACCGGCCGCACGAACCGGCCGTACGGGCTAGCCGTACCGACCGGTCACACGAACAGGCCCCTCGACCGCTACGCCGGCCGCACCACGCTGTGGATGGAGGACTCGCCGTCGTAGAAGATCGACTCCTCGCGGACGTAGGTGCCCGGCTTCGGGGCGTGGATCATCATGCCGTTGCCGATGTAGAGGCCGACGTGGCCGATGTTGTCGTAGAAGAAGATCAGGTCGCCGGGGCGGGCGGCGGAGAGCGAGACGGTCGTACCGGCGTTGACCTGGTCGTAGGTGGTGCGCGGGAGGTCGACGCCGGCGGCCTTCCAGGCGGCCTGGGTGAGGCCGGAGCAGTCGTAGGAGCCGGGGCCGGTGGCGCCCCAGACGTACGGCTTGCCGATCTGCGCGCGGGCGAAGGCGAGGGCCTTGGCGGCCTTCGTGGCGTAGGTCGAGTCCTCGACCGTCGTCGTGGTCTCGGTGGATGAGGACGTTGACGGGGAGGTGGAGGTGTCCTGAGGGGCCTCCTGCGTCTCCTGGGCCGACTCGGCCCGTGACTCGGCCGCCGCCTGCTGCCGCGCCAGCTCCTCCGCCTTGCGGTCGGCCTCCTCCTGCTTCCGCTGCTCGATGTCCGCGAGCCTGGCCTTCTCCTCCGCGGTGAGCTGGGAGAGCAGTTCGCGGGCCGCGGCGAGCTTCGCCTGGACCTTGGCCTTGCTGGACTTGAGGGCGTTCTGCGACTCGGTGAGCTGCTCCAGGCCCTCGGACGCCTCCTGGCGCCGCTGCGAGGTCTCCGCCTGCTGCGCGACGTACGCGTCGACGGACTCCTGCTGGCGGTCCGTCAGCCGGTCCATCAACTGGTTCTGGGCGAAGTACTCCTGCGGGTCGTCCGCCAGGAGCAGGGCCGCCGTGTCGGGGGCGGCCGCGCCCGTCCGGTACTGGGCGGCCGCGTACGACCCCAGCTCCTCGCGCGCTTCGTTGAGCTTTTCCGTCCGCTTCGCGACGTCGTCGAGGAGGTTGTCGACCTGTTTCTTCTGCTTTGTGGTCTTCTCCTTGACCGAGTTGTACTTCTCGGTCGCCGTCTCCGCCTGGCGGTAGAGGTCGCCTACCTTCTTCTCGACCTCCTCCAGACTCGGTTTGTCGTCGGTCGAGGGGGCGGCGGTGGCCGTCTGGGAGAGCAGGGCCACGGAGGTGAGGGCGGCGGTGGCGAGAGCGGGGGTGCGGATGCCCGCGCGCGTCCGGCCGGTCGGACGCGGCTTGCGGTGCGGCGCCATGGTTCGGCGACTCCTTCCGTAGTCCGCCTACCGAGTTAGCTGTCGGGTTCGGGCGCAAGCTTTCGGAAGGTTTGCCCTACGGCCCTCGCCGCGTACGGCGGTCGGGTCGATTCACCCCAGAGGTCGGTGGGTCCCCGGCTCCGGCTGCCGTGGAGGGGCGCACCGGACTCGGCGGAGGCCGTGCGGCCCGGCGACGTTCGCCGGTTGGGTCGTACGGCCTGACCCAAGACGCTAGCCAACTGGTGTGGTCCGTGTGAAGGTTGATGTTCGATATGCCCGATACGTTTTCGTGACCTTGGCCTCGCGGACACGATAGGTGCTACGTTCGATCGCTCACCGTGATGGGGTGGGTGCGACCGGTGGCCGACGGCTCAGCGGGGCGCGGCTCGGAGCGTGCCCGCACGGACTTCCCGGGGCGGCCCCTCGCTGTCAGTGGGGGCGCCTAGACTCGGAGAGCGATGAGCAGCCTCTTTGACGACAGCTTCCTGGCGGACCTCCAGGCCCCCCGCGGCCGTGACGAGGAGCCCCCGCCGCCGCCCGAGGACGATCATGTGCCGGAGTCGATTCCGGACGATCTGTTCGGCGGGAAGTTCGACGTGCCGCCGGACCGGGACGCCTACTACCGCGACGGCGCCCCACGCCCCGCGATCGACGCGGCGGCCCTCCTGGACGGGCTGAACGAGAACCAGCGCGCGGCCGTCGTGCACGCCGGCTCCCCCCTGCTCATCGTGGCCGGCGCCGGCTCCGGCAAGACCCGCGTGCTCACCCACCGCATCGCCCACCTGCTCGGCGAGCGGAACGTCCACCCGGGCCAGATCCTCGCGATCACCTTCACCAACAAGGCCGCGGGCGAGATGAAGGAGCGCGTCGGGCAGCTCGTCGGGCCGCGGGCGAACGCGATGTGGGTCATGACCTTCCACAGCGCCTGCGTCCGCATCCTGCGCCGCGAGAGCAAGAAGCTGGGCTTCACCTCCTCCTTCTCGATCTACGACGCCGCCGACAGCAAGCGCCTGATGGCCCTGGTCTGCCGTGATCTGGACCTCGACCCCAAGCGCTTCCCGCCCAAGTCCTTCAGTGCCAAGATCAGCAACCTGAAGAACGAGCTGATCGACGAGGAGGACTTCGCCGCCCAGGCCACCGACGGCTTCGAGAAGACCCTCGCCCAGGCCTACGCGCTCTACCAGTCCCGCCTCCGCGAGGCGAACGCGCTCGACTTCGACGACCTGATCATGACGACGGTCAATCTGCTGCGCGCCTTCCCGGATGTCGCCGAGCACTACCGCCGTCGTTTCCGTCACGTCCTCGTCGACGAGTACCAGGACACCAACCACGCCCAGTACGCCCTGGTCAGGGAGCTGGTCGGCACCTCCGAACACCCCGTCGACGTGCCCCCCGGCGAGTACGACATCCAGCCCGCCGAGCTGTGCGTCGTCGGTGACGCCGACCAGTCGATCTACGCCTTCCGCGGCGCGACGATCCGCAACATCCTCCAGTTCGAGGAGGACTACCCGAACGCGACGACGATCCTGCTCGAACAGAACTACCGCTCGACGCAGACGATCCTCTCCGCCGCCAACGCCGTCATCGAGCGCAACGAGTCCCGCCGCCCCAAGAACCTGTGGACCAACGCGGGCGCCGGCGCGCAGATCACCGGGTACGTCGCCGACACCGAGCACGACGAGGCCCAGTTCGTCGCCGACGAGATAGACCGCCTCACGGACGCGGGCCACGCGAAGGCCGGGGACGTCGCCGTCTTCTACCGGACCAACGCCCAGTCCCGTGTGTTCGAAGAGGTCTTCATCCGCGTCGGCCTGCCCTACAAGGTCGTCGGGGGCGTCCGCTTCTACGAGCGCAAGGAGGTCCGGGACGTCCTGGCCTACCTGCGTGTTCTCGCCAACCCGGAGGACTCGGTCCCGCTGCGCCGCATCCTCAACGTCCCCAAGCGGGGCATCGGCGACCGCGCCGAGGCGATGATCGACGCCCTCTCCCAGCGCGAGAAGATCAGCTTTCCGCAGGCACTGAAGCGCGTCGACGAGGCGTACGGCATGGCCGCCCGGTCGACGAACGCGGTCAAGCGGTTCAACACGCTGATGGAGGACCTGCGGACCGTCGTCGAGTCCGGCGCCGGTCCCGCGACCGTCCTGGAGGCGGTCCTCGAACGCACGGGCTATCTGGCCGAGTTGCAGGCGTCCACCGACCCGCAGGACGAGACCCGCATCGAGAACCTCCAGGAACTCGCGGCCGTGGCCCTGGAGTTCGAGCAGGAGGCCGGCGCGGCGGAAGGCGAGGGCGCGACCTCCGCCAGTCTCGCCGAGTTCCTGGAGCGGGTCGCCCTGGTCGCCGACTCCGACCAGATCCCCGACGAGGACGAGGACGGCTCGGGCGTCATCACGCTCATGACCCTCCACACCGCCAAGGGCCTGGAGTTCCCCGTCGTCTTCCTGACGGGCATGGAGGACGGCGTCTTCCCGCACATGCGTGCCCTCGGTCAGACCAAGGAGCTGGAGGAGGAGCGCCGCCTCGCCTACGTCGGCATCACCCGTGCGCGGGAACGGCTCTATCTCACCCGGTCGTCGATGCGCAGCGCCTGGGGGCAGCCGTCGTACAACCCGCCGTCCCGCTTCCTGGAGGAGATCCCGGCGAGCTACCTGGAGTGGAAGCGCAAGGGTGGCTCCGCGCCGATGCCCTCGGGTCCGGTCGGCGGGATCGCGTCGTCGTTGTCGTCGTCGCGCTCCCGTTCCTCCGCCTCCGGCGCGTCCGGCTTCGCCACCCGTCGCACCAACGAGAAGCCGGTGGTCTCCCTCGCCGTCGGCGACCGCGTCACCCACGACCAGTTCGGCCTCGGCACGGTCATCGCCGTCAAGGGCACGGGCGCCAACGGGGAGGCGACGATCGACTTCGGTGACGCCAAGCCGAAGCGGCTGCTGCTGCGGTACGCGCCGGTGGAGAAGCTGTAGCGAGACCCGCCGGAGGCTCGGCGAGGAGCCTCAGCCTTCCGGTGACATGACTCGGGCCCCTGCTCAGCAGGGGCCCGGTTCTCGTTCCTGATCTTGCTCGGCTTGGCTCGATCTCGCCGCCGGTTACGTCGGGTCCAGTCCGTGGCTGCGCAGCCAGGGCAGGGGGTCTATGGCCGAGCCGCCCGCGGGGTGGACCTCGAGGTGCAGGTGCGGGCCGGTCGAGTTGCCCGAGTTGCCCGAGTAGGCGATGACATCGCCGGCCTTGACCGTCGCGCCGGAGGCGACCTTGTACGTGGAGAGGTGGCAGTACCAGGTCTCGGTGCCGTCCTTGGCGGTCACGATGACCATGTTGCCGTAGGCCGGGTTCCACTGCGTGCGCACGGTGCCGTCGGTCACGGCCATGACCGGCGTGCCGTACGAGACGGGGAAGTCGATACCGGTGTGCAGCGACATCCAGTTGACGCCGGACTGCCCGTAGTACGCGCTGAGCCCGTGCTTGGCGACCGGCAGCGCGAACTTCGGCCGCAGCCGCTCCTTGCGGGCCGCCTCGGCCGCCGCCTTCTTCTGCTCCAGCTCCTGCTGGGCCTTCAGGTCGATGCGCTCCTGTGTACGGCTCGCCCGGTCGGCGAAGTCGTCCGCCTCGGCGGACAGGCTCTCCAGCTGGGTGTCGAGCTGGTTGTTGGCGGCGGACGGCTTCACGGCGGTGGCGTCCGACTTGGTGGCCGCCGTCGTCTCCGTCTCGCCCCCACCGATGCCGACCGATGCCGCCGCGATACCGGCGACACCCATGACGCACGCCGAGGGAACGGCCACTGTCAGCAGGGCGGAACGTTTGGCCGGAGCGCGACGACGTGACCGCGAGGCCGCGCGAGCGGCCGCCCGGCCCGGGCTCGCCGTGGCGGTCGGGGTGACCTCCTCCTGGTCGTCGAGGAGCGCGGCGCCGCCGGGCTCGAACTCGCCGTCACCGGAGAGGGCTTGATCCTCGTCGTACGGGGCGAGCTGCTCGAAGGTGGCGGTCGCCTGCTGGGCGAACTCCACGGCTTCGGGGGAGGGGTGCTCGTGCGCGTCGGGTCCCTCGGAGGCACTGTCGCCGTGGTCGTACGACTCGGTGGCGCCGCTGGCGTGCTCGTCGGAGGCCTGCGTGCCGTCGGTGTTCCACTGCGTGGCGTCGAACACGCCCGTCGCGAAGTGCTGCACCCCGACCCACTGCTGGGTCTGGTCGGCGTCCAACTGATCGTTCTGGCCGAGCTGTTCGGCCTGCAGCCAGCCGCTCGCGTCCCACTGGCCACTGGCGTCCGGGCCCTGCGACTGGCCCGGCACCTGGGCGAGATGCTCGTAACCGGCGGACCAGGACGTCGAGTCGTAGTTGCCCGTGTCGTACGCGGCTTGGTGCTGCGCGGCATACGGGTCGTAGTTCAGAGTCTGGTGGCTGCCCGTGGACCACTGGGAGGCGTCGTAGGAGCCGGTGCCCGCGTCGTTGCCCGGAAGGTCACCGAAAAGAGGGTCGGTCTCGAAGGTTCCGGTGGCGTTCGCCTGGGCACCCGTGCCGGAGTCAAAACCAGTGGCGGAGTAATCGCCGTACGTGGTGAAGTCGCCGTAACCGGCTCCTTGGTGGCCGTGCGACGCGTAGTGCGCCGGGTCGGCATCGGAGGCCGGAGCCGGGGATGTTGCGGTCCCCGACGGGTGACGATCGTTCACCAACTTCTCTTTCGCCTCGACGACAGGGGCTGGCAGAGCAGTGCGGTGACTGTACCCGGCGGTACGCGGGCGCGACAATCTTCAACGGGTTTCGCGGTCGTAGGAAACGGGCATTCGAGCGTCTTTCGGCGGTCTATGGGTACGAGTTTGGCTTTGCGTTCGAAGTTTGTTCGATAACTGGCGGCTGTGCGGGGCCTGTGGGGCGGCCGAGTTCCGGGGTTTCGGGCGCTCCTCGATGCGCGGGCAAGTCGCCTATGGGGCGCGTGGATGCTGAGCGGAAGGGTGTCGCGGGTCCGGCGCATGGTGGGGGCGTGCGGAAGCGCGCCGGGTTTATGCCGATGTATCCCTTGTCGTCACGCTACCGTCAGGCCACCCGGGCGGGCGGCGGGGCGGGTTGCCGTCGGGGCCGCGTCCAGCGCCCGGCGGATCTCGTTGGCGACGGTGGGGTGCACGGGCAGCGCGAGATGACCGATGCCGGTGACCTGGACATTGCGCACCATGAGGTCGGGGTGGTCGACGCAGGCGGTCTCCACCGGAACCATCACATGGTCGAAATCGCTCCAGAACGCCACGAAATGCGTACGGCAGCCCGGCGCCGGCTCACGCAACTCCTCCAGTACGTCCGAACCCGGCCGCATCTGCCGGACGATCGGGTGTGCGTTCGCGAGGGGTGCGACCTGGGTGCCGCCGTGCGGGGTGCCGAGCGTGACGAGCGTGCGGACGCGGTGGTCGCCGCCGAGTCGCTGCACGTAGTACCGCGCGATCAGCCCGCCCAGGCTGTGCCCGACGACGTCGACCCGCTCCCGGCCGGTGCGCTCGCAGATGTCCTCGATGTGTCGGCCGAGCAACTCGGCGGCGGCGCGTATGTCGAAGGTCAGAGGCGAGTAGTTGAGGGACTCCAGGTGCCGGCCGCCGTCCTGGGCGAGGGCGCGGCGCAGCAGGACGAACACGGAGCGGTTGTCGATGAAGCCGTGCAGGAGTACGACCGGAGGCTTGTCCTCCGTCGGCAGGCGGGGTGCGTCCGCCGAAGGGGGCGCGGGTGTGGTCCGGCGCTCCTGGATGATCCCGGACGGGTAGAGCAGGAGGTGTCCGGCGAGGATCGCCAGTTCCAGGGCGGTCGCCTTGAGGAGGGCGACCGAGAGGCCGGTCAGTCTTGTGGGCAGGAGTCGCTCGCAGAGCGGAAGAAGGGGCGCTGCCGCCCTGGTGACCTTCATGCCCGACCCTCCCGTCGGCAGACGGTCGGACGGCCGGCGTCCCCCGTATGCCCTAGTGGAAGGCCCGCGGCGCGGTCGGCGGGCGGCGTGGACGCGAAGCCTGATCATCTGCGGCGCCTGGTGCGCCCGCGCACATCCGGGGTGTCCGGATGCCTCCGATCCCTGCAACGCGTGGTGCGCCCGCGACGCGTGAGGCGTCGATGACGCTACGGGAGCCGTCGATCCTCCTTCTGGCCCCGCTGTCCTGCCGTCCACCGTCCGCCGGTGTCGATCCTCCGTCGCCGTGGCTCCCGTGAACGGCGAGGGTGGTGCGACACCTTGCTGACGGCCTTCCTGTGCGCCCGCTCCCGTTCGTGGCGCGCGCGGCACGGGGGCTGAGGTGCCCGGCACGGCTGCCGTGGCACCTCGATCCCCGCGACGCGTGAGCCGCGAGAACCGGGAACGGTGCGCGGCGAACGTGTCCCATCGTGTGATTTCCCCCTCGGTCTCCACCGCGAAACTGCCGGTTGCGGGATGCTGGGGATAACGTTCGTTCACTTCCCCGGTATGTGGTGCGGGTAGCTGTTCTGCGGAACGGATGGCATGCGGACATGCCCGGTGCGGCGGGTAGTGATATGTGCGGTTTTCGCGGTACGTGCGGTAGTGACGGCCGTGCTCTGTTACGGATGGGTGTAGTCGTTTCATGGAGGCAGTGATGGGTGTGGCAGCCGGTCCGATCCGCGTGGTGGTGGCCAAGCCGGGACTCGACGGCCACGATCGCGGGGCCAAGGTGATCGCGCGGGCGCTGCGCGACGCCGGTATGGAGGTCATCTACACCGGCCTCCACCAGACACCGGAGCAGATCGTCGACACCGCGATCCAGGAGGACGCCGACGCGATCGGCCTGTCCATCCTCTCGGGGGCCCACAACACGCTCTTCGCGGCCGTCATCGATCTCCTCAAGCAGCGTGACGCCGAGGACATCCTCGTCTTCGGCGGCGGCATCATCCCCGAGGCCGACATCGCGCCCCTCAAGGAGAAGGGTGTCGCCGAGATCTTCACGCCCGGGGCGACGACGGCGTCGATCGTGGACTGGGTCCGGGCGAACGTCCGACAGCCGGCGGGCACGTAGCAGCACCTCCGGGTCTGCCGCCCCCCCCCAGGACCCACTGAGGAAGAGGGGGCGGCCTCGCGGTTGGGGCCCGCGTATGTCGGTGCGGGTGCCTGAGGGCTGGTCGCGTGCACCGCGGCGGCGGAAAAGCGTGGGGCACAGCCCCCGCTTTTCAGGGGCGCGGGGAACCGCGCGAGAAACCCCACCTCACCCGCACTCGCCCACGAACCCCGCAGTCTCGAGCTACGAGGCGCCCACCACGCCCGGCGGAGCCAACTCCGCTCTCATCGTCGCGCGCAACCGCAGCGTCGTCGCCAGGCGCTGGAACGCCTCGGCCCAGTAACCCCCGGCGCCGGGCGCCGCGTCCTCCGGTTCCTCCGTGGCCGCGGTGAGCGGTTCGAGCCGGGCGGCCTCGTCGGGGTCCAGGCATCTCTCCGCCAGGCCCATCACCCCGCTGAAGCTCCAGGGGTAACTGCCGGCGTCCCGCGCGATGTCGAGGGCGTCCACCACGGCCCGGCCCAACGGCGGAGCCCACGGGACGTCGCACACTCCGAGCAGCTGGAACGCCTCCGACAGGCCGTGCGTCCCGATGAACCCGGCGACCCACTCGGCCCGCTCGTCGGCGTCCAAAGTGGCGAGCAGTTTCGCCCGCTCGGCCAGCGACACGGCCCCCGGCCCGCCCGCTTCCGGCGTGACGGGTGCCCCCAACAGGGCCCTCGACCAGCTCGGATCACGTTGGCGTACCGCCGCCCGGCACCAGGCGCCGTGCAGCTCCGCCTGCCAGTCGTCCGCGACCGGCAGCGCCACCACCTCCTCCGGTGAACGGCCGCCGAGCCGCGCCGACCAGGCGTCGAGCGGGGCCGCCTCCACCAACTGGCCCAGCCACCACGACCGTTCCCCCCGGCCGGCCGGGGCCTTCGGCTGGACGCCGTCGCGTTCCATGCCGGGATCGCACTCGTGCGGCGCCTCGACCACGATCGTGGGCGTGTCGCCGGTATGGTCCACGGCCACGCAGGCCGTCGCCCGCCGCGCCATCCGGCCGGCCAGAGCCGAGGTGGGCAGCGCGGACAGCAACTCGGCGGCGGTGGACCGGACGTTGCGGCTGCGGTCGGACAACGCGCCTTCCAGGAACGGCTCGTCCGCCGCTTCCAGTCCCGTCCGGAGCGAGTCGAGGAACATCAGCCGGTCCTCCGCCCGTTCCGTCGACCAAGTGGAGGTCAGCAACTCCCGTGCGACGGGCGCGTCCTGAGCGCGCAGGGCGGTGAGGAGCGCCACCCGTTCAGCGAACAGGCCCTCCTGCCACAGGCGTCGCACCCGCTCCGGCTCGTCCGGGCCGGGCAGCGCCGAACCACCGCCCGGCGAGGCCCGCAACGCGAAACGCCAGTCCGTGTTCAACCGGGCCAGCCACAACGCGCGCGTGCCCGCGAAAGTCAGGGCGGCTGTGCGTAGATCGGTACGGCCGCGCGCCGCGTCGAGCAGCGCGGGCAGCGTCTCCGGCGGTGCCGCGTACCCGTGCGCGTTGGCCAGTGCCAGCCACTGGGGCAGCAGCTCCATCAGGTCCGGCGCCGTCCCCCGGCGGCCGCCGCCCGTGCCGGGCCGGTCCATCAGCAGTGTCGCCAGCCGGCGAGCCGCGGCCGGCGGCAGCGGAGGCCGTCCGTCCGGTGCGGCGGGCTGCGGTCCCGCCGCCGCCCGCACGGGCCGTAGCCCCGCCCGGCGCCGGACGGTCTCCACCGCCGCCGCGTCGAGCAGGGCCACGGGCGCCTCGCGGCCGGACGCCGACATCGGAGGCGTACGGCGGTCCGTCCCGAGGAGCGCCGTCGTGATGAGCTCCTCCCAGGCGTGCCCCGCCTGTGCGGTCGACGTGCTGGTCATGCGGGTTCCTTCCGTACGGGGACGGCCGGGTGGGCCGGGCCGGTCGGTCGACTGTTGCGGGCCGGTCGGTCGGCTGTTGTCTGTGCCTGTGCCTGTGCCTGTGCCTGTGCCTGTGCCTGTGCCTGTATCGGTGCCGGTGCCGGTGCCGGCACCTGTATCGGTACCGGTGATGGTGTGCGCGGTGTCGGCCTCTCTCAGCACAGGGCCACCGCCTGTCCTGTCGGGTCCTCCGGCCACGCCGTCATCGGAGTGAAGCCCCGGTGGCCGCATTCGCCGAAGACCGTGACGGGAGCGCCGCCGGACAGCGCGACGAGGCGCCACAGTCCGGGGCGTGAGCGGGCGGACGGTGTGAGGGGCAGGGCCAAGTCGCTCTCCGGGTGCGCCAATTGCCAGGAGTCGCCGTCCGGCGTGGGTATCACCCGGGCGAGAGTGACCGGGTACGAGTCGAGCCATGGGTCGTCCCGCAGGGCCTCGCCGTAACGGGCCGCCGCCTCGGCCGGAGTGATTCCGGGAGGACGGATGTCCGCGGGCGCGGGCGCGGTGAACCTCTGGCCCAGGGCCGCTCGGAGCTGCCCGCCGCCCGGGTACGCCGACACCTCCGCCTCGAACACCAGGCCCACCGGCAGCGACAGCTCGGGCGCGCGGCCGGCGGCCCCGTACGACAGGAGCAGCGCCGTACGGCCCGACTCGGCGCCGTGGAGCCAGATCCGGCGGGTGGTGAGGCGCGAGTCGGACGTGTCGTACTGGGCGAGGGCCAGCCAGCGGTCACGGACCGGCGGTCCGTCCGCCGAGCCCGGCAGGCCGACGCGGGAGCGGACCGTCGCCGCGAGTCCCTCCGGGAGGCTTTCGCGGCGCAGCCAGCCCTGGTCGAGAAGGTGGAGGAGGGCGCACTCCTCCAGGAGCCGGACGGGCCAGCCCGCGCCCGATCCCGGTATGGCGCCCAACTCCCGAACACGCGCGGCCAGTCCGGGTGCCTGCGCGTCGACCATGCGGGCGGCCGTCTCCTCCCACAGTCCGTACCCCGCCTGCTCCGCGGCGGCGAGGCCGCCACGGAGCAGGTCGGTCAGGCGCTGTTCGAGCTCGGTCGCACCCGCGGTGACGCGCTCGGCGCGCCGCTCGGCCCGGCGCCGCGCCGCCTCGGCGTCAGCGGACGTGGCCCCAGATGCCGCGCCCGTCCTCGTCGTCCTCTCCGCTGCGCGCCTGCGGCGGCCTTCCAGCCACTGCTCCGCCCAGTCCGGCGCCTGCCCAGGTGGCACCGCACCGGCGTCGCCCGCCCAGAGCAGCAGCAGTCCCAGCGCGTGCTTGCACGGGAATTTGCGGCTCGGACAACTGCACTTGTACGCGGGCCCGGATGAGTCCGCGACGTCGACCACAGTCTGATACGGCTTGCTGCCACTGCCTTTGCACAGTCCCCACACCGTCCCCTCGTCCGAAGTGCCCGCCTGTGACCACGGTCCGGCCGCGGCGAGTTTGCTTCCGGCTTTGCGCGAGGCTGCGTCAGGTGCCAGTGCCAGCACCTGCTCAGCCGTCCAGCGCACCCCCTGCTGAGTCATGTTTCGAAGGTAGATCCCACCACTGACAATTGGCTTGCGCCAAAGGATTTCCGCAGGTCAGACTGGATTGTCAGAGGCGTGGTGCATCGTGGTCAGCAGATCCGAACCGGCCGAGCTGGAGGGGGACTCAGCCATGCCTGCGTCCGTAGAAACGACCACTGTCGACCCGAGCCACGACCAGTCCGCGCCCGCGAACGCGCACACGGATGCGCGCGTGCAGGGCGCGCCCGCGGGCGGCGAGGAACTGCGCCCGCACGCCGAGCACGCCTTCGCCGGAGAACTCGCCGCGCTCGCGGCCCAGGACGACCGGCCCCGCCCGGTCCGCTGGAAGCTGTCGCCGTGGGCGGTCGCCACCTATCTGCTCGGCGGGACGCTCCCGGACGGCACGGTGATCACACCGAAGTACGTCGGCCCGCGGCGCATCGTCGAGGTCGCCGTCACCACGCTCGCCACCGACCGCGCCCTGCTTCTGCTCGGTGTGCCCGGCACCGCCAAGACCTGGGTCTCCGAGCACCTCGCGGCGGCCGTCAGCGGCGACTCGACCCTCCTCGTGCAGGGCACGGCCGGCACCCCGGAGGAGGCCATCCGCTACGGGTGGAACTACGCGCAGCTCCTCGCCCACGGCCCGAGCCGCGACGCCCTCGTGCCCAGCCCCGTCATGCGCGCCATGTCCGAGGGCATGACCGCCCGCGTCGAGGAACTGACCCGTATCCCGGCGGACGTCCAGGACACCCTGATCACGATCCTGTCCGAGAAGACCCTGCCCATACCGGAGTTG
Organism: Streptomyces torulosus; assembly: GCF_001419765.1. Taxonomy (GTDB): domain Bacteria; phylum Actinomycetota; class Actinomycetes; order Streptomycetales; family Streptomycetaceae; genus Streptomyces; species Streptomyces torulosus. The sequence continues at coordinate 14,485 of NZ_LIRK01000164.1, forward strand.
GGGCAGGAAGTGCAGGCCGTCCGCGGCTTCAACCTCATCGCCACGGCGAACGACCGCGACCGCGGGGTCAACGATCTGTCGAGCGCCCTCCGCCGCCGCTTCAACACCGTCGTGCTGCCGCTGCCGGAGAGCGCCGACGCCGAGGTCGAGATCGTCTCGCGCCGCGTCGACCAGATCGGCCGTTCCCTCGACCTGCCGACCGCGCCCGACGGCATCGACGAGATCCGCCGGGTCGTCACCGTCTTTCGCGAGCTGCGCGACGGCGTCACCACGGACGGCCGTACGAAGCTGAAGTCGCCCAGCGGCACGCTCTCCACCGCCGAGGCGATCTCCGTCGTCACCAACGGACTCGCACTCGCCGCCCATTTCGGCGACGGCGTGCTGCGCCCCTCCGACGTGGCCGCGGGCATCCTCGGCGCCGTCGTCCGCGACCCGGCCGCCGACCGCGTCATCTGGCAGGAGTACCTGGAAGCGGTCGTGCGCGAGCGTGACGGCTGGACCGACTTCTACCGCGCCTGCCGCGAGGTGAGCGCGTGACGGCCCAGGACGAGCGCCCGGACAGCCCACGGCCGTCCGGCGCCGGACCACTGCTCCTCGGTGTACGGCACCACGGGCCCGGCTCGGCGCGGGCGGTGCGGGCCGCGCTGGAGGCCGCCCGGCCCCGAGTCGTGCTGATCGAGGGACCACCGGAGGCGGACACCCTCATCCCGCTCGCCGCCGACGAGGACATGCGGCCCCCGGTCGCCCTCCTCGCCCACGCGGTCGACGAGCCCGGCCGCTCCGCGTTCTGGCCCCTCGCCGAGTTCTCCCCCGAGTGGGTGGCCATCCGCTGGGCCCTGGAGCACGAGGTCCCCGCCCGCTTCATCGACCTCCCGGCGACGCACACGCTGGCCTGGGGGCGGGAGGGCACCGCGGCAGCCGAGCCGGAAGGACCGACCTCGGCGGCGGAGGAGCCGGCTCAGCAGGCGCAGGGGGAGACCGTCCCGGACGCGGCAGGGGAGCGGACCGGGCGAGGCGCCGGCGAAGCGGCCGACGAGAACGCCGGGCACGACGGCCCGGGGTCCGCGGCGGACACGGTTCGGGTCGATCCTCTGGCCGCGCTCGCGGAAGCCGCCGGTTACGACGACCCGGAGCGCTGGTGGGAGGACGTGGTCGAGCACCGGGGCACGGGCGGGGACGCGTTCGCGCCGTTCGCCGCGCTGGAGGAGGCCATGGGCGCGCTCCGCGAGGTGGAGGTGACCGGCGGGCACGACCGCGACTCCGTGCGCGAGGCGTACATGCGGTTGCAGATGCGGGCCGCGCAGAAGGAGTTCGGGGACGACGAGGTGGCCGTCGTGTGCGGTGCCTGGCACGTGCCCGCGCTGCGGGAGAGGCGGACCATGGCCGCCGACCGGGCCCTGCTCAAGGGGCTGCCCAAGGTCAAGGCCGACATGACCTGGGTGCCGTGGACGCACCGGCGGCTGGCCAGGGCCAGCGGCTACGGAGCGGGGATCGACTCACCGGGCTGGTACGGGCACCTGTTCGGCGCGCCCGACCGTCCCGTGGAGCGATGGCTGACCAAGGTGGCCGGCCTGCTGCGCGAGGAGGACCGCATCGTGTCCTCCGCGCATGTCATCGAGGCGGTGCGGTTGGCCGAGACGCTCGCCGCGATGCGCGGGCGCCCCCTGCCGGGCCTCACCGAGACCACCGACGCCGTACGGGCCGTGATGTGCGAGGGCTCGGACGTGCCGCTGTCGCTGGTGCACGACCGGCTGGTGGTCGGAGATGTGCTGGGGGAGGTGCCCGAGGCGGCCCCGGCCGTGCCGCTGCAGCGGGACCTGGCACGGCTACAGCGGCGCCTGCGGCTCAAGCCGGAGGCACTGGAACGGGAACTGGAACTCGACCTGCGCAAGGAGAACGACGCCGAGCGCAGCCGTCTCCTGCACCGGCTGCGGCTGCTCGGTGTCGCCTGGGGCGAGCCCGCCGTGTCGCGGAGCAGCACGGGGACGTTCCGGGAGACCTGGCGGCTGCGCTGGGAGCCGGAGCTCGCCGTGCGGGTCGCCGAGGCCGGGGTGTGGGGGACCACGGTGCTCGCGGCGGCGACCGCGAAGGCCGAGGCGGACGCCGTCTCCGCCCGGTCGCTCGCCGACATCACCGCGCTCGCCGAGCACTGCCTGCTGGCCGAACTGACCGACGCGCTGCCCGTGGTGATGCGGGTCCTCGCCGATCGGGCCGCCCTCGACGCCGACGTCGCCCACCTCACGCAGGCGCTCCCGGCCCTGGTCAGGTCCCTGCGCTACGGCGACGTCCGCGCCACCGACACCCGGGCGCTCACCGAGGTCGCCGCCGGGCTCGCCGAGCGGATCTTCGTCGGACTGCCGCCGGCCTGCGCCGCGCTCGACGCGGAGGCGGCGCAGGAGATGCGCGGGCATGTGGACGCCGTGCACGGAGCGGTGGGGCTGCTGGGCGATGCCGTCGACGCCGGGCACGGTGACCTACGGGTCCGCTGGCACTCCGTCCTGCGGGTGCTCTCCGGGCGGGACACCGTACCGGGCGTCATCCGGGGCCGGGCCGTCCGGCTCCTGCTGGACGACGGGGAGTTGGCGCAGGACGAGGCGGCCCGGCTCATGGGGCTCGTCCTGTCGCCGGGCACGGCGCCCGCCGACGAATCCCTCGATCCATGCCGCCGCGTCGGCGGGCGCCGTGCCCG
>NZ_LIRK01000165.1 GCF_001419765.1 Streptomyces torulosus
GCGAACGGGCAGCTGAAGGTCTGCGGCACCAAGCTCTGCAACGCACGAGGAAAAACGATCCAGCTGCGCGGTATGAGCACCCACGGCCTGCAGTGGTACAGCCAGTGCGTCACGAGCGGTTCCCTGAACGCGCTCGCCACGGACTGGAAGGCCGACGTCCTGCGCATCTCGATGTACATCCAGGAGGGCGGCTACGAGACCGACCCGCGCCGCTTCACCGACCTGGTCCACTCGGCGATAGAGCAGGCCACGGCCCGCGGCATGTACGCCATCGTCGACTGGCACATGCTCGACCCCGGCGACCCGCACCAGAACCTCGCCCGCGCCAAGACCTTCTTCTCCGAGATAGCCCAGCGCCACCGCGACAAGAACAACCTGCTGTACGAGATAGCCAACGAGCCGAGCGGCGTGAGCTGGTCCCGCATCAAGAGCTACGCCGAGCAGCTCATCCCCGTCATCCGGGCCAAGGACCCCGACACCCCGATCCTCGTCGGCACCCGCGCCTGGTCCTCACTCGGCGTCTCGGACGGCGCGAACGAGTCCGAGGTGATCAACAACCCGGTGAACGCGTCCAACATCATGTACACGTTCCACTTCTACGCGTACTCGCACCGGGACGAGTACCTCCAGACCCTCTCCCGCGCGGCTGACCGCATCCCCGTCTTCGTCACCGAGTTCGGCACCCAGAACTACGCCGGTGAGGGCGCGAACGACTTCGCCATGTCGCAGCGCTACCTCGATCTCCTCGCGGCCAAGAAGATCAGCTGGGTCAACTGGAACTTCTCCGACGACGAGCGCACCGGCGCGGTCTACAAGCCGGGCACCTGCGACGCCAACGGCCCCTGGACCGGCAGGGCCTCCCTCAAGCCGGCGGGCACCTGGATCCGCGACCGCGTCAGGACCCCGGACGACTTCTGACCGCGCACCACACGACACGAACCCCCGGGCCGGAGCCGACCCTGACTCCGGCCCGGGGGAGCCCGGCCGTCCGTACCGTCACCGCCGTCAGTTGCGCAGGGTGAGCCGCACATCGGCCTTGTCGTCGGGCTGTCCTTCATTCCAGTTCTGCACGTGCACATTCCTGGAAAGGCTCAGCCCCGGAAAGAGCACCATGTTCCCGAAGGCGGACGCACCGTCCAGGTCGCCCGTGTTCTCACTGTCCCCCTCGAAGAACTTGACGATCCCCTCGGTCACGCGCACGACACCATTCGGTTCATGGGTGAGCTTGTAATGCACTTCGACCCTTATCTCTCCCCCACACTTGGACCAGGCCGCGACGCGCTTGGAAGTTCCGACCGTGACCGTCACGGGGGTGAGCGAGAAATTACGATTGCAGACCGTGTTCGGCCCGAAGTTCTCATAGTCCATGATCCGCATGGACACGCTGCCGTTCACCGTCCGCTGATGGCTGGCCTGCGCCTCCGTCGCCAGAGCGGGAACCACGACGACCACCGCGGCGGGCAGAACGAGCGCCCGCCGAAGCAGGGAGCGAGAGGACGAAACAGAGCGAGAGGACTTCCGACGCATGAATATGTCCTTCATGAGGGCTCCCTCGGTCAGAACGAATTCACGAGGCGCAATTCAACTACCGCTCAACCCCCACCGTTTTCCAAGCTACGCCCCGAGCCATCCACACGCATTCCGAGTAACAGCGCCAAGCACGTTCGTTGAATGGTCAGTTGCCGCACAGCCACGCACACCCCGCGGCCGACGCCCTGTCGACGAACGACAAGACCCCGGATCGGCGCTCACCTGACCCGGGGTCTCTCCCAGAGCCCCCTGTCGGATTCGAACCGACGACCTACGCATTACAAGTGCGTTGCTCTGGCCAGCTGAGCTAAGGAGGCGTGGCCCCGCGCGGGGGCGCCCGTGCAGTGTACCCACGTCATGGGGTGCTTCCGTCGAAAATTTCCGCGAAGTTCACAGGGGTCGAGGTACTGACAGACGAGGTGAACGACAGGTACCGTCCTGAGCCAGTCCCTCGCATGGACTACACCACCGTGGAACCGTCCCCGGTGGCTCACCACCTTTACTCGGATCGTCCGGCACGTTCCTGCCGGTGAAGGGGGTCTACGACCCATGGCCACTGTCACGTTCGACAAGGCGACCCGGATCTACCCGGGTTCCACCAAGCCCGCCGTCGACCAGCTCGACATCGCGATCGAGGACGGCGAGTTCCTCGTCCTCGTCGGACCGTCCGGTTGCGGCAAGTCCACCTCCCTCCGCATGCTCGCGGGCCTGGAGGACGTCAACGGCGGCGCCATCCGCATCGGTGACCGCGACGTCACGCACCTGCCGCCGAAGGACCGGGACATCGCCATGGTGTTCCAGAACTACGCGCTCTACCCGCACATGACCGTCGCCGACAACATGGGCTTCGCGCTCAAGATCGCCGGCGTCAACAAGGCGGAGATCCGGCAGAAGGTCGAAGAGGCCGCGAAGATCCTCGACCTCACCGAGTACCTGGACCGCAAGCCGAAGGCCCTCTCCGGTGGTCAGCGCCAGCGTGTCGCCATGGGTCGCGCCATCGTGCGTGAGCCCCAGGTGTTCCTCATGGACGAGCCGCTGTCGAACCTCGACGCCAAGCTCCGTGTCTCGACCCGTACGCAGATCGCGTCGCTCCAGCGCCGCCTCGGCATCACCACCGTCTACGTCACCCACGACCAGGTCGAGGCCATGACGATGGGCGACCGCGTGGCGGTCCTCAAGGACGGTCTGCTCCAGCAGGTCGACACCCCGCGCAACATGTACGACCGCCCCGCCAACCTCTTCGTCGCCGGCTTCATCGGCTCCCCGGCCATGAACCTGGTCGAGGTCCCGATCACCGACGGCGGTGTGAAGTTCGGCAACAGCGTCGTCCCGGTCAACCGTGACGCCCTGAAGGCCGCCGCCGACAGGGGCGACCGCACGGTCACCGTCGGTGTCCGCCCCGAGCACTTCGACGTGGTCGAGCACAACGGCGCCGCCGCCTCCGCCCTGTCGAAGGACTCCGAGGACGCCCCGGCCGGCCTCGCCGTCTCCGTCAACGTCGTGGAGGAGCTCGGCGCCGACGGCTACGTCTACGGCACCGCCGAGGTCGGCGGCGAGACCAAGGACCTCGTGGTCCGCGTCAACGGCCGCCAGGTCCCCGAGAAGGGCGCCCAGCTGCACGTCGTGCCGCGTCCGGGCGAGACCCACGTGTTCTCGACCTCCACGGGCGAGCGCCTCACCGACTGACCCGGACACGACCGTCCGCGAAACCACCGGCCCGGGATAAATCACCCAGGTTGACGAAGAGGGCCCCGCAGCCAGCCTGCGGGGCCCTCTTCCATGCCCTCAACTACCCCGGCAAACCAGCTCATTTCGACTCCTGTGCGTCAACCCGGCGCCCGAGAAGTGGCGCTGCAGCGTCCCCCGTACCGGTGACCCAAGGTCGCCATATCACTACCCTGCGCTACCCTCACTCACGTGAAGCACACCCACACCTACACCCAACGGACGCGCCGCGGCCGTGGCCCCGCCCGCCGGATCGGCCGCTCCCTCGCCCTCGTCCTGCCCGTCGTCCTGGTGCTCTCCGGCACGCTCGCGGTCACCAGCGTCAACTGGTCGGGGACCGACTCCTCCGAGTCGATCCTCGCCGCGTCGGACGTCTCCGCCCAGCGGACGTCCCCCCGCGCCAAGGCCCGCGCCCCGCACGAGCTGCTGCGCGACAAGCTCCTCGTGGAGCTCCAGGAGAAGGACCCCGGCGTCGCCCTCACCCACCTCCAGCAGGCCGTGAACGGCCGCCCGTCGCTGGCGAAGCACTGCACGTCCATCGCCCGCGCCCTCGGCCGCGCCGCCGTCCGCGCGTACGGCCCCACCCGGGCCCAGTCGTACGCCCGCCCCGTCTGCGACACCTCCTTCTCGACCGGAGTCGCAGCACTGCACGGCTGAGGGCCCGCCCAAGGGCTCACAGAAACACTGGGGCCCCGCAAAGGCCCGCACGACACGGAGGGCCTCGCAGGACGCCCAGGGCGCTCGCACCCCCCAGTCCGCTCCCCCCATACCGATCACCCAGGGCCGTGCTCCCGCGAACGGGGCGCCACGTACAGTTCGGGCATGACCGATCCGAACGCCGCGTCGCGCCCCGTTCAAGCCGTGGTCCTGGCAGGTGGCCAGGGCTCCCGGCTGCGCCCGTACACCGATGACCGGCCGAAGCCCATGGTCGAAATTCCCGGCACGGGCACCCCGATCATCGGCCATCAGCTCACCTGGCTCGCCGAGGAGGGCGTCACCGACGTCGTCGTCTCCTGCGGTCATCTCGCCGACGTGCTGCAGAACTGGCTGGACTCGGCCGACCTGCCCGTCCGCGTCACCACGGTCGTCGAGACGGAACCCCTGGGCCGCGGCGGGGGCCTCAAGTACGCCGCCGCGCATCTGCCCCACCCCGACCGGCCCTGGTACGCCACCAACGGCGACATCTGGACCCGTTTCTCGCTGCGCGACATGGCGGACTTCCACACCGAGCGCGACGCCGTCGCCACGCTCGCCCTCGCCCGCCCCCGCATCCCCTGGGGCGCCGTCAAGACCGACGGCTTCGGTCGCGTCACCGACTTCATCGAGGCCCCGCCGACGACGTACGAGATCAACGCCGGCGTCTATGTCTTCTCCCCCGAGTTCGCGGGCCTCCTCCCGGAGCGCGGCGACCACGAACGAACCACCTTCCCCCGCCTCGCCCGGGAACGCCGCCTGGCCGGCTTCCCGATCCCCCAGGGCGCCTACTGGCGGGCGATCGACACGGCGAAGGACCTGACGGAAGCAGCAAGGGAACTGGCAACCCTGGGCCGCTAGAGCACCTTCACCACCCAGGGCTCACCCCGAAGGGGCGCGGGGAACTGCGCGACCGACCACAACGGACCCGCGCCCGCCGACTTCCCCGCACCCCCAAGCTGCCAGGCGACGACGCACACACAGGACGGGCCCCGCAGGAGTCCCTGCGGGGCCCGTCCTCTCACCGCCTCGAAAGGCGACAGAACCTACCCGAGCAACCCTCCGACCAGCCCAGGCTGCCCACCGGAGGAACTGCCTCCGGAACCCCCGGTGGAGCCACCCGACCCCCCGGTCGTCCCACCGGAGGCACCCGCGCCACCGCTGGACGTCGGCCCCGCCGTCGTCGGCGCCTGCTCGACCGGGGCGGACTGCTGCGGCGGGACCCGCCCCGCCGTCCCCTGCGTCTGGCTGGGCTGCCCGTTGGCCGCGCCCGCGTCCTGCGTCGCGTCCGGCGTCGTGGTGGCCCCCTGCGTGGGGCTCGCCGACGTCGCACCGGCGCTCGGCGAGTTGGACGCGGAGGGGCTGCGCCGCTCCTTGCGGCCCTTGTCGGCCTCACCGGGAAGCGGCGACCCGGGCAGTTCGTTGCGCGGAGCCTCTCCGGGCCCGGGAACGACGATCCGGTCGGCGTCCCGCACCGCTCCGCCGAGCAACGACCCGACCAGCAGCGTGAGACCGACGACGACCGCGGCGACGAGGGCGCCCCGGCGCAGCACGTACCGCCGCAGCTCCCAGATGTCGGCGCGCGGCCCGAGCGTGCGCCAGGCACCGCCCGCGAGCCGCCCGTCGACGGAGTACACCGGCGCACCCGCGATGACCAGCGGGGACCAGGCGGCGAGGTAGATGATGTCGGGCGTCTCGTAGACGGGGACGGTCTTCCAGCTGACGGTCACCAGCAGCGCGGCCGACAGCAGCACCCCGAACCCGGCGGCGACCCGCTGCCACAGCCCGAAGATCGTGAGAACACCGACGACGACCTGGGCGAACGCGATGACGAGGCCGGAGCCGACCGGGTGTTCCAGCGCGAACTGCCGCAGTGGCTCGGCGACCTCCCACGGGTGCAGCGTGTTCAGCCACTTCACCATGGAGCCGCGCTTGCCGCCGTCGAAGTAGTGCGGGTCGCAGAGCTTGCCCATGCCCGCGTAGACGGAGATGAAGCCGAGGAAGACGCGCAGCGGCAGCAGCACCACGCCCAGGTTCATCCGCCGGCCGGGGTAATAGCCCTGCCGCACGGGCTCGTTGGCGGCGCGGCGCCGCGTCCGCTCGCCGCCCGGGTCCCCGCCGTCGTACGCGTCGGCGAAGCGGTCGGCGGCGAAACGGTCGTCGGCGTAGTCGTCCCGTCCCGCGTACCCCGGCTCGTCGTACGCGCTGCCGACCTGGCGCATGGCGGGCAGCAGCCGGGTGCCGTCGGGGGCGGCGTGGTCGCCGTGGGTGCGCTGGCTGCCGACGATGGGCGTCTCGATCGTCTCCACCGTCAAGTCGGCGTCGTAGCGGCCGCTTTCGACGCCGAACCCGCCGGTGTCGGTCTCCGTGACGCCGAGGCGCGGGATGACCTGGGTGGCGCCGGCCTCCCTGACGGCCTGGAGGAGACGGTGGGCCCCGGTGTCGTCCGGCGCGGACTTCCCGCTCCAGACGACCGGGCGCCGGCGCCCGGCGGCGGGCGCGCCGGCGCGCACCACCGTGCCCACGACGGGCATGCGCGCGGTGTCCTCGGTGGCGCTCAGGTGCCGTGCGATCCGCGGGGACGCCCGCGTGGAGGCGCCCAACTGCACGCGGAAGCTCGCGTGGTTGACGATGACCTGCGCCGGATCGCTCGGCACCTTCACCATGCTCAGCGCGGGAGCGTCGTCGTATCCCGACGAGCGGTCCCCCGTGGGTGTGCGGGGTGTTCTGGTGTCCACACTCATCTAACCGAGTGACGTGTCGTTAGGACACTGCTTTGACCGCACCGATCTGTCCGGACCGCGTCAAGGTGATCGCGAACACCCCGAACCCCCAGTTGGGGGCCCTGTCAGCCCCGGCGCCGAGCCGCCTCGTACAGCACAACTCCCGCCGCGACACCGGCGTTCAGGGACTCCGCGCCACCCGGCATCGGAATCCGCACCCGGAAGTCGCAGGTCTCCCCGACGAGCCGCGACAGGCCCTTGCCCTCGCTGCCGACGACGATGACGACGGGCCCCTCCAGGGCCTCCAGCTCACCGACCTCGGCCTCGCCGTCCGCGGCCAGACCGACCACGACGACACCGGCCTTCTTGTACGCCTCCAGCGCACGCGTCAGGTTGGTGGCGCGGGCGACGGGCGTACGGGCGGCCGTACCGGCGGACGTCTTCCACGCGCCGGCGGTCATCCCGGCCGCGCGCCGCTCCGGTACGACGACGCCGTGGCCGCCGAACGCGGAGACCGACCGGACGACGGCGCCGAGGTTGCGCGGGTCGGTCACCCCGTCGAGGGCCACGATCAGCGGGTCCTCGCCCTCGTCGAACGCGGCGGCGACCAGGTCCTCGGGGTGCGCGTACTCGTACGGCGGGACCTGGAGGACGAGGCCCTGGTGGTTGAGCCCGTTGGTCATCCGGTCCAGCTCGGGGCGGGGCGCCTCCATGAGGTGGATGCCGCCGCGCTCACCGGCGAGCTGGAGCGCCTCGCGCACCCGCTCGTCGTTGTCGATGAACTGCTGGACGTAGAGCGTGGTGGCGGGCACGCCCTCACGCAGCGCCTCGACGACCGGGTTGCGGCCGACGACCATCTCCGAGGTGCCCCTGCCGCCGCGACCGCGCACCACGGGGCGGCGTGCCGTCTGCTTGGCCTTGGCGTTGGCGATGCGGTTCTTCTTGTGCCCCTTGCGCATCTCGGCGGGCGGCGTCGGGCCCTTGCCTTCCAGACCCTTGCGTCGCTGGCCGCCACTGCCGACCTGCGCGCCCTTCTTGCCGGACATGCGGCGGTTGTTAGCGGCCATGACCTACCCGTCTCCTGGAAGCGTTCGTACACATGGGCGTGTACGTCATTGAAGTCTCGTCTATGCAGTGTGCCGCCCGGAGGGCCGGGCGGCACAATCGATCAAGGTGATCGCGGGTCAGCGGGGGCCGAGCGTCCAGCGCGGACCGTCGGGGCTGTCCTCGATGACCAGGCCGGACTGGTTGAGCTGGTCGCGGATGGCGTCCGCGGTCGCCCAGTCCTTGCGGGCGCGGGCGGACTCGCGCTGCTGGAGGACCAGACCGACCAGACTGTCGACGACGCCGTGCACGCTCTTGTTGAGCACGGTCTCGCCCCGGTCGCCGCCCTCGCCGGCCCAGTGGGCGTCGAGCGGGTCGAGGCCGAGGACACCGAGCATGGCCCGCACCTCGGCGAGGCGCGCCACGGCGGCCTCCTTGTCGTCGGCGGCCAGCGCGCTGTTGCCCTGGCGGACCGTGGTGTGCACGACGGCCAGCGCCTGCGGCACGCCCAGGTCGTCGTCCATGGCCTCGGCGAACGCCGGCGGCACCTCGGCCGCGGGCTCGACGACCCCGCCCGCCTTCTCGACGACCCGCTGGACGAAGCCCTCGATACGGGCGAACGCCGACTCGGCCTCGCGCAGGGCCTCCTCGCTGTACTCGATCATCGACCGGTAGTGCGGGGTGCCCAGGTAGTAGCGGAGCACGATGGGCCGCCACTGCTTGACCATCTCGCTCACGAGGACCGAGTTGCCCAGCGACTTGGACATCTTCTCGCCGCTCATGGTGACCCAGGCGTTGTGCACCCAGTACCGGGCGAACGCGTCGCCGAAGGCCTTGGCCTGCGCGATCTCGTTCTCGTGGTGCGGGAAGATCAGGTCCAGCCCGCCGCCGTGGATGTCGAACTCGCTGCCCAGGTACTTGTGCGCCATGGCGGAGCACTCCAGGTGCCAGCCCGGCCGGCCCCGGCCCCAGGGCGTCTCCCAGGTGGGCTCGCCCGGCTTCGCCGACTTCCACATGGCGAAGTCACGCGGGTCGCGCTTGCCGGTCTCGCCCTCGCCGGACGGCTGGAGCAGGTTGTCCAGCTCCTGGTTGGACAGCCGCAGGTACTCCGGGTACGACCGCACGTCGAAGTACACGTTGCCGTCGGCCGCGTAGGCGTGGCCGCGCTCGATCAGCCCGCGCATCATCTCGACCATCTCGGTCACATGCCCCGTGGCACGCGGCTCGTAAGTCGGCGGCAGGCAACCGAGCGCGTGGTAGCCGTCGTTGAAGGCGCGCTCGTTCTCGTAGCCGATCGACCACCACGGGCGGCCCTGGTCGGCCGCCTTCGCGATGATCTTGTCGTCGATGTCCGTGACGTTCCGGATGAACGTCACGGCGTACCCGCGGTACTCGAACCACCGACGCATGATGTCGAAGTTGAGCCCCGAGCGGATGTGGCCGATGTGCGGGGCCGCCTGCACGGTGGCACCGCACAGGTAGATCGAGACACAACCCGGCGTGATGGGGTCGAAGTCACGGATCTGCCGGGCGCTGGTGTCGTACAGGCGAATAGTCACGCCTCCAGGGTAGTGGGCAACCGCGCGTGCGCTGCGCCGATCCGGGCGAAGGTCCACGAATTCGTGACACGTGACTGCGCCGCCGGGCCGGGCGCCTAGTAGCTCGGGGTCCACTGTCGTCGGGCGGCTGCGTGTGGTTCGTGGTTTCTCGCGCAGTTCCCCGCGCTCCTGCAAAGCGACCGGGGCTGCGCCCCGCGCCCCTGAAGGGCGGGCCGCAGGCCCGTTCCCTTCAGGGGCGCGGGGAACTGCGCGAACGGCCACGACGGACCCGCGGTCGCCGACGCACCCGCGCCCCCGAGCTGTCCGGCGATCAGACCTTCGCGACCAACGCCGTGGCGACCGCCATCAATCCCTCGCCGCGGCCGGGGAACCCCAGCCCGTCCGTCGTCGCTCCGGAGACGGAGACCGGTGCTCCCACGACCTCCGACAGCACCTTCTGCGCCTCGTCCCTCCGCTTGCCGATCTTCGGTCGCGGCCCGACCACCTGGACCGCCACGTTGCCGATGACGAATCCCGCGTCGCGGACGATGCGCGCGGCCTCCGCGAGGAGCGTCACCCCGGACGCGCCCGACCACTCGGGCCGGCCCGTGCCGAAGTGCTGCCCCAGGTCACCGAGTCCCGCAGCGGAGAACAGCGCGTTGCACGCGGCGTGCGCCACGACGTCCGCGTCGGAGTGCCCGGCGAGGCCCGGCCCCTCCCCCTCCCACTTCAGGCCGGCGCACCACAGCTCCCGGCCCTCCTCGAAGGCGTGGATGTCGGTGCCGATGCCGACCCGCGGAAGCACCACCGTGGGTGTCGTGTGCGTCTCAGAACCCATCGTTCAGCCTCCTGCGGGCCAGGACCGCCTCCGCGAGGACCAGATCGAGCGGGCGGGTCACCTTGAACGCCTCCTCGTGCCCGGGCACGACCACGACGCGCGATCCGAGCCGCTCCACCATGCTCGCGTCGTCGGTGACCTCGCCGGTGACCGTCTCGTGCGCCCGCACGAGGGTCGCCCGGTCGAAGCCCTGCGGCGTCTGCACCGCCCGCAGCCGTGCCCGCTCCGGGGTGGCGACGACCGGCTCGGGCGTGCCCGGCACCGCCGTCGGCTCGACCTCCTTGACCGTGTCGGCGAGGGGCAGCGCGGGCACCACGGCCGGCGCCCCGTCCCGTACGGCCTCGATGACGGCGTCGACCGTGTCGACCGGGACGAGCGGGCGCGCCGCGTCGTGCACCAGCACGATGTCGTAGCCGGGCGGCAGTGCGTCGAGGCCGAGGCGCACGGACTCCTGCCGTGACTCACCGCCGGGTACGACGAGGAAGTCGGTCCGCTCGGGCAGCGCGTGCGCGTCGAGCAGGGACTTGACCTCGGCGGCCCCGTCGGGCGGTGCCACGACGATGACGAGGGAGACGGCACGGGACGCGGCCATGGCCCGTACCGCGTGGATGAGCATGGGGGTGCCGTTCAGCGCCCGCAGTGCTTTGGGGGCGCCCGGACCGAGGCGTACGCCCCTACCGGCGGCCGGGATCACGGCTGCCGTACGGGCTCCCGCGCCGGTCCCGGAAGGCGAAGGACGCGAATCGTCAGACATCGGTTCCTGTCAGGTTTGTGTGCTCGGCCTACGTGGGTATGGCCACAGCGTGCCGGGCGCGACATCTTGACCGGACCCTTCCGTGACATCTGGTCGAGCCAGCTGCCCGGGCCCGGCACGCCAAGTATCGGGGACCCCACCCCGTCGTACGGCATCCGGTTCCGTGGCCGGGTACGAACATGCCGCAGCGCCCGGCGACAATACGTATGTCATCGGGCACCGCGGCATTTACTGTGCTGCGCTGAGCGGGCTGGCTGCCTGCCTCAGTCAGTTCAGGACGCGAGGACCTCGTCCAGCAGGGCCTCGGCCTTGTCCTCGTTGGTGTTCTCCGCGAGGGCGAGCTCGCTCACCAGGATCTGTCGGGCCTTGGCGAGCATGCGCTTCTCACCGGCGGACAGTCCGCGCTCACGCTCACGACGCCACAGGTCACGGACTACTTCCGCGACCTTGATGACGTCGCCGGAGGCGAGCTTCTCCAGGTTTGCCTTGTAGCGACGCGACCAGTTCGTGGGCTCTTCGGCGTACGGCGCGCGCAGCACCTCGAAGACCCGATCCAGGCCGTCCTGACCGACCACGTCACGCACACCCACGAACTCCGCATTGTCCGCCGGTACGCGCACCGTCAGGTCACCCTGGGCGACCTTGAGCACCAAGTAGGTCTTGTCCACGCCTTTGATCTGGCGAGTTTCGATGGCCTCGATCAGCGCGGCCCCGTGATGGGGATAGACCACGGTGTCGCCAACCTTGAACGTCATGTGACAGGTACCCCTTCCGTGGCTATCCAGGGTAACACGGATACGGCGTGTTCTGAATGGCGTTTTCGCAGGTCAGGGCATATCTCAGGGCTTGACAACAGCGACAGGGACGTGCTGCGAGGGGCGAACGGGAGTGGGTATTCGCAGGTGGGAGCGGCTCTCCGGGCGGAGCGAAACGCGCACGTTACACCTATCCGGAGGACTCCTCGACTGTCCGAACGTCCTACTTTGTCCGACTCCAAGTGTGCGACTTCCGTTACTCCGTTCGGTGGGCGGAGTCGGGTACGAGACGAATCCGGAATTGATCAAGGAGTTCGATCTCCCGGAGATGTTCCGCCGTTACCGGATCGTGTTCCGGAGGGTTCCGGTGCCGGTTCCTCTCCGGTTCCGGTGCGAGTTCACGTGAGGTTCGGACGTGCTTCCGACCGGCTTCTGGCGTGGTTCTGGGCGGGCTTCTGGGCGGGCTTCTGGCGGCTGATCGATTTTCCGTGGCCGCACGCATTCCTCGCCGGAAATCGAGGGGCGGCGGGGAAGGGTTCGATGGGGGTTATGTGAATGCCGGACGAGCGCGCGGGCGGCCCGTCGGTCAATTGCTTCCGGTGACTCACGCGGCACTTGGGGAGGGTCGGGTGCGGCCGTGATGGGGCGGCTCGGTAACCTAAGCCCGCTACCGATCACGTATCGCCCACGTTCAAGGAGTTGCCGCCGCCGTGAGCAGCAGCCTTCGACGCGGCACACTCGCCGCCGCCGCCCTCGCGTTCTCGATCGCCTCGCTCGCCGCGTGCAGCGCCGGCAGCAACGCCCAGACGCTCCAGGTCAAGCCGGACAACGCGGCTACGACCGTCGGGGACATCGAGATCCAGAATGCGATCGTGGTCACCCAGCCGGACGCCGCGGCCAAGGGCCCGGCGGTCGTCTCCGCGACCCTGTTCAACAGTTCCACCACCGACCAGACGCTGGACTCCGTCACCGTGGACGGCGCCGGCGCCGCCGAGGTCACCCCCGTCAAGGGTGAGGGCAAGGGCGGCAAGGTCGTCGTCCCGGCCGGCGGCTCCGTGATCCTCGGCGGCGAGGGCAACGCCTCCGCCGTCCTGTCGGACATCGGCTCCTCCGTGCAGAACGGCAACGCCCAGAAGGTCACCTTCGCCTTCAGCGAGACCGGTGACGTGAGCCTGCGCGCCTTCGTCGT
>NZ_LIRK01000166.1 GCF_001419765.1 Streptomyces torulosus
GGGTGACGGGGTGGGTGTGGTGTCGGTGGGTGCGGTGGCGGTCCTGGCCGTCCCCTCGGGCGTGGGCGCCGGCTCCGCGGTCGGGGTCGCCGTGTGCGCGGTCGCGGGGGTGGCCGTTCCGGCGGGCGCGGACGCGGACGTGGGCTCGGGAGACGCCGGGCGCTGAGGGGTGCGGCGGGCGGCCGGGTCGGCGTCGGTGCGGGCCGGGGTCGTGTCGTGGGCCGTGCGGGCGGTGCCCGTGCCCGCGCCCGGGCGGGCGAACGCGTCCCACGCCGGTTCCGTGTCGTCCGTGCCGCGTTCGCCGTCCCCGCCGTACCCGTCGGCCGGGGCGTGGCCGGGGGCGTCGTCGGCGTTCCGGCGGGCCGAGGTCCGGTCAGGTGCGCGGTCCGCGTCCTGCTGGGTCGGAGCCCGGTCGGGCGTGCGGTCCGTGACCTGCCGCGCCGGGGCCCGGTCGGGTGTGGGGTCGGTGGTCCTGGGGGCCGGGGGCTCGTCCGTGAGGGTGGACCAGCCGAGTACCGCGCCGCAGGCGTCGCAGAAGGACTGGCCGGGCTCCCCGCGGGTGCCGCACTCGGCGCAGCTGCGGGCCCGGCCCGTGTCGGGGGTCTGGCTGGTCATGTCTCGGGCGTCCTTTCGGCGGCGGTCACGTGGACCGTGTAGGGCATGTGGGCGGGGCGGGCGGCGGCCACGAGGGCGTCCAGCCGGTGTTCGTCCGCGCGGGTCGGGTTCGGCAGCCGCAGCGACACGCGCAGATGGGGGCGACGGTCGCCGGGCACCGGGCCCAGCGGGCGGGCGTCCCAGTCGGCGCCGCCGCTCTCGCTGATCTCCGGTGCCACGCCGAACACCAGCCGTACGGCCTCGGACAGCCCGCGCCGGGTGCCCCGTACCCGGTGCAGATACGCGGCGGCGGCGACGGCCGCGCGCAGCCGGGCCTCCGGTTCCGTGCCGTCGGTCTCGGCGCCGACCCAGCCGGCCAGCCACCGCGTGAAGTCCACCGGGGCGAGGGCGGGCGTGAAGTAGGAGTCCAGGTTGTCGAGGACGGCCAGGATGGGGGCGAGGACCTCGTCCAGGCCGGCGACGAAACGCTGCGCGAGGTCGTCGTCGGCGAAGACGGCCGGGAGCATGTGGCCGATGGGGGAGGACGACCCGAGGCCGTCTATGGAGCCCCTCATACGGGGCCGCCCCTCGTACCCGCCCGCTCCGGGGAAGGGGCGGCGTGCCGGGTACGGGGCCGTCGCGGCCGGACGCACCCGCGCCGCGGAGCCGCACAGGCCGCCACCCCGCGCTGCCTCCAGGGCCTGTGTCCCGTCGTCGGGTCGGCTGGAGCGGTCGCAGGCCCACGCCCCGCCGTCGGGAGTGCCGGAGCGGTCGAGGTCCCTCACTGCTTGTCCCCGATCACTCGGACCCGGTGGTCGAAGGAGAACACCAGGGACGGCGGGCTGAGGTCGATGCGGTCGGTGGGGTCGCCCCGTTTGCCGGTCAGCGGGTCCGCGGGGTGGAGCCGGACCTCGTCGACGAGTTCGACGCCGGGCACCCGCTGGAGGACGGCGAAGACCTCCCCGGCCTGGACGGGGCGGCCGAACGGCCAGCCGCGCCCGTCGGCGCCGCCGGTCAGCGGGTCGAGGTGGCGGTAGAGGGCGTCGTGGGCCTGCCGCCGGACCCGGTCGGTGTCGGCGCTCCGGAAGGCGTGCACCGTGGCGACGACGGTGACCCCCTGGTAGAACGGCGGCCCCACCGCCAACCGGGTGCCGATCAGGCGCCGTTCGTCGAGATGCCGGGTGATGCGCCGCAACAGCCCGTCACCGGGCACGAGTTGCTCGAAGCGCAGCCGGCCGCCGGGGTCGGGCACGGCCTGCGGGACCACCAGGACCCGTACCGCGTACGCCCCGTGCTCGCCCTCGTCGCCCTCCAGACACGTGATGCGGGCCGTGTCGGGGGCGGCGCGCCGCGCGAGTTCCTCGTAGTCGCGCAGGGTGACCGCGCGTTCCTGGGCGCGCAGGGTGATGGGCGCCCGGACCTTCGCCTCCTCCACCGTCTCCCCGTCGACACCGCCGCGCGCGGCCTCCCGGTTGACGACCTCGGAGACGTACGGGATGGACGTGCGCAGGACCTGGACGGCACCCCGGGCGACGTTGCCCGCGCGGCCGCCACCGGTGCGGTAGCGGCGGGCCCGGATGACGGCGCCCTTGGGGGCCACGGCCCCGTACTGGCGCAGGGTGCCGTCGGGTTCGCGGACCGCCGGGCCGAAGGCGATCTCACCGGTGGCGGCGTCGAGGGTGATGTGCCGGTCGTGCGGGGTGGACGCGGCGAAGGAGGGCACGACCTCCCAGTCGGTCCAGCCCTCGTGCTCGGCGGTCTGCAGCAGCACCGGCGGGGTGTCGCCGACCACGGGCGCGTGGGCCAGCCGCAGCCGCTGGCCCGGCAGGCCCGTGGACTCGCCGAGCGCCTCGTCGTGCACCGTCTCCGCGTGCACGGCGGTGGTGGTGCCTCCGAGGGTGAATGCCTCGGCGGCACGCACGGTCGGGGAGGTGGTGTAGAAGGGCTGGTCGGGGAGGGGCTCGGTGACCCGGCAGCGCAGCCAGCCGGCCTCCTGGCCGCCGGTGCGGGACAGGGTGTGGCCGCCGGGCATGTGCAGGACGACCGCGCCGGGCCGGTTCAGGCCGCCCGTGCCGTCCCGGTCGACCTCGCACGCGGCCCAGCCGTCCTCCGTCCACGCCTCCCACACCAGCGGCGGCTGCCGGGGGTCCACGCCGACACCGTCGACGCGGCTGTCCAGTTCCAGCGCGACCGCGCACGACGGGACCGCCGCGCTCAGACCGAGGAGCATGCAGTCGCCGGGCCGGGGGGCCTCCGCGAAGCACATCAGGTCCTTGCCCTCCGCGAGGTCGGCGGTCCGGTCGGTGACCGGCTCACCGCTCAGCTGCACCACCAGGTGCCGCAACTCGCACGGCACGACGGTCAGTTCGTGCTCGGTGGCGAAGGCCACCGCCTCCTCGCTCTCGGTGCGCACGGTGGCGACCTCGGTGCCGACGGGCATCAGCACCGGCTCCTCCTGCGGCGCGGAGAGCCAGAACGTGACGTCCGTACGGGCGGCGGACGGCGGGAACAGTGTGATGCCCACCAGGTCCAGGAAGGCGAGGTGGTTCTTCTCCGGCACCCGGTTGAGCCGGTAGACGATCTGGTCGGCCATGTGGGCCACCGTCTCCACGAGGGTGACACCGGGGTCGGAGACGTTGTGGTCGGTCCACTCCGGGGCGCGCTGCTGGATGTAGCGCTTGGCGTCGTCGACGAACTGCTGGAAGCGGCGGTCGTCGAGGTTGGGGGAGGGCAGGGCCATCAGCGGTCGCTTTCGGGAGCCTCGGACGTCACGTCCGGCTCGTCGTGGGAGGGGATGACATAGAACGGGAAGACCAGGCTGCGCGGGTTGTTGGTGCCGCGGATCGCGTAGCGGACGTCGATGAAGAGCACGCCCTGCTCCGCGCCGGCGGTCACCTCCACCTCGCTGACCTCGATGCGCGGCTCCCAGCGGTCGAGGCTCGCGTACACCTCGTGCTGGATCCGGCCGGCGGTGGCCTCGTTGACCGGGGCGAACACCAGGTCGTGGATGGCGCAGCCGAACTCGGGGCGCATCGGCCGCTCACCGGGCGCGGTGGCGAGGATCAGCCGGATGGCCTCCTCGATCTCGCGCTCCCCGCTGACCAGGGCGATGCCTCCGGTCGGCCCGATGCGCAGCGGGAACGCCCAACCGGACCCGACGAACTGCTCGGCCATCTGCGGGCCGGCCTCCCTTCCTGACGTACGTGTGTGTCTGCGGCGCTTCGGTGTCGGACGTGCGTGACGTCCCGGCGCCCTTCTCGGCCCTCACCCGAACGGGTACTTGATCGTGTTGACGAAGAACCCGCCGAAGATGTCGACCTTGACGGCCTTGAGGCCCAGCTGGCCCACGGCGTTGATCTGCACGGTCCCGGCCGCGTTGACCGTGGTCGCGCCGGTCGCGCTGAGGTTGAGGGCGCCCATCGCGGACACGTTGACGGCGCCGGCCAGCGAGCGGAGACCGACCAGCCCCTGGCCCTGCAGGGTGAGCGGCCCGCCGCTCCTGATGGTCACGGACCGCCGCCCGCTCAGCGTCAGATCCGTACCGGCGTTCACCGACACCGACGTGCCGCCCTTGATCCGCACGGCGCCCTTGCTGTCCACCGTGATCTCGGTCTTCGTCCGGTCCAGGTTGACGATCAGCCGGTCGTTGCCGGTGGCCAGCCGCACGCCCTGCTTGCGCAGGCCCGTCTGCTGGCTGAGGAGGTCCACCCGGTTGCCGTCCCGGTCGGACAGCGTGTGCCGGATCGCCTTCTTCTTGACCGGGTCGTGCAGCCACACGTCCTTGACCGGCGTCGGCTTGTCGACGCCGTTGTAGAGGCCGCCGATGACGAACGGGTGGTCCAGCGTGCCCCGGTCGAAGGCGACCAGCACCTCGTCGCCGACGTCCAGCGGGAAGATCCCACCGCCGCCCTTGCCGCCCAGCTGCACCGTCCGCGTCCAGTCGCTGACGTACGCGTCGTCCAGCCACGGGAACTGGAGCTTCACCCGGCCCTGTTTCAGCGGGTCCGCGACGTCGGTGACCAGCGCGTTGGCCACACTGGGCAGCCTCGGGGCCGCCGCGGAACCCCCCGAGGTCAGGCCGAACAGGGAGCGCCACTGGCGCCCGCTGACCGTCACGAACGTCTCGTAGTGGCTGCCGTCGCCGAAGGTGTGCCGTACGGCGGTGCAGGTGTACTTGCCCTCGAAGGGGGTGCCCACGTCGGTCAATGTGATCGGCACCCCGGGCCGCAGCTCGGGGTTGCCGCGCACCGTCACCTCCAGTTCGGCGAACGCGGAGGTGATGTCGTCGGCGAGGGAGCTCGCCGCGTGCGTGACCTCGGCCTGGCGGTCGTACGGGTGGTCGGTCTCGACGAGCTTCGCCGCCTTGAACGGGTTCGCGGCCTTCTGCGGGGTGGTGCCGATGGCGACACCGGGGCTGGTGCTCGCCCTCGTCGTCGCCGTGAGCTTCTTCTTCGTGGTCACGTTCCAGCCGCGCGCCTCGACCTTGTCGACCTGGTCGGCGGCGGTCACGGCGGCCCGGCAGCGCAGCACGTCGACACCGGCCTGGAACACGAAGGGACTCTTCTCGCCGGGGGTGCTCGTCGCGGGCGCCCCCGACGCCGGCTTCGGCTCGACGAACTGGAACTTCCCCCGGGAGTCCAGCGACATCACCATCTCGTTCTCGTCGGCGAGCCGCGCCAGGAAGTCCCAGTCGGTGACGTTCGACTGGCTGATGAACTCGTAGACCGTCTTCGTGCCCTGGATCCGCCCGACCGGGATGCCGTTCGTCGAGGCCAGCTTGCGGGCGATGTCGGCGGCCGTCTGGTTGCGGTACGCGGCCACCCTGCGCACCCGCATCAGCCGGTGCCCCGGGTCGTAGCCGCGGACGACGGTGAACGTGCCGGTGCCGTCGTAGTCGGTCTCCATCCCGGTGACCTCGCCGGTGAGCAGCGGGGAACCCGCGCCCTTGCCGTCGGCGACGGAGGCGATGACCACCAGCGAGCCGAACCTGATGTTCAGCTTGCCGAGCAGCAGCCCGTGCGGGTCGCGGAACGTCAGCCGGAACGCGCCGGGCACCCCCGCCCCCAGGTCGACCCAGCCGCCGACGAGCAGATCGGCGTACTCGGTCGGCAGCTTGTTGCCGTCGATGGTGACGTGGACGACGTTGGAGTGGGACGGCTTCACCATCAGAGACCCACCTCCTCGGCGGCCGGGAGGACGAGGACGACGCCGGTCGTCAGCCGGGTCGGGTCGTCGATCCCGTTGGCCTCGGCGATCGCCCGCCACGCCGCCGCGTTCCCGTACTCCCGCCACGCCAGCGACTGCAGCGAGTCGCCCGCCACCACCCGGTGCACGCTCCGCGCGGTCAGCGCGCCCGAGGTCGGGTTCTGGCCCTTGGTCTTGGTGGGGATCTCGTGCAGCCGGACCTGACATGTGGCCCGGATCGGCACGCCCGTCGTCCCGAACAGGGAGTACGTGGCGTCCACGGAGCTGACGTACGCCGTGAACCGGGCCGTCGAGAACGCCCCCCACTGGAACTCCACCCACGGCGGCGAGGGCTGCTTCGCGGCGATGCTCTTCGACGTCACCTCACAGCACCCCATCAGCGACTCCACCTTCTTCAGCACCGTGGTGGCGCCCGGCTTGGCGGAGGAGTCCAGGAAGATCTCGACGGTCATCTCACGGGGCTCCGGCCCCATGAACTCCGGTACGGAACCGTCGCGCACCGCCGCCGTCGGCGTCACCTTCCACTGCGCGCGCCGGCTCAGCTGCAACTGCGCCGGGTTGAAGTCGAAGGCGAACGTCTCGATCAGCGCGCCCTTGCTGGTGCTGGTGCCGACCGGCGGCTCGTGGATGGCGAGCGTGGCGCGCACGAGGCTCTTGCCGGCGCCGCCCTTGGTGCCCCTTGCCATGGTCTGTCCCGCCCCCTCAGTCCGTGAACCCGTGGTGGGTGATCTCCAGGACCTCCGTGGCGACGCTCGGGTTGGCCGGGTCCAGGGTGGGGCCCTGCCAGCTCACCGGCAGCACGTCGATCAGCCCCCAGTGCGCGACCTCCGAGCCGTCCGCGCGCAGCGCGGCGATCTGGGCGGTCGGCCGCTTCACACCGGTGGCGACGGACGAGATCCACGCCGCGACCTTCGCCGTGTCCGGCGTCAGCGGCCTGGTCAGCCGGATGGTGGAGAAGGTGACACGGGACGGCAGCTGCCAGACGAACCCGTTGTTCCCGCCCTCCTGACGGTGCTCGATCTCCACCGTCGACGAGAGTCCCTCGCACCCGTTGAAGTACCCGAGGCTCTCGCCGTCGATGGTCAGCGTGAAGAAGATGGTGGAGCCCGGGTCGAGATCGCGGGACATCGGGGGCGGCCTTTCTGGGGGCTGGGG
>NZ_LIRK01000167.1 GCF_001419765.1 Streptomyces torulosus
CCCCCAGCCCGCGTCGGCCACCGTCCACCCCCTCGTCGTAGCAAAGCTCCCGCATATCTCGTAGAAGAATTAAGTGGAGCTTCACAATGCGCACGCTGACACTACCCCCATGACCACCACCACGCACCGCCCCGCCCCCTTCGGCCGCGCCCTCTGCGCGATGATCACCCCGTTCACCGCGAGCGGGGCGCTCGACCTCGACGGGGCGCAGCGGCTCGCCGACCGGCTGGTGGCGGGGGGCTGCGAGGGGCTGGTCCTGTCCGGTACGACGGGTGAGGCGCCGACGACGACGGACACGGAGAAGGCGGAGCTGATCCGCGCGGTCCGGGCGGCGGTCGGGGACCGGGCCACGATCGTGGCGGGCGTGGGCACGTACGACACCCGGCACACCGTGGAGCTGGCCCTGGCCGCCGAGAAGGCGGGCGCGGACGGTCTGTTGGCGGTCACCCCGTACTACAGCAGGCCGCCGCAGGACGCCGTCGAGGCCCACTTCCGTGAACTCGCCGACCGCTGCGGCCTCCCACTCGCCCTGTACGACATCCCCGGTCGCACCGGCACCCGGATCGAGCCGGCGACCATGATCCGACTCGCGGCCCACCCCCGGATCGTGGCCGTGAAGGACTGCGCCTACGACCTCCTCGGCACCCAGAAGGTGCTGGCGGAGACAGACTTGGCGTACTACACGGGCTGCGACGAGTACGTCCTGGCGCTGTACGCGCTCGGCGGCGCGGGCTACATCGGCACCGTCGCCAACGCGGTGCCCCGTCACTTCCGGTCGATCGTGGACGCGTTCGACGCGGGCGACACCGCGGAGGCCGCACGGTTGCAGCGGGCGGCGGTCCCGCTCACGGAGGCGATGATGGCTTCCGGCCTGCCCGGCACCGTCACGGCGAAGGCCCTGCTCGGGCGGCTGGGCCTGCCCGCGGGCCCGGTCCGGGCACCGCTGCGGCCCGCCGGCCGAGAGGTGGCCGACGGGCTGCTGGGGGCGTACGAAGCCCTGGTCGCCGCCTGAGGACGCACGCCCCCGAGGTCGGCGGGGCGGCGCACGTCCCGGCAGTGGGCGGAGAGCGCGGCCCCGGTGGTCAGCGGGTGGCGAAGACCGGGTTCCAGCGTCCGGCGGCGCCGTCGTTCCCCTTGCGGGCGCCGCTGAGCGGGAGCGTCTTGTCGCTGCCGATGGTGACGAGTACCAGGGCGTTGTGGAACTCGTTCGCCCCGGGCGTGATGTCCCAGGCGATGAGCCGCTTGTTGTCGACCCAGGCGAGCAGTTGCTGTCCGCGCACCTTGTGGAGGCGCTTGCCGGTGTAGGGGTCGATGATCTCCGAGGCGGTGGTCCTGGCGCCGCCCGCGAAGTCACCGGCCGCGAGCTTGCCGTCCGGGGAGAGCCGCGCCTCCACGAACCAGTGCAGGTACCTCTCGTTGGGCGGCGCGGGGACCTTGTTGCCCTTGAGGTCGTAGTACTGCTGGTGCGGTTCCATGGTCAGCCCGGTGTAGACCGACTTGGCGTCGCCGCTGAAGGCGAAGTCCTGGCGTGAGTTGACGAGCCCGTCCTGGTTGTCGGTGACGACCTCGCTCCAGTCGGCCTGCCCGGTGTCGACATCCACGACGTAGAAGCCGGTCCGGTGGGACGTCGCCCGGTCGGGCTCGTAGTCGTTCTTCTTTCCGTCGCCGTCCAAGTCGTAGTCCTGCCTGGTCAGCAGGTCGGGGCTCTTGCTGTACGTGGTGGCGACGAGCTTGCTGCCGTCGGACGAGAACTCGACGCTCGCGACACCCCGCTCGACCGGAATCCAGCGGTCCACCTCGCCGGTGAGCAGGTCGAGCAGCCCGATCCGCTTGACCGGCAGGTCCCGCTCCAGGACGGCGGCGGTCCGCATGCCGGGGGCGACCGAGACCATGGACCAGCGGTCGTCCTTCACGTACTTGCCGTTCCTCTGGTCGAGGATCCGATACGTACGCTGGCTGACCGCGGTGTCCTTGGACGTCTTGACCGTGGAATACGTGTAGTACGCGGCCAGCGCCGTGTCCCCGGCGGCGATCAGGTCGCGCGGCGGCGACTGGTCGGGGTGGGCGATGATGTCGCTCTTGTTCATCTCGCTGGCGAGCCGCACCTCGTCCTTGCCGGACTCCAACAGCGGCACGGCGACCGCGACGGCGACCACGGCGGCGGTCGCCGCGGCGACCGTGGCGATCCTGCGGGTGCGGCGGCGGCGCCGCACGTTCAGCACGCGGTCGGCGAAGCCTGGGTCCAGGGGCGGTTGTTCGGCGGCCTGCTCCCGCAGGGAGTCGCGCACCAGTTCATCGACGTTCATGGACGCACCTCCACGGGCGAGAAGTCACGGGAAGGCCGCTGCTCGGCCGGGGCCTGGCCGAGACCGGCCAGTTCGGGCGCGAGTTCCCGCAGCCGGGCGAGGGAGCGGTGGGTGGTGGACCGGACGGTCCCGACGGAGCAGCCGAGGATGCGGGCCACATCGGCCTCGGGCAGGTCCTCGAAGTAGCGCAGCACGAGCATGGTCCGCTGCCGTGCGGTCAGCCGGGCGAGCGCGCCGCGCATCACCAGGCGCAGTTCCACCCCGGCCGCGCCGTCGGCGGCGCCGCTCTCGGGCAGCTCGGCGACGGTGACCTCCCTGCGGCGCCATTTCAGCCGCCAGCGGCTGATCTGCTGCCGGTACAGGATCTGCCGTACGTACGCCTCGGGTTCGTCGATCCGCTGCCAGCGGCCGGCCGCCTTGATGAGCGCGTTCTGCAGCAGATCCTCGGCGGCGTGCCGGTCGCCGCCGCTGAGCAGTACGGCGGTCTTCAGCAGCGCCGACGACCGTCCGGCCACGAACTCGCGGAAACTCTCCTGACCTGCGGCATCCATCGTCACCTTCTCTTCCCCGGCGGGCCCTGTGTCCCGCCCCTGTGCTCTGTGTGACGCGCGGATGCGCCCCCCGCTATGCCGGTACGCCGAAAAAAGTTCCCGGACAGGGGCCGGGGCCCGCACGACGCGCTGGCGCGGTACGGGCCCCGGACTCCTGCTGGCGGCGGGGTCAGCCCCAGCGGTACCCGTCACCGAACAGCAGGGTGTGCTCCAACACGTCCTCCATCGGGTCGTCGACCTGGCCGACATTGACGAGCCCGATACGGGGGCCGTTGTGCGAGTCCCTGTTGGTCTCGTCGGCGTGCGCGACACCGGCGGGCAGCCCGCACACCACGGCCGCGCCGACCACCCCGCTCACCACTCGTGCCACGGTCCTCAACCGATCGATCCTCATCCTGTCCGGCCCCTCATCTCGTCGGTTCGCCCTCTGATAGGACTGTGCGTCCCACGGGTTCATCGCCCACCCCCACCGGAAGGTCACGCGGATCAACCCGTACGGGATCCCCGGGGGCTTCGACGCGGGACGATCAGCGCGGTGTCCCCCTGCCGCCCACACGCGCAGCGCCCTCCCCCGGCCCTGCTCGGGCCGTGGAAGGGCGCGCTCCGTGATTCCGGCTCGCCGGTCGTCAGTTGTGGCTGTGCAAAATCTCGTTCAGGCCGCCCCAGACCGCGTTGTTCGGGCGGGCCTCGACCGTGCCGGTGACCGAGTTGCGGCGGAAGAGGATGTTCGAGGCGCCGGAGAGCTCGCGGGCCTTGACGACCTGGCCGTCGGGCATCGTGACGCGGGTGCCCGCGGTGACGTACAGGCCGGCCTCCACCACGCACTCGTCACCGAGGGCGATGCCGACACCCGCCTCGGCGCCGACCAGGCAGCGCTCGCCGATGGAGATGATGACGTTGCCGCCACCGGACAGCGTGCCCATCGTGGAGGCGCCGCCCCCGATGTCGGAGCCGTCACCGACGACGACACCGGCGGAGATACGGCCCTCCACCATCGACGTGCCGAGGGTGCCGGCGTTGAAGTTGACGAAGCCCTCGTGCATGACCGTGGTGCCCTCGGCGAGGTGCGCGCCCAGCCGGACCCGGTCGGCGTCGGCGATACGGACGCCCTTGGGGGCCACGTAGTCCGTCATCCGCGGGAACTTGTCGACGGACGTCACCTGGAGGTGCAGCCCCTCGGCGCGCGCGTTGAGCCGGACCTTCTCCAGGTCGTCGACGGCGACCGGGCCGAGTGAGGTCCAGGCGACGTTGGCCAGGAGGCCGAAGATGCCGTCCAGGCTCTGGCCGTGCGGCTTCACCAGGCGGTGGGAGAGCAGGTGGAGGCGCAGGTAGGCGTCGTGCGTGTCGCCCGGCTTCTCGTCGAGCGAGGAGATGACCGTGCGGACCGCGACGACCTCGACGCCCCGGCGGGTGTCCTGACCGATCGCCGCCGTCGCGCCGCCGCCCAGCAGCTGGGCCGCCCGCTCGGCGTCGAGCCGCTCGGTGCCGGACGGGCCCGGCTCGGCGGCGAGCTCGGGCGCGGGGTACCAGGTGTCGAGAACAGTGCCGTCGGCGGCGATCGTGGCGAGGCCGGCGGCCACGGCGCCGGTGGTGCGAGGAGCAGTCGTGTCGGTCATGAGGGAAACCTAACCGCCCGGGGGCGGCCCAGGCCAACCCACACCACGGCCGTCTCAGGAGCCGGGCAGCCCCCGGAGTGACAGGCAACCGGGCACCCGGCCGGCGCACAGCCGGAAGAGGGCACCCTGGCCCGCTCGGCGACCGACCGAGAGCGGCCCGGCACCCCGCCGACGGACAGCCGGCAGCGGAACGGCCCCGCACCCCCGCCGGCAACGGCCCATGTCCAGGGCGACGGCCTTCCGACCGACCGCGTCCTCGACCGGATGGTCCACGACGGTCAGGCCCGGCATGGTGGTCGGCGCGGTACAGGCCCGCCCCCCCGGGGCGGCTTGACCTCGGCGCCCAGCAGGTGCTCGATCTCCCCGAAGTCGTTCTCCTCCTGGGAGGCCTTGTTGTCGTCCGTGAGGGCGTTCTCCTCCCACAGGGCCCTGAGCGCCCCCCGGGCATCGGTCGGCAGCGCCGACAGCGCGCGGTACATCTCCGCCGGGGAACGGGCGGCGCCCTTCTCCGGGCCGGCGTCGCCTCCCCCTCAGCCGATCACCCGCGCCAGCACCTCCCGCGTGTACTCCTCGTCGTACGGCGCCCCCGTCAGCAGCACCTGGAGGCAGATCCCGTCGATCAGGGCGACCAGGGCCCGCGCGGTCACCGGATCCGTGCGCAGGGCGAGGCAGTCGGCGAAGCCCTCCGCCCACTCCGCGGCGACCGGGCGGAGGGCCGGGCGGCGCAGTGCGGCCAGGTAGAGCTCGTACTCGACCTCCAGGCCCGTACGGTCGCCGGCGAACCATTCGCTGCCGAGCGCGGCGAGTTCGGCGGCCAGGTCGGACTCCGGGTCCTGGAGGGCGCCGCGGGCCAGGACCGTGCGCGCGTACCCCTCGTTGGCCTGCCGCAGCGCCGCCACCATGAGGTCGTCGAGGGTCTTGAAGTGGTACGTCGTCGAGCCGAGCGGTACGTCCGCCTCGGCGGCCACGCTCCGGTGGCTCAGCCCGGCGATGCCCTTCTCCCCGACGACGCGGATCGCCGCGTCGATGATCCGCTGCCGCCGCTCGGGGTCGTAGCGCCGGGCCATCAGTGGGCGCCTCCCAGGTTGAGGACGACGACTCCCGCCACGATCAGCACGATCCCGGCGGCCTTGGCGGGGCTCAGCCCCTCCCCGAACAGCACGAGGCCGAGCGCGGCGACGCTGGCGGTGCCGACGCCGGACCAGATGGCGTAGGCCGTGCCGATCGACATCGACTTGAGCGCCTGGGCGAGCAGCCCGAAGGAGATCAGGTAGCCGATCCCGGTGATCAGCGACGGGCCCACCTTGCTGAAGCCCTCGCTGTACTTCATCGCGGTGGTGGCGACGACCTCGGCGGCTATGGCGAAGCCGAGCAGCAGATATCCCATGTGTACTAGCGTACACATGGATACGTACAGCCGTACACATCAACGCCACAGCGAGACCGCATCAAGGACACACCGACGACACACCGAGTGCACATCGAGGGCAGATCGAGAGCGAGAAGAGGCGCGAGGGCCCCTCGTGGGTGCCCCCGTCCGTCCCCGATCGGGCGCACCCGCACGGAAATGTCTCCCCAAGAGGCCGCCGTTTCGGGGCCGTTCCGTTATGGAAGCGCTCTCCGAAAGGGCTCCCCGCACACCACTTGGTCCACTACTGTTTCAACGGTCAATCTCCCGATTGTGTGACGACCGCAAGGGTTCGCACACACCGGTGACACGTACCACCTCCCCTGACCCGCATGACGAATTCGCGTCCGCCTGTGCGACGCCGAGGGAACCGCGCATGCCGCCAACGAAGCCCGGACCTGATCCGGACCAGAACACCCCCAACCTCCCGGTGCTGAGATCCGCGAAGGTGTGGGAGACCGGTGTCGCCCCTGACGACACCCGAATACCGGGCACCCGCCGCCTCTGGCTGGCCGGAGCGCTCGCCCTGGCCGTCGTGTCGTCGTGCGTGACCGCGATCGTCATCCAGGACTCCGGTTCTGACGACACGTCACAGACCCGCACGGACCGCACCACGCTGGCCGACGACCCGGTCGCCCCGCTCTCCCTTCCCCCGGCGTCGCCGACCACGGCCCCCGACGGGAAGAGCGGGCTGTCCGAGCCGCAGGACGCCAAGGGCGGCTCCAAGGGCGAGGGCAAGGGCAAGGGTTCCTCCGACTCCGAGGACTCCGGTTCGGACGACAAGCAGCAGGGCGGCGCGAAGCCGGCCCCCAAGCCGTCCAAGTCGACGTCGCCCGCGAAGAACCCGCCGTCGGCGTCCGTGAACCGGAAGTCCGTACAGGCCGTCAACTACCCGGACCGGTACTGGCACCTGAGCGGCGGTGCGATCCGCCTCGACCCGGTGGGCACCTACAGCGGAAGCGAGACCCGCGAGGACTCCACCTTCAAGGTGGTCTCCGGCCTCGCCCGGTCCGACTGCTACTCCTTCCGCATGGCGGACGGACGGTACGTCAGGCACCAGAACTTCCGGCTCCGCGTCAGCGGCAACGACGGCTCGAACCTCTTCAAGCAGGACGCGACGTTCTGCGCCATGCGGTCGCCGTACTCGGACGCCATGATGCTCCAGTCGGTGAACTACCCCGACCGCGTGCTGCGTCACCGGAACTTCGAGCTGGTCCTGGACCCGTACGGCTACAACACCGGCAACCGGCAGGACTTCTTCTTCCGCCTGGTGAAGGGCCTCGACTGACGGCACGGCACCCGGACATGAGTGTGGCCCCCGGCGACTTTCGCCGGGGGCCACACTCATGTGGTCGGTCTCAGACGTTGAACCCGAGCGCCCGAAGCTGCTCGCGGCCGTCGTCCGTGATCTTGTCCGGGCCCCACGGGGGCATCCAGACCCAGTTGATGCGCAGCTCGTTGACGAGGCCGTCCGTGGCGGACTTGGCCTGGTCCTCGATGACATCGGTCAGCGGGCAGGCCGCCGAGGTCAGGGTCATGTCGATCGTCGCGATGTTCGCGTCGTCGATGTGGATGCCATAGATCAGGCCCAGGTTGACGACGTCGATGCCCAGCTCGGGGTCGACGACGTCGTACAGGGCCTCGCGGATCTCCTCCTCGGAGGCCGGCTTCATCTCCACGGTGTCGCTCATGCCGTCTTCCTTTCGGCGTCGGCGCCCAGCGCCTGGGCCGTCGCGTCCTTCCACGCCATCCAGCTGAGGAGGGCGCACTTGACCCGGGCCGGGTACTTGGAGACCCCGGCGAACGCGACCGCGTCCTCCAGGACCTCCTCCATCGCGTCGTCCGGCTCGATCTTCCCCTTGGACTGCATCAGCTCCAGGAAGGTCTCCTGGATCCGCCGCGCGTCCGTCAGCTCCTTGCCGACGAGCAACTCGTTCAGCACGGAGGCGCTGGCCTGGCTGATCGAGCAGCCCTGGCCCTCGTACGAGACGTCCTCGATGGTCGTACCGTCGTACTTCACGCGCAGGGTGATCTCGTCGCCGCACGTGGGGTTCACGTGGTGCACCTCGGCGTCGCCATCCCGCAAGCCCCGCCCGTGCGGGTTCTTGTAGTGGTCCAGGATGACTTCCTGGTACATCGAGTCCAGCTTCATGCGATCGCTCGTCCCATCAGCCGAAGAAGTTCCGTACGTGCTCCAGGCCGTCGACCAGCGCGTCGATCTCGGCCGGCGTGGAGTACAGATAGAACGACGCTCGCGTGGTCGCGGGAATTCCGTACCGCAGGCAGACGGGGCGGGCGCAGTGGTGGCCGACCCGAACCGCGATGCCCTGCTCGTCGAGGACCTGGCCCACGTCGTGCGGGTGGATGTCACCGAGCGTGAAGGAGATCGCCGCGCCCCGGTCCTCGGCCGTGGCCGGGCCGATGATCCGCAGGTCAGGGACCTCCGCCAGACGCTTCACCGCGTACTCGGTGAGGGCGTGCTCATGGGCGAGGATCTTGTCCATGCCGATCGAGTTGAGGTAGTCGATCGCCGCGCCCAGACCGACCGCCTGGGCGATCGGCGGGGTGCCCGCCTCGAACTTGTGCGGGGCGGGGGCGTACGTCGACGAGTGCATCGACACCGTCTCGATCATCTCGCCGCCGCCGAGGAACGGGGGCAGGTCCTCCAGGAGCTCCTGGCGGCCCCAGAGCACGCCGATGCCGGTCGGGCCGCACATCTTGTGGCCGGTGAAGGCCACGAAGTCGGCCTGGAGGGCCTGGACGTCCAGCGGCATGTGCGGCGCGGCCTGCGAGGCGTCGACGCAGACCAGGGCGCCGACCTCCTGCGCCCGGCGCACTATCGCCTCGACCGGGTTGACCGTGCCCAGGATGTTGGACACCAGCACGAAGGAGACGATCTTCGTCTTCTCCGTGATGATCTCGTCGATGTTCGACAGGTCGAGCCGGCCGTCGTCGGTGAGGCCGAACCACTTCAGCTTCGCGCCCGTGCGCTGCGCGAGCAGCTGCCACGGCACGATGTTGGAGTGGTGCTCCATCTCCGTGATGACGATCTCGGTCTCGGAGTCCACCCGGTAGGGCTCGTCGGCCCAGCCGAGCATGTTCGCCACGAGGTTCAGCGACTCGGAGGCGTTCTTGGTGAAGATCACCTCGTCGCGGCTGGGAGCGTTGATGAACGCGGCGACCTTGTCGCGCGCACCCTCGTACAGCGCCGTGGCCTCCTCGGCGAGCACATGCACACCGCGGTGGACGTTGGCGTTGTAGCGCTCGTAGTACTCGCTCAGGGCGTCCAGCACCTGGCGCGGCTTCTGCGAGGTCGCCGCGTTGTCCAGGTACACGAGCTTCCGCTCGTCGTGGACCTGACGGTCCAGGATGGGGAAGTCCTTGCGGATCGCCTCTGTGTCGAGGAGGCCCGGCAGCTGTGTCACGCGGATGCGCCACCCTTCGTGTATGCCTCGTAGCCCTCGTTCTCCAGCTTGTCGGCGAGCTCGGGGCCACCGGACTCGACGATCCGGCCGCCCGCGAAGACGTGGACGTGGTCGGGCTTGATGTAGCGCAGGATGCGCGTGTAGTGCGTGATCAGCAGGGTGCCGACCTCGCCGGTCTCACGGACGCGGTTGACGCCCTCGGAGACGACCCGGAGCGCGTCGACGTCCAGACCGGAGTCCGTCTCGTCGAGGATCGCGACCTTCGGCTTGAGCAGTTCGAGCTGGAGGATCTCGTGGCGCTTCTTCTCACCGCCGGAGAAGCCCTCGTTGACGTTGCGCTCGGCGAAGGAGGGGTCCATGTTGAGGCGCTGCATGGCCTCCTTGACCTCCTTGACCCAGGTGCGCAGCTTGGGGGCCTCGCCGCGGATGGCGGTGGCGGAGGTCCGCAGGAAGTTGGAGACCGAGACGCCGGGAACCTCGACGGGGTACTGCATCGCCAGGAACAGGCCCGCGCGGGCGCGCTCGTCGACGGACATCTCCAGGACGTCCTCGCCGTCGAGCAGCACGGTGCCGCCGGTGATCGTGTACTTCGGGTGACCCGCGAGCGAATAGGCGAGGGTCGACTTGCCGGAGCCGTTGGGGCCCATGATGGCGTGCGTCTCGCCCTGCTTCACGGTGAGGTCGACGCCCTTGAGGATCTCCTTCGTGGCGTTGTCGGCCTCGACGGTGACGTGCAGGTCTCGGATTTCAAGCGTTGCCATGGGTGCCTCAGGACTCCTGGGTGAGGGAGACGAGCACGTCGTCCCCTTCGATCTTTACGGGGTATACGGGGACGGGGCGCGTCGCGGGTAGGCCGGACGGCTTACCGGTGCGGAGGTCGAACGCGGAGCCGTGCAGCCAGCACTCGATCTGGCAGTCCTCCACCTCGCCCTCGGAGAGCGAGACGTTCGCGTGGGAGCAGATGTCGTGGATGGCGAACACCTCTCCCTCGGTCCGCACGACCGAGACCGGCGTGCCGTCGAGTTCCACCCGCTTGGGGGTGTCCTCCTCCAGCTCGCTCAGCCCGCAGGCGCGTACGAAGGTGGTCATCGGCCCGGTCCAGACATGGTCTCCAGCTCCTCGTCGATCTTCTCGAGCAGGCGCTGCTCGATGTCGTCGACGCCGATCTGCTGGACCAGCTCGGCGAAGAAGCCGCGCACGACGAGTCGGCGGGCCTCCTCGGCGGGAATACCGCGGGCCATCAGGTAGAAGAGCTGCTCGTCGTCGAAGCGGCCGGTCGCCGAGGCGTGGCCGGCGCCGACGATCTCACCGGTCTCGATCTCCAGGTTCGGCACGGAGTCGACACGGGCGCCGTCCGTGAGGACGAGGTTCCGGTTCATCTCGTAGGTGTCGGTGCCCTCGGCCGCGGCCTCGATGAGGACGTCGCCGATCCACACCGCGTGGGCTCCGTCGCCCTGGAGGGCGCCCTTGTAGACCACGTTGGACTTGCAGTGCGGCACGTTGTGCGTGACCAGCAGGCGGTGCTCCTGGTGCTGGCCGGCGTCCGTGAAGTACAGACCGAACAGCTCGGCCTCGCCGCCGGGGCCGGCGTAGGTGACGCGCGGGTGGAGGCGGACGACGTCGCCGCCGAAGGTGACGACGACCGACTTGAAGGAGGCGTCCCGGCCGACGAGGGCGTTGTGCTGGGCGATGTGCACGGCCTTGTCGTCCCAGTCCTGCACGGAGACGACGGTCAGCTTGGCGCCGTCACCGAGGACGTAGTCGACGTTGGCGGCGAGCACGGCGTCACCGGTGTGGTCGATGACGACGACGGCCTCGGCGAAGGCACCCAGTTCGATGACCTGGTGGGCGAAGGCGGTGCCGCCCTCGCCGTGCACGGCGATGCGGATCGGCTCGGTGAGGACCGTCTCCTTGGGGACGGTGATCACACCGGCCTTCTCGAACGCCGAGTAGGCCTGGGCGGCGACGCGGTCCACCGGGGTGCCCGCCTTGCCGATGCGGGCGTCGTCGCGACCGACGGCCTCGACGGTGACGCCCTCGGGGGCCTGCACGTCGACCTTCATGCCGTCGCCGGTGCCGACGGCGGTGCCGTCGTGCAGCCCGCGCAGCCGCTCCAGCGGGGTGAACCGCCACTCCTCCTCGCGGCCGTGCGGCACGGGGAAGTCCGCCACGTCGAAGGACGGGGGCGCGCTCATGCGCGAGACGACGGTCGACTCGGCGGCCACCGCGATCGAGCCGGCGGTGGTGGAGCCCACCGGGATGTTCTGAGCCTCAGCCATGGCTGTCGGTCTGCTCTCTTCCTACGTTTACGATCTTCGGCCCGCCCCGGAGAGGCGGGCCGCCTGCTGCTGGACCGGAAGGTCTGGGGTCAGCCGACCGCGCCTTCCATCTGCAGCTCGATCAGCCGGTTGAGCTCCAGCGCGTACTCCATGGGCAGCTCCTTGGCGATCGGCTCGACGAAGCCGCGCACGATCATCGCCATGGCCTCGTCCTCCGACAGACCGCGGCTCATCAGGTAGAAGAGCTGGTCCTCGGAGACCTTGGAGACGGTCGCCTCGTGGCCCATGGACACGTCGTCCTCACGGACGTCGACGTACGGGTAGGTGTCCGAGCGGGAGATGGTGTCGACGAGCAGGGCGTCGCACAGCACGTTCGACTTGGAGCCGGGGGCGCCCTCGCCGATCTCGATCAGACCGCGGTAGGAGGTGCGGCCACCGCCGCGCGCCACGGACTTCGAGACGATGTTCGAGGACGTGTTCGGGGCCATGTGGACCATCTTGGCGCCGGCGTCCTGGTGCTGGCCCTCGCCCGCGAAGGCGATGGAGAGGGTCTCGCCCTTGGCGTGCTCGCCCATCAGGTAGACGGCCGGGTACTTCATCGTCACCTTGGAGCCGATGTTGCCGTCGATCCACTCCATGGTGGCGCCCTCGTAGGCGACGGCGCGCTTGGTGACCAGGTTGTAGACGTTGTTCGACCAGTTCTGGATGGTCGTGTAGCGGCAGCGGGCGTTCTTCTTGACGATGATCTCGACGACCGCGGAGTGCAGCGAGTCCGACTTGTAGATCGGGGCCGTACAACCCTCGACGTAGTGCACGTAGGCGCCCTCGTCGACGATGATCAGGGTCCGCTCGAACTGGCCCATGTTCTCCGTGTTGATACGGAAGTAGGCCTGGAGCGGGATCTCGACGTGCACGCCCTTCGGCACGTAGATGAAGGAGCCGCCGGACCACACGGCGGTGTTCAGCGCGGCGAACTTGTTGTCGCCGGCCGGGATGACGGTGCCGAAGTACTCCTTGAAGAGCTCCGGGTGCTCCTTCAGCGCGGTGTCGGTGTCGAGGAAGATGACGCCCTGCTCCTCCAGGTCCTCGCGGATCTGGTGGTAGACGACCTCCGACTCGTACTGGGCGGCGACACCGGCGACGAGGCGCTGCTTCTCCGCCTCGGGGATGCCCAGCTTGTCGTAGGTGTTCTTGATGTCCTCGGGCAGGTCCTCCCAGGACTCCGCCTGCTTCTCCGTGGAGCGCACGAAGTACTTGATGTTGTCGAAGTCGATGCCCGAGAGGTCCGAGCCCCAGTTCGGCATGGGCTTCTTCTCGAACAGCTTCAGGCCCTTGAGACGCAGCTTCGTCATCCACTCCGGCTCGGACTTCTTGCCGGAGATGTCGAGGACGACGTCCTCGTTCAGACCGCGCTTCGCTGCGGCACCGGCCTCGTCGGAGTCCGCCCAGCCGTATTCGTACTTACCCAGGCCCTCGAGCTCAGGGTGGGCGGTCTCCTCGATGGGGAGAGTCATGCGGGGTTCCTCCCGGCCGTGCTTGCGGATGCGTTGGTGGCTGACTTGGAAATTCTGGGGATGAACGTCGTGCAGACGCCGTCGCCGTGGGCGATGGTGGCCAGCCGCTGGACGTGTGTACCGAGCAGTTCGGCGAAGAGCTCGGTCTCGGCCTCGCAGAGTTGCGGGAACTGCTCGGCCACATGGGCCACCGGGCAGTGGTGCTGGCAGAGCTGCTCACCCTGGTGGGGGTGGGGGGCACTGCGTGCCGTAGCAGCGTACCCGTCCGCGCTCAAGGCCTTGGCCAGGGCTTCGGCCCTGTCCTCGGGGGCGGCTGCCTCGACCGCCTTGCGGTATTCGCCGGCCTGGGCAGTGACCCGGGCACGGGCGAAGGCGGCGACGGCCTGCTCCCCGCCCTCCTGGTCCGCGATCCAGCGGAGCGCGTCCACGGCCAGCTTGTCGTACGACTGGTCGAAGGCGTCGCGGCCGCAGTCCGTCAGGGCGAACACCTTGGCCGGGCGCCCGCGCGTGCGCGCGCCGTAGACACGCTGCTCACGGGGCTGCACGACATCGTCGGCGACCAGGGCGTCGAGGTGTCGGCGGACAGCGGCCTGGGTCAGGCCGAGACGGCCTGCCAGGTCGGCCACGGTGGACGGCCCGTGATCCAGGATGGAGCGCGCGACCCGGTTGCGAGTCGATCGCTCACCGGTCGCGAGTTCCTCCTGCGGAGCCGCGCCAACGTTTTTCACAACGCCATTGTTGCGTAATTCCGCGGAGGGGGGCAAGCCGCGCCCGGACGGCCTGGCGGTGCCGTGCGTCACTTAGGTAAGCCTCATCTGACCTGCGGGAATGATCTTTGATCGATCAGCGGACAGGGGCGTGACAGGGCGCGATCGGGTGCTTTTCCGGGGCGTGGGGCACCGCGCGAACGAGCCGCGGTCGCCATCGAACGCCACCCCCCGAGCTCTCCCGCGC